>CAJUFL010000042.1 GCA_910585605.1 uncultured Lachnospiraceae bacterium | reverse complement strand
CATCGGTACTTAACGATTGGATGTCGCAGACATACAAGAGTTTAGTACCGCTATGCGTGCGAAGGAGCGAAAGCGGGGACGGACGAGAACAGCAGGGTATTTCCCCACAGCGGACTCCACCAACCCCTCATGTTGAAAGCGTCCTCTAGTACGAAAAACAGGAATTTACAAAATTATCACAATTATTTTTAAAATAGGGGTTGATTTTTTACCAAAATAGGGTAAAATAAGAAATATGTTAGCACTCGAATTGAGTGAGTGCTAGTGATTCCTGCGGAAGGCAATGTTGGAAAGTATGTATTTCAATTTAATGCTGACCGTGAACATGAGAAATCTGTAAACGTGTTTCTCATCGTTGAAAAGAAAGTGAATAGCTTATCATGAGCTGAATAAAAGGAGGAAATGAATATGAAGTTAGTACCGTTAGGTGACAGAGTTGTATTAAAAGAGTGTGTAGCAGAAGAGACTACAAAGTCAGGCATTGTTTTACCGACTTCTTCCCAGGAGAAGCCTCAGTATGCAGAGGTTGTTGCGGTTGGTCCTGGAACTGTAGTAGATGGTGAGAAAGTTGAGATGCAGGTTAAGGAAGGGGATAAAGTAATTTATTCCAGATATGCTGGTAATGATGTAGAGTTAGATGGAGATAAATTTATTATTGTAAAACAGAATGATATCCATGCAGTTGTAGAGGCTTAATAGATATCGTCAAAAAATTATATTAACAATATATGGAGGTTTTAAAACATGGCAAAAGAGATTAAATATGGTGTAGAAGCCCGTAAAGCGTTAGAGTCCGGTGTGAACCAGTTAGCAGATACAGTAAGAGTTACATTGGGACCCAAAGGAAGAAATGTTGTATTAGCAAAATCTTTCGGTACTCCGCTGATTACAAATGATGGAGTTACCATTGCAAAGGATATAGAGTTAGAGGATGCATTTGAAAATATGGGTGCACAGATTGTAAAAGAGGTGGCAACCAAGACGAATGACGTAGCCGGAGACGGTACGACAACTGCTACAGTACTTGCACAGGCAATGATCAATGCAGGTATGAAGAACCTGGCAGCAGGAGCCAATCCGATTATCTTAAGAAAAGGTATGAAGAAGGCTTGTGATGCGGCAGTAGATGCAATCAGCGATATGAGTGAGACCATCAGTGGAAAAGAGCAGATTGCAAGAGTTGCATCTATTTCAGCAGGCGATGAGACTGTAGGAACTATGGTTGCAGATGCAATGGAAAAAGTATCAAATAATGGTGTTATCACAATCGAAGAATCCAAGACAATGAAGACAGAGCTTGATCTGGTAGAGGGTATGCAGTTTGACCGCGGTTATGTTTCTGCATATATGTCAACTGATATGGAGAAAATGGTTGCAGAACTGGATAATCCATATATTTTGATTACGGATAAGAAGATTTCCAATATTCAGGATATTTTACCGATTCTTGAGCAGATTGTACAGGGTGGTCAGAAGTTATTAATCATCGCAGAGGATATTGAAGGTGAAGCATTAACTACCCTGATTCTTAACAAATTGCGTGGAACATTCCAGGTAGTAGGTGTAAAGGCACCTGGTTATGGTGACAGAAGAAAAGCTATGCTTGAAGATATCGCAATCCTGACAGGTGGTAAAGTGATTACAGATGAGTTAGGACTGGATCTGAAAGAGACTACACTGGACGATTTAGGACGTGCAAAGAGTGTCAGAGTTGAGAAAGAAAACACCATTATCGTAGACGGTGCTGGAGAAAGCACGGAGATTGAAGGAAGAGTAAACCTGATCAAATCTCAGATTGAAGAAACAACATCAGAGTTTGATAAGGAAAAATTGCAGGAGAGACTGGCTAAGCTGGCAGGCGGTGTTGCCGTAATTCGTGTAGGTGCTGCTACTGAAACAGAGATGAAGGAAGCTAAGCTTCGTATGGAAGATGCCCTGGCTGCAACGAGAGCTGCGGTAGAAGAGGGAATCATTGCAGGTGGTGGATCTGCTTATATTCACGCCAGCAAGGAAGTAGCAAAGCTGACAGAGACCTTATCCGGAGATGAGAAGACAGGTGCAGAGATTATCCTGAAGGCACTGGAATCACCATTATTCCATATTGTTGGAAATGCAGGACTGGAAGGTGCAGTAATCATCAATAACGTAAGAGAGGCTGAGCCAGGTGTTGGTTTTGATGCTTTAAATGAAAATTACGTGAATATGATTGAAGCAGGAATTATTGATCCTGTTAAGGTAACACGTTCTGCATTACAGAACGCTACCTCTGTTGCATCTACTTTATTGACAACAGAATCCGTTGTTGCAGATATTAAGGAAGATGCTCCGGCTATGCCGCCAATGCAGGGTGGTATGGGAGGAATGATGTAATCAGGATTCCGTAGTATATAAATATTCAGACGAAAATAAAATACCTCGTTGCTTGCATTGCCTCAAACTTGAGATTCTGCTCGCAGCGGGGTTATTGATTGTATAAAGAGAGTACGTCTATATTTAAAACCATTTATACCTTGCTTTTTCTTCATCGAATATTTTCCAGCGGATCAGATCGTCTGCAAAGATGCATACAAGGGATAATACCAGCCATATAGAGGAATAGGCAAGACAAATCTGACCATAGAGATTATAAGGCATACCGGAATAGTCCCAGACATTCCAGTGAAGCTTCATATTTACAATATAACCGGTTACAAATTCCAGTCCGGTAATGATGATCATGGAAAGGATCATTTGTGTGATCAGCGAAATTCGGAAATGCATGAGCTGATTAATGAGACCACAGAGGATAAATGCCAGTCCGCCGCAGACGATCATGGAAAAATGTGAAAAACCACGAAATAGTATTTCAATATAGAAATAGGAAAATCCTCCAACTAAAAAAAGGAATAGGTATTTGTATAATATTGGAATATAATCTTTTTTACTGTCCTTAAGTTGATTCATTTACTAACCTCTTTCTTTTTGGAATCCCATTTACACAGGATATATCAAAATAAGAATAATGTTAGTAGTATTTGCGGGATGCTATATTTTATACTGGCAGAGAATACCTGTAAATGATAAGAGATACATTTCGAGTTTTTTTATCATTTACAGGTGTGTTAAATGGGATTCCGGTATTCCGACCAGATGTTTGCTGAAAAATAAAGGTTTTAAATTGGATTCTCAATCTTGACAAAAACCATAAAAAGACTGGCTATATACTGTTGCCATATGAGGCAGAAAAATAGCCAGTCTTCCATAAATTATTCTATACAATACACTGAATTAAGGCTCAAGTGGAGTCATCTTAAGACCTTTATACATTTTGGTGTAAAAACTCATCTCATCCTGATATAAGACATAACCGCGTGCACCGTCTTTTACAATATAAGCATACTTGTTCTTCTGGACGTTCATGTACAGCACTTCTTCCACGTTAAGTTCCTTTGCCTTGGCTTTAGCGGTATATACATTAAGTGGTTCAAGCTTAAACTTTTTAACTGCCTGCTCGACTGTCATATGAGACACCTCCTATTTAATATTGATTTGACAAATCGTCATAATTTATACATAATTATATACGTTCTTTTAATAATAGTATATTGTTTATTGTACACAAAGTCAATCGGTAATATTGCACAAAAATAGGTGAAAAATCAAAAGAAACCATTTGTTTTGGTTGTTCAATCTGAATAAGAAGAGGAGAAATAATGAAAGAGAATGTCAATTATCAGCTGAAAATGGATAAAATATTGAAGGAAATAACAGACGGAAGAGGGGAATCGGTAAAAGTACCGTCTTTGCTGCTGCATAGCTGCTGTGCACCTTGTTCCAGCTATGTATTGGAATATTTAAGCCAGTATTTCTATATCACTATTTTTTATTATAATCCTAATATTTCAGACAGCAATGAATATGGGAAACGTGTGGAGGAACAAAAAAGGCTGATCAGGGAATTACCGGTTCTTCACGAAGTTTCTTTTTTGGAGGGAAAGTACGATATAGAAGAATTTTATAATGCGGTAAAAGGACTGGAACAGCTTGGAGAAAGAAGCAGGCGCTGTTATGCCTGTTACCGGTTAAGAATGGAACAGACGGCACAGACTGCCATGAAGGAAGGATTTGATTACTTTACTACTACATTGTCTATCAGCCCTTATAAAAATGCGGTATGGCTTAACCAAATTGGGGAGGAATTACAGCAGGCTTATGGAGTAAATTACCTGTATGCGGATTTTAAAAAGAAAAACGGATACAAAAGGTCCATTGAACTGTCGGAGGAGTATCATTTATACAGACAGGATTTTTGCGGTTGTGAATTTAGCAGGAGAGAAGAGGAAGAACGGAAGAACAAGACGCTTTAGGGCTTTTTCTGAAAATAATGTGTAAAATAATGTATATGTCCATTTTCATAGTATAAGAACAGTTATTATATATATTTTATAAAGTGATACATATATTATAAAATTTATATTATTATAAATTTGATATTATTATAACGGGGGATGATAGAAGATATAATGAATAAAATATGGAAAAAGGGGTTGTCAAAGAAAAAAAAGTGTGTTAGAATCTTTACAATTTGAGTACATATTCAGGGCAACAGAAGGAATCTGCTGACTGAACAGTCAGAGTATATAGGAATGAAAAAAGACCACCTATGGAAGGGCATAGGCTTTATTAGTGGTTTTTTTTTTGGGCAAAAATCAGAAAGGAAGGTACATATGAAAGCATTTCTAATCCTGGAAGACGGTCATGTGTTTGAGGGAAAAAGTGTCGGATGTAAAGATGAGATCATCAGTGAGATTGTATTTAATACGTCAATGACAGGATATCTGGAGGTCTTGACGGATCCTTCTTATGCAGGACAGGCTGTCTGTATGACATACCCATTGATTGGCAATTACGGAGTCTGTTTTGAAGATATGGAGGCAAATAAGCCATGGCAGTCAGGGTTTATCACAAGGGAGATTGCAAAGCTTCCAAGCAATTTCAGAAACCAGGAGGCATTAGAGGATTTTCTGATTGCCAATAAAATTACGGGAATTGAAGGAGTGGATACCAGAGCACTTACAAAGATTCTTCGGGAAAAAGGAACCATGCGGGGAATGATCACGGTGGATAGCGATTATAATCTGGATACGGTAATCCCTAGACTTAAGGAATACGAGATCGGAGATGTGGTAAGGCTCACAACCTGTAAAGAGATTGAACATTATGACGGAGAGGGCTTTAAGGTTGCGGTGATTGACCTTGGGGCAAAGAAAAATATTATCAGGGAACTGACCGGCAGGGGATGTGAGGTTATCGTATATCCGTCATATACAAAGGCAGAAACCATCCTGGCGGATCATCCTGATGGGATTATGTTATCAAACGGTCCGGGGGATCCCAAAACAAATGTGGAAGTGATTGAGGAAATCAAGACATTGTTTGCAACAAAGATACCGATTTTTGCAATCTGTTTAGGGCATCAGCTGCTGGCGCTTGCCAATGGTGCGGACACGGAGAAAATGAAGTATGGGCACCGGGGGGCAAATCATCCGGTAAAGGATTTAAAGACTGGAAAAGTATATATTTCTACGCAGAATCATGGTTATATGGTAAAAGAAGCGACCATAGACAGGGATATTGCAGAGGTGAGTTTTATAAATGTTAATGATAAAACGGTGGAGGGTGTTCATTATCTGGGAAAAAATGTCCAGACAGTGCAGTTTCATCCGGAGGCATGTGCAGGTCCTCTTGATACAAACTATTTATTTGATGAGTTTATGAATATGATGGAGGTGTCCAAATAATGCCAAAGAATCCGAATATTAAAAAAGTAGTAGTGATTGGTTCCGGTCCGATTGTGATCGGACAGGCCGCAGAGTTTGATTATGCGGGGACACAGGCGTGCCGGGCGTTAAAGGAAGAAGGGATTTATGTTATCCTGATCAATTCCAATCCGGCTACGATCATGACCGATAAAAATATTGCCGATCAGGTTTATATTGAACCGCTGACACCGGAAATTGTTAAAAAAGTTATCGCAAAGGAGAAGCCGGACAGCATTTTGCCTACCCTTGGGGGGCAGGCCGCACTGAATATTGCAATGGAATTAGAAGAATCAGGGTTTTTGCGCCAGCATAATGTCCGTTTGATCGGTACTTCTGCCAAGACGATTAAAAAAGCGGAGGACCGTGATGAGTTTAAAAGGACGATGGAAAAAATCGGAGAACCTATTGCGCCTTCTAAAGTGGTCACGAATGTAGAAGATGGTCTTGACTTTGTGAAAGAGATTGGATATCCGGCAGTACTGCGTCCGGCATATACATTAGGAGGTTCCGGCGGCGGTATTGCGGAAAATGAGGAAAAATTTAAGGAGATTCTTGAAAATGGACTGCGTTTATCCCGTGTGGGGCAGGTTCTGGTAGAGAGATGCATTGCCGGCTGGAAGGAAATAGAATATGAGGTAATGAGAGATGCCAACGGGACGGGAATCTGTGTCTGTAATATGGAAAATCTGGATCCGGTAGGAGTGCATACAGGAGATTCCATTGTTGTGGCTCCTTCCCAGACACTGGCTGATAAGGAATACCAGATGCTTCGGAGTTCCGCTTTAAATATCATTTCAGAGCTGAAGATTACGGGCGGCTGTAATGTGCAGTTTGCACTCAACCCAACTTCTTTTGAATATTGTGTGATTGAAGTGAACCCCCGTGTAAGCCGTTCTTCCGCATTGGCATCCAAAGCAACCGGATATCCGATTGCCAAGGTTTCTGCCAAGATTGCACTGGGTTATCATCTAGATGAGATTAAAAATGCGATTACCGGCAAGACGTATGCGAGTTTTGAACCGGCATTGGATTACTGTGTTGTAAAGATTCCAAGACTTCCGTTTGACAAGTTTATTAAGGCAAGCCGTAAGCTGACTACACAGATGAAGGCAACCGGTGAAGTTATGAGTATCTGTACGAATTTTGAAGGTGCCCTGATGAAGGCACTGCGTTCCCTGGAACAGCATGTAAACTGCCTGATTTATGAAGACATGAATGAGCGTCCGTTAGAAGAAATCCGTAAAGAACTACATCGGGTGGATGACCGGCGTATCTTTGTAGTGGCTGAGGCAGTCCGCCGCGGTATCACGTTGGAGGAGATTCAAAATATCACAAAGATCGACCTGTGGTTTTTGGATAAAATTCAAAATATCGTAAAAATGGAAAAACGCCTTGCTGAAGAAGAATTGACAAAAGAATTAATATTTGAGGCAAAACGGCTGGAATTTCCGGATGAGGTGATTGCAAAGATCACAGGCAAAACGGAACAGGAAATCCACGATCTTCGTCTGGAATATGATATCCATCCGGCATATAAAATGGTGGATACCTGTGCAGCGGAGTTTGAGGCAAGTACGCCGTACTATTACTCCTGCTATGACGGTGAGTGTGAAGTAGATGCCACGAGAACGAGAAAGAAGGTTATGGTATTGGGTTCTGGTCCGATTCGTATCGGACAGGGAATTGAATTTGATTATTGTTCCGTACATAGTACATGGGCACTTTCCAAGAGCGGATATGAGACAATTATCGTAAATAATAATCCGGAAACGGTGAGTACTGATTTTGATATTGCAGATAAGCTGTATTTTGAACCGCTTACCGCAGAGGATGTAGAAGCTATTGTGAATCTGGAAAAACCGGATGGGGCAGTGGTCCAGTTTGGCGGTCAGACTGCCATCAAGCTGACAGAAGATTTATTAAAAATGGGGGTTCCGATTCTTGGTACTTCCGCAGAAAATGTGGATGCAGCCGAGGATAGGGAGCTGTTTGATGAGATTCTGGAAAAATGCTGTATTCCAAGACCGGCAGGAAAGACAGTATTTACCTGTGAAGAAGCCCTTAAGGCAGCAAATGAGCTGGGATATCCGGTTTTGGTAAGACCTTCTTATGTACTGGGCGGACAGGGTATGCAGATTGCCATCCATGATGCAGATATTGTGGAATTCATGGATATTATTAACCGTACGGTGCAGGAACATCCGATACTGGTAGATAAATATCTGATGGGGAAAGAAGTAGAGGTCGATGCGGTTTGTGATGGAGAGGATATTCTGATTCCAGGTATCATGGAGCACGTGGAAAGGGCAGGCATCCATTCGGGTGACAGCATTTCTGTATATCCGGCAAGAAGCCTTTCGGATAAGATTAAAAGAGTGCTTGAGGATTATACGAGAAAGCTGGCTACAAGCCTCCATGTAATCGGACTGATCAATATCCAGTTTATCGTATATCAGGAGGAAGTGTATGTCATTGAGGTAAACCCGCGTTCTTCCAGAACGGTGCCATATATTAGTAAAGTAACAGGCATTCCCATTGTTGACCTTGCATCTAAGGTGATCATCGGCGAAAAGATAAGAAATCTTGGCTACACTCCTGGTTTACAGCCGGAGAGTGAGTATTTTGCAGTGAAGATGCCGGTATTTTCCTTTGAAAAGCTTAAGGGTGCAGAGGTAAGCCTTGGTCCGGAAATGAAATCTACAGGCGAGTGTCTGGGGATTGCAAAAGATTTTAATGAGGCACTTTATAAGGCATTTCTGGGAAATGGTGTGGACCTGCCCAAGCACAAGAAAATGGTGCTTACGGTTAAGGATACGGATAAGCTGGAAGCAGTGAAGATTGGAAAACGCTTTGCGGCGCTTGGGTATGAGATTTACTCTACCAGAAGTACCTGTCGTGTATTAAATGAAAATGGTGTACCGGCAAAGCATATCAATAAAGTGGAAGCACCTTCCCCTAATTTACTGGATTTAATTCTGAGTCATGAGATCGACCTGATTATTGATACTCCGGCACAGGGAATCGAAAAGAGTAAGGATGGATTTATCATCCGCCGCCATGCTATTGAGACAGGTGTTACGGTGCTTACCAGTTTAGATACCGCAGATGCACTTCTTACATCACTGGAAAAGGCAAATAAAGAACATTTAACACTTGTTGATATATGCACATTATAAGATTTGACAAGAATACAGGTTACATGATATAAGTTAATGAGGCTGTCATATAAAAAGGGTTCTCTTTAAGAGAAAATTTTAATGTGGCAGCCCCGTTTTCTTTTGTATAATAATAGACAAAAGTATAATACTGGACGCCAATAAGATTTAAGGGAATAAAAGCTTATATGGCATACGTTCGTGAAATGGAGGGTAATTATGGTAGTAGAGCCAAAGGTAAAGGGGTTTATCTGTACGACGGCACATCCCACCGGGTGTGAGAAAAATGTATCAGAACAGATTGATTATGTGAAAAAGCAGGGGAAAATCAGCGGTGCGAAAAATGTACTGGTAATCGGTGCTTCCACCGGTTATGGACTGGCTTCCCGGATTACGGCAGCATTTGGCATGGGAGCAGCAACGATCGGGGTATTGTTTGACAAGGAAGCTAGCGGGAAGCGAACGGCAACCCCGGGATTTTATAATACAAGAGCATTTGAAGGGGCGGCAGCCAGAGAAGGTTTATATGCAAAATCCGTAAACGGGGATGCATTTTCTGTGGAGATTAAACAGCAGGTGATTCAAATGATCAAAGAAGATTTAGGCAAAGTGGATATGGTTGTATATTCTCTGGCCTCTCCAAGAAGAACCACAGCTAACGGAACAACTTATGTATCCAGTTTAAAAACTGTAGGGGAATCCTTTACCCAGAAAAACTGGAATCTTCGGGATAATACGATTACAGACGCTACGATTCCGTCTGCTTCAGAGGAAGAAATAGCAGCTACTGTTAAAGTAATGGGAGGCGAGGACTGGATAGACTGGATGGATGCATTGGTTGAGGCTGATGCAATTGAAGAAAATGCTATTACGATCGCATATTCTTACATCGGACCAAAGCTTACCTATCCGATTTATCATGAGGGAACTATCGGCAGGGCAAAGAAGCATTTGACAGAGAGTGCATGTGCAATTGCCAGAAAACAGAAAGCATTGGGGATTAAGGCATATGTATCAGTCAATAAGGCACTGGTAACTCAGGCAAGTTCGGCAATTCCAGTTGTTCCGCTTTATCTTTCCCTTTTGTATAGGGTTATGAAGGAAAAAGGAATTCATGAGGGCTGTATTGAACAGATGTACCGGTTATATAAGGATAAGATATTTGGTGCAGACGGGGTAACAGTGGAGACAGACGGTATGCTTCATGTAGATGACTGGGAAATGCGTGAGGATGTCCAGACAGAGGTGATGAAGCTCTGGGAGCAGATAGACAGCAGTAATCTTTTAAAACTGGCAGATACGGAAGGATATTGGGAAGATTTTTATCGCATGTTTGGATTCAGGGTGGATGGTGTAGATTATTCACTGGATGTTGAGGTTTAAATAATGAGTAGGAATGCAGAGCCAATGAATTTGTGGGATATCTCACAGTTCATTGGCTCTGTTTTTGAGAGAAGAAAATATTTAGTTGTTACTGCCTTATTTGTATGTGATTTCGATGGTAAAGTTGTTTTTAACCTGGAAGGATAACAGGTTCAATAATGTAATTGCGGCATCGGCAAGTTCATCAATCTTCTTTTTGGAATATCCGATATAACCAAGCAGCATATGCAGTTTTATCATAACAAGATGGTCGATATCTGTTTCTTTTTTGTCTGTATAGATGATGCGTATGATTTCTTTTTTGATACCAGTGCCCATCTGGCAGATAATGTCGATATCTGTAGAATCAAACCGGGAAGTTTTACTTCCTAAACAGTATGTGATCAGATTCTGGTCTTCTGACAGTGATATGGAAAAATCTTCATCAGACAGTAATTGAAATACAAAACGGCAGTATCTGGGATTGGCAAGCAGTCGGTAATATGCCATGATGTGGATGACGCCGGTTAATTCTGATGAAAACTGTTCTGTATCTAATATGAGGTCCAGGCTGGTTGTAAATTCTTTCATTAATTCATTATAAATTTCCTGTCCTAATATCATTTTGTTTTTAAAATGATAGGGAATCAGTGCACGGTTTATTTTGGCGGCAGTGCTGATTTCATCATAGGTGGTCTCAGTAAATCCTTTTTTATAAAAAAGCTTTTTGCTTTCCTTGAAAATTCTGCGTTTTGTCTGTTCTCCTACCAGATATGTATTGGACATGGCGGTTTCTCCTTTGCAATTTCTGTACGTGATTATTTTCTATGTTAAATTATAATCTATATGAAAGCAGCTTGCAACAAAATATAATATGTAGTAAAATTTATACAATTATGTGTTATCGTTCAGGAGCTGTTGCAGAATGTCTGACACAGGATAAAAGCAAAGGAGAGAGGATTATGCAGGGATCTTATGTGAAACGAATCAGCAGGATTATCATGAAATTGGTTACATTACTGTTACTGGGATTGGGGATTGGAGCGATTATAATCACGGTGGTATTTTCTATCCAGGTGAGTAATCTCCATATGAAGTCCAAAACAGTGGAATATGCGGGAAAAGTAAGTGAGAGCTTTGACACGAGTATTTCCCAGTTAAGCAGTCTGGCACTTGTTATGGAAAACGAACAGATTGCCGGTTATGAAGATACTCTGGCATATGTAGATACGATTGTGGCGGCAAATGACAATTTTTCTGCTGTTTATGTAGCATATGCTGATAAAACACTGGTAATGAGCGGGGGATGGCAGCCGCCTGAGGATTTTGATTTCAGGACAAGAGACTGGTATACGGGTGCAAAGGAGCTGGAAGAAGGTGTATATGTTTCCGAACCATATCTGGACGAGCAGTCAGGAGGATACTGTATCACCCTGTCCAAACGGATGATGGAAGATGGAGAATTTACCGGAGTCTGCGGTATGGATGTTTATCTTGATAATATGATAGCGATGATGGAGCAAAGTTACGAGGGAAAAAATTATGCCTTTTTGGTATCGGCGGCAGGTACGATCCTCACACATCCCAATGATGAGCTGATGATGAAGGGAGAGACTTCCTATACATTAGAGACTGCATTAAAGGGAAAATATAAAAAGCTGGCAAAAACAAATAAGAGATATATGATTTCGGATGATACATTCGGAATGAAAGCTGCGATGTCCGAAGAGGTTTCTTCTATAGGATGGAAGGTTATCTATGTTATGCCAGCAACAGCGGACATGGGAATTGCATTTATTGTGCTGATTGTTTTTGTTATTTTGCTGGTGGTATTGCGGAAGCTGATCAAACGGTATTGCGAACAGGAAATGAATCATTGGTTCAGACCGCTTACATCTATCAGTGAAAAGGTGACGGAGATTGCAGCGGGAAATCTGGATGTTGCATTTGATGAAGAACCTCTATCAGAGGAGATTGCCATGCTCACTGTTTCACTGAATGATACTATTACGCAGTTAAAGACCTATATAGGGGATATCACTTTTGTGGTCAATAATATCTCCAATAATAATCTGGGAGTCAGCTCGGATGTGGAATATCAGGGGGCATTTATCGCTATCAGGAATGGACTGAATGCGATTATTGATAAACTGAACCTTGCATTTGGACAGGTCAACGAACAGTCAGAGATTGTAGTGAATTATTCTGAACAGGTACAGGAAAGTACTATGCAGGTAGCCAATGGTGCGACAGAGCAGAGTGTTGCTGTACAGGGGCTGGTAGCTAATATTGGTGTGCTGTCGGAGCAGATTCAGCATATTACAAAAAATGCCGAAGAAGCCAGTGCAGTATCAGAGAGAACGAATAAACAGCTGGATTTGGGAAATCAGGAAATGCAGTCACTTCTGGCAGCTATGGAGACGATTGAGGATACCTCTAAAGAGATTGGTGTTATCATTACTACAATTAATGATATTTCGGAGGAAACGAACCTTTTGGCATTGAATGCCTCCATAGAAGCGGCAAGAGCTGGTGAAGCAGGGAAAGGATTTGCTGTTGTGGCAGATGAGATCAGTAAGCTGGCGGCGGCTTCTGCCCAGGCCACAGAGACCATTACCAGACTGATCGAGAATTCCATGCGGGCGGTAGATGTGGGTAAGGATCTGGCAGACAGAACTTCCGTGACGTTACAGACCGGAATTGATAATTCCCTGAAGTCCAATCATGATATCATGCAGATTACAGAGTTTGTAAAGAGTCAGGCGGGAGCAGTAGAGAAGATTGAAAAGAGCGTCCATGACATTGCGGCAATCATAGATTCCAATGCAGCTACTTCCCAGGAGAATGCGGCGATCAGTGATGAACTGATCAACTGTGCAAGTGCTCTGAAGGAAATGGTGGACGCGTACCATTTAAGAGAGGAAGAATAAACTTTTGTACAGATAGAAAAGGGATAAAATGGAGTATTATTCGTTAAACCGATATTTGCAGGATACTTTTGGAGCGAAGGTTTATAAAATTGCACTGGACGGTGGTTTTACCTGTCCAAACAGAGATGGCACCCTGGATACACGAGGGTGCATTTTCTGTTCCGGTGCCGGTTCCGGAGAATTTGCAGGGAAAAGAACAGATTCTATCACAAACCAGATAGAAAAGGGAAAAGAGCGGCTGCAAAACAAGATAAAAGACGGCAGATATATTGCGTATTTTCAGGCATTTACCAATACATATGCTCCTGTAAAGAGGCTACGGGAGCTGTATGAAGAAGCGGTATCCCATCCAGATATTGCAGTACTTTCCATTGCCACCAGACCGGACTGCCTGTCGGAGGATGTGATTTCCCTCATTGAGGAGATGAACCGGATAAAACCGGTATGGGTGGAATTGGGCTTACAGACGATTCATGAGAAGTCAGCGGAATATATCAGAAGAGGATATCCTTTATCTGTTTATGACGAAGCGGTAAAAAAGCTGAAAGATATTAGCGTACAGGTGATCACACATGTGATTCTGGGACTTCCGGGAGAATCACCACAGGAAATGATGGAAACCGTATCCTATGTGGGAAATAGCGGTGCAGACGGAATCAAATTACAGCTGCTTCATGTGATAAAAGGGACTGATCTGGAAAAGGATTATGAGAGAGGGAAATTCCGTGTGCTGGAAATGGAAGAGTATGTGCATCTGGTGGCGGACTGCCTTGCACTTTTGCCGGAGAATATGGTGATTCACAGAATGACCGGAGACGGAGATAAGAGGACATTAGTGGCACCGCTGTGGAGCATGGATAAAAAAAGAGTACTAAATGCACTAAATAAGGCGATAGCTAAAAAAGAGCGGTGCAGATAGTGCCAAATTGACTGGCTGACAGAGTAAGCCGTGGTAAGATGAGGATAAGGAGGAAATCGGATGAATAGCGAGTTATTGCAAAATAGTGAAGCAGTGACCAGACTGCTGGTTTTGGCATTGCCGACGATAGCAGCTTTTTTGGTCTCTATTGTCTGTATTGTATTAGCTGGAAAAAGAGGCAGAGAGGGAGGACTGAATGCAGGTGATTTATATATTTCAGGAAAGCTTTTTGTCTCAGTCTGTGCCACAAATTTTATGTATGTTATCCTTGAGGTACTTCTGATTCTTATGACCGATAAGATTCCGACAGAGCTGATTTTAAATGAGAAAGTATTTCTGTTTGTTGTGATGGGTGTGGCAAATGCAGTATCCTGTATCATGAAAGGGATTATCGGTGCAAAAAACATGAAACATGCGGCGGGTGCAGATAAACAGCAGGGACTTAGCAGGGCGCTGATCGGTATGGCAGTGGCAGAAATTCCGGGACTGGTTGCATTTGCTGTTTATATGGTCAGTTTTATGGCGGGAGGTAAATAATGCAGTTTTATCTTGCTCCCATGCAGGAGGTGACAGGCTGGGTTTACCGCAATGTTTATTCTGCCATGTTTGGGAATATACATAAATATTTTACACCTTTTATTGTGCCAACCCAGAAAAAAATTCTCAAAACAAGAGAGCGTAAAGAAGTGGCACCGGAGAATAACCGCGGGCTTTTGGTGGTTCCCCAGATTATGACGAATCATGCAGAACAGTTTATTGACACATGCCATATGCTTATGGAACTTGGATATCATGAGGTAAATCTGAATCTGGGATGTCCTGCTGCAACGGTGGTGACTAAGGCACGGGGAAGCGGATTTCTGGCGGATACCAGAAGGCTTGACCGGTTCTTTGAGGATATATTTCTGGCATTGGAGGCAGAACACAGCACGCTGGGGGTATCTGTCAAAACCAGGATTGGTCTGGAATTTCCAGAGGAGTTTGAGGATATTTTAAAGATATATAATCAGTATCCTTTAAGTGAGATTATCATTCATCCAAGGCTGCAAAAGGATTACTATGGGAATCATCCCAATCTGGAGGTGTTTTCAGATGCTCTCAGTCAGAGTGTTCATCCAGTATGCTATAACGGTGATATCTTTACGAAAGCGGACTATGAAGGATTTATAAAAAGATTTCCTTCCGTAGACCGGATTATGTTAGGCCGCGGTGTGATCGGAAACCCGGGATTGGTTCGGGAGATTGTAACGGGTCAGCAAATATCGAAGGAGGAACTGCAAGAATATCATGACCGGTTATATGCAGGATACAGGGATGCATTGGGAAATGAGAAGGATGTGCTGTTTAAGATGAAGGAGGTCTGGTACTATCTGGGATCAAATTTTTTGAATGCAGAAAAAGAGCTTAAGAAAATACGTAAGGCAGGCAGACCAGAGGATTATAGTGTTGCAGTAAAGAGAGTGTTCGAAGATTGTGAGTTTTCAAAATAATGGCATTGGAGAAAATATGTTAAAGGTAATCGTTATCGGATGCCCGGGTGCGGGAAAAAGCACGTTTGCAAGGAAACTGAGAGAATTTTCAGGACTTCCGTTATATTATCTGGATATGCTGTGGCACAAACCAGACCAGACAAATATTTCCAGAGAAGAATTTGATGTACGGCTCAATGAGATGATGAAAGAAGAGAAATGGATTATTGACGGGAATTATCTGCGTACACTGGAAATGCGTTTGAAAGAATGTGATACGGTATTTTTACTGGATTATCCATTGGAAATTTGTCTGTCAGGAGCACAAGAGCGCATCGGAAAAAGAAGAGAGGATCTTCCGTGGCTGGAAATAGAACTGGATGAAGAATTCAGACAGTGGATACTGGATTTTCAAAAAGACCAGTTACCGTGCATATATGAATTGCTGGAGCAATATCAAAGAGACCGTCGTATTGTCATTTTCAGATCAAGAAAAGAGGCAGATGATTATTTGAAAGGATATACAAAAGGTAACGACAAGATCAGGAAGTGTGACTGACAAAACAGAGATAGCAATTGGCAGGGTTTATAAATAATTTTTACACCAATGGTAGGAGGAAGATAATGTCGATAGAAAGAGTAAAAGCTTATTTTAGAAAATACGGAATGGAAGATAAGATTCAGGAATTTGAAGTGTCCAGTGCAACCGTGGAGTTAGCGGCAATGGCATTGCACTGTGAGCCCCAGAGGATAGCCAAGACGCTTTCTTTTATGGTGGATGACCATGCAATCCTGATAGTGGCTGCCGGTGATACAAAGATTGATAATCCTAAATATAAGGCACGGTTTTCCACAAAAGCAAAAATGCTGTCACCAGAGGAAGCAGAAACATTAGTGGGTCATGCAGTGGGTGGGGTGTGCCCGTTTGCAGTGAATGAAGGCGTAAAAGTATACTTGGATGTATCGTTAAAACGTTTTGATACGGTCTTTCCGGCCTGTGGCAGTTCCAACAGTGCGATTGAACTGACTATCTCCCAGCTGGAAGAATATTCAGGATTTATGGAGTGGGTTGATGTGTGTAAGGGGTATTGATGGGGTTGATTGATGTTTGATGAAAGACCAGTGTGAAATCTATATGGAAAATATTATATATTCTTGGAAAAAGAATATTTTTCCTGTATAATATGTCCATATATAGGAGATTATAGTGTGCCTATAGTGGAAACAATATTGAGATACATATCAGATTGGAAGTGGGGAATAAATGCAGGATACAGCTATAGACATGGCAAAAAGACTTTTGGTGGACAGTATTTGGAAGAGTGCGAATCTTGAAGGACTGGGGACGACATTTCCGAAAACAGAGGCGATATTAGCAAATGCACCGACGACTACAAAGACGGAAGAGGTTCTATTTATTGTTAATATGAAACGAGCATGGCAGTTCTTGCTGGATAATCTTAACTATGATAACAGTCTTATGATTTTACGGGAATACAATAAGATTGCTGGGGAGTTATTATTCAATTATGCGGGAGAAATCAGGACAATTCCTGTACAGATAGGCGGTACAGCATGGGAGCCGGAAATTCCACAGACAGGTGTTATTATTGATAATTTGAAGGAAATTGAAAAAATAGAAGATGTTGAATGGAAGGCGTTGAAATATTTTTGTTATGTTGCAAGGACACAGATGTTTATTGATGGGAATAAACGTGTGGCACAGTTGATTGCAAATAAAGTATTGATTGAGAACAATGTGGGCATATTCCAGGTGCCGATTGAGAAGCTGGAGGAATTTAAGAGACTGCTTATAGAATTTTATGAGACCAATAATGATGAAGAAATTATTGGGTTTATGAAAAAGTTTTGTATAAAGAGATTGCGATAGAGGATTTCATGGGGCTAAGAAGCGTACAGATGAAAATGGTGTATGATTTTTTTGAAAAGTTGATTGAAAATATTTAGGTATGAAAAGTTCTTTTGGGATAGTGATACTCAAAGAACTTTTTTGTTTTACTTGACTTAAAAATCTTACAGGTGTAATATTTTGATTAGGGAGGATATATTTTTTACCCTCTAATCTTACAAGAGTAATATTTGAAGGTAAAGAAATATTTATCCTTATTAGTTTAATTTGGAGGACAGGTTATGGCGAAAAAGAAAAGCAGGCACAGAAGAAAGAGAACAAGAAAGCTCTTAGGGGTTATTGTAAGTATTCTGGCAGTAGTTCCATTAGGTATAGCAGCATATATATTGATTTTTGCTGAAGAAAAGAGAAATTTGAACAAACCGGATGAATTGCTCCTTACATATATGGGTTACATTTCAGAACGGAATTACGAGGAAATGTATCAGATGATTGATGTTGAAGCGTCAGGACAAATAAGTGAGGAAGATTTTGTGAAACGCAATTCGGCTATTTATGAGGGCATGGAAGCACAAAAAATGGCGGTTACGGTTCTTTCGTACAATGAAAATATAGTGCAATATCAGACAGCCTTTGATACAGTTGCTGGAAGTATTAGTTTTGAGAATGAAGCCTATTTTCTAAAAAAAGAAGATGGTTACAAACTGGTATGGACGGATTCCCTGATTTATCCGGGGTTATCCAAAGAGGATAAAGTGAGGGTGTCTGAGACGCAGGCGAAACGGGGAGAAATATTAGACCGGAATGGATGTATCCTTGCAGGAAAGGGTGTTGCATCTTCTGTGGGAATTGTGCCGGGAAAATTAGAAAATGGGAATCACTCCATAGAGCGGATTGCGGATTTATTGGGTATGAAACCAGAAGAAATAGAAAAGAAATTATCGGAAAAATGGGTAAAAGAGGATTCTTTTGTTCCGGTTAAGACAGTGAAAAAAGTTGAGGAAATAGAACTGAGGTCATTAAAACCGGATGAGGAAATTTTGGAAGAGCATGAAAGGCAGCAGAAGCTGTTAGAGATACCGGGAGTTATGATTTCTGATACGGAAGTAAGGTCGTATCCATTAAAGGATGCAGCGGCACATTTGGTTGGTTATGTTCAGAATGTGACGGCAGAGGATTTGGAACAGCATGCCGGGGAAGGATATACGGCAAACAGTGTAATTGGAAGAAGTGGGGCAGAGGGATTATTCGAGAGTGAATTAAAAGGACAGAACGGGTGCCGGATTTATATTGTAGATTCTGATGGAAATGAAAAAGAGGAGCTTGCCAGCTGCATGGTCGAGGATGGAAAAGATATAAAACTCACGATAGATTCAGAACTTCAAAGGTATTTGTATGAGCAATTTCAGAATGATAAAGGCTGTTCTGTAGCGATGAATCCATATACAGGGGAAGTATTGGCATTGGTAAGTACACCGTCTTATGATAACAATGATTTTATCATGGGATTATCCAGTGAAAAATGGGAGGAGCTGAATGAAGATGAAAATAAACCAATGTATAACCGTTTCCGGCAGGTGTGGTGTCCCGGTTCTACATTTAAACCAATTACTGCGGCAATCGGTTTGGAATCAGGGGCTGTTGATCCCAATGAAGATTATGGAAATGTGGGGTTAAGCTGGCAGAAGGACGCTTCATGGGGTTCGTATCATGTAACAACACTCCATGCTTATGATCCGGTTGTTTTGGAAAATGCATTGATTTACTCTGATAATATTTATTTTGCAAAAGCAGCATTGAAAATCGGTGCAGAAGAAATGAAGGAAGCTCTGCTGCGTTTAGGTTTTCGGGAAAACTTACCGTTTGAAATTGTGATGGCGCAGTCGCAATATTCTAATACGGAAAATATTGAAACGGAAGTACAACTGGTAGACAGTGGCTATGGACAGGGGCAGATTTTGGTAAATCCATTGCATATGGCGTGTATTTATACGGCTTTCTGTAATGAAGGAAACGTGGTAAAACCGTCTTTGATATATAATAGGGAAGCCGAAACAAAGTATTGGATTCCTAATGCTTTTTCAGTAAATAATGTGAACCTGGTATTAGAGGGGATTAAAAAGGTGGTAAATGATTCTCATGGAACCGGATATGCGGCACACCGGGAAGATATTGTGCTGGCGGGAAAAACCGGAACGGCAGAAATCAAGGCATCTAAGGAGGATACTTCCGGTACGGAACTTGGATGGTTTGCCATTTTTACAGCAGAAAAAACAGTGGAAAATCCAATCCTGATTGTCAGTATGGTTGAGGATGTGAAAGGGAGGGGAGGAAGCGGCTATGTGGTTGAAAAAGATAAACAGGTTTTGGAAAGCTGGCTTGAAAAACCTAAAGGATACCTTGATACCGTTGGGGAATAAAGACGGAAAGAATAGAAAATATCTCTTATTGACAGTAATTAACATGATGACGATTATTTTGGCTGTAATACTGGCACAAAGTGTATTTGTGTTCGTCTTTGAAAAGAAGGATCAAATATCAGATGAGCGTTCTTTTCTTGTTGAGAATGCAAAAGAGCCGGCATCAGAGAAAACTTTAGCGGAGCAAATAGAAAAAGGCTATGGCCTTCCGATAGATGTCCGTGAAGGGAAAGAGGCAGAAGATGACTGTAAAAAAATGATGGAGCGCATTCGTGAAATTTATATACAGGCAGACAAAGGTGATGCTATTAATGTTGTTCTTTCTGATAAAGTGGTATCTGAAATGCAGAATACATTAAAGAAAACAAATAATCCAATTATAATGACAGAAATATACGCCAATATGGAAAACTTTGAGCGTGTAGACGATTTCCTTAAGAAATGTATGGAGGGAGTAAGCGGATCGGCAGTCGTATATGAAATGCATTCCGGGGGAGGTATAGGGAGAATGAAATTTATTTATGACGGGACAGATATGTATGTATTAAGAGTTTTGGCGGTATGGGATGATGAAAATGAGCCGAAGATAACTTATAATTCCTATACCAGAATTAAAGAATGGAAATATACAGAGAAAGGCTGGTTTTGTTATGAGCTGTGTGTACCAGAGCCGCCGGAAGTGACGGAAATTGTTGATGGAAGCTGTATGCTTAGGATAAAGCCGATGACAGATGAAAACAGGGAAATGTCCGAGAAGTGCGTACTTGGATTAGCTTATCAGGGAAATAATCTTTTATGTTCTAATTGGGATACGGAAAATATGGAAGATTTAGATTATAATGGATTATATGAATATTTGTATGCAATGAAATATGGGGAAAAATTTGACCCTGAAAAATATCCCGATGGGATACCAAAGGAAGACTTTGAAAGTTTGATAATGGAGTATCTTCCGATAACAGGGGAGAAAATACAAACATATGCTGTATTTGATGAACAAAAACAGACTTATGTATGGGAACGGTTAGGCTGTTTTAATTATTCTCCTACCTATTTTGGAACATCTTTTCCGGAAGTCACACATATTAAGGAAAACGAGGATGGGACAGTTGTTTTGACAGTGGATGCGGTGTGTCAGATGATCTTATGCAATGATGCAGTGATAACCCATGAGCTTACAGTCCGGTTTTCTGAGGATGGAAGTTTTAGATATTTAGGTAATAAAATTTTGAATGATGGAATAAATGATATACCAGATTATCAATACCGTATCAACAGGCAATGCTATACAGCATCATGATGAGGAGTGAACAGTTTTGTGTTGGGCTTTATCTACAGTATGAAATGGATTATAAAAGAATGGTTAGTGACATACAATAGGTATGTCACTGCCAGAGGTTTAAATCAGATAAGGCAGCTTTTGTGATTTCTGCTGCCTTACTTCCGGTAGCATCAGAGGTACTTTGTATGTTAGTGGCAAAAAAGTATGTGCTGCCATTAGCTTCGATATAGCCTACAAACCAGCCGTTCACATCCTGATTGTCTACACTTCCGGTTCCGGTTTTTCCGTAAAAATTTTTGTGTTCAGATGAATATAGGCAAATGGAATCTTTTATGGCATTTACATTTTCCAGAGTAAAGCCAAAGCGATTGTGATAGAGGTCTGTCAAAAGCGCAACCTGCTCTACCGGAGAGATTTTCAGGGAGGACTGCATCCAGTAAGAGGAGAGGTTGGATTGGATGTTCTCATTTCCATATCCGATTTTCCTGATGTAGCTTTGAATAGCAGAAGAACCAAGCTGCTCATCTATTTCCTGAAAATACCAGTTGACGGAGGACTGCATCGCAGAATATAAGTCCTGATTCATGTTCCATGCTTCAAATGGGTATTCTGTTCCGTTCCATGCCATGAAAGAATCATCTGGTGAAATGATCCCTTCTTCCAAACCAAACAGTGCATCATATATCTTATAGGTGGAGTCTGGAGATGTCCTTAAAGTGGCATGGTCCATGTCATAAATATTCCATGTATCGCCTTCTAAATCATATAAAACGAAACTGCCCTCATATCCATTGAAATAGGAAGATAAATCAATTGTGGAAACTTTTTCAGAAGATATAGTCCATTTATACTGGTTCTGTTCCGCGGCATAGGTAGACAGCATTGGGGTAAATCCCCAAAGAATAACTGCAATAACAGCAAAAGCAGCAAGCCCTTTTAATTTCCTGTAAACGGAAGGCTTTTGATAAGAAGAAATATTAGTGATTCTCCGCTGCATTTGTTTCATACTTCCTCTGATTCCGGCAGCAAAAGGGAATGGTGTAAGTGAAATTTTTTCTGCCAGGTTGATCAGTGTGTTTCCGTAATCTTCATATTCATTCTCTTCAAGAAACTTCAGGACAGAAGTATCGCAGGCAATTTCCCTGTCATTACGCATTTCTTTCAATGCGTACCACACCAAAGGATTACACCAGTAGAATATGCCGGCAAGATTCATAAAGAAACCAGCCAGAGTATCTTTGTGTCTGTAATGTTGTAATTCATGCAACAGCATATAACGCATATCCGCAGCATTAAAACACCCTCTGGGTCCTTTATGCCCTTTGGCATCAACAAGGAAATCTGATATCAGGTGGATCGGCAGATAAATACATGGTTTGAATAATCCGACAATAATAGGGGATTTCAAAAAGGCAGTGCTGTAAATAGGAATCTTTCTTTTTATCTTCATCTCCTGTAAACAGCTATTGTATAATATATGGATGGTTTTGTTTTGCAAAGGGAGTGCAGACTTTTTCAAAGTGTTTAAGCGGGATACTGATCTTACAACTAATAAAAGCATGACTATAATGCCAGCCAGCCATATCTCACACAATATAAGTCCAACAATAGATGGTGTTTCATTGCTGATAGACAGTGTATAGTCATTTATTTGTTTTACAGTGCCGGATATATTTTGGCTTGCAGCTGTTTCTGTAATCATTCCCTTGTTTGATGATATAGTATTTTTCCATGTTTCAATCCATGCGAGAACCTGTGGAACTCCAATCGAACGAAGAGGAATAAGTGGGACGGCAAGAAGCCCAAGCAGCAGAAACCATAAATTGAATTGCATTCTGCTGGTCAGATGGTTTTTTAATGCCCTTTTTGCTATAAGAAGTATGCCAATGATAATACAAATAAAAATATTGCATAGGAAAAAGCGTATTCCAAAATCTGCCATATTAATGCCTCCTGTCTTTTGAACCCTTTGAGAGAAGTGAACGCAGAGTGTCTATTTCCGATTCAGAGAGCTTATCATCTTCAATATAGGCAGAAAGCATTGCTGTAATATTCCCGTCATAATAGCGTTTAAGAAAAGAATGACTTTCCTGTCCGATGTATTCCTTTTCTTCGATCAAAGGTGTGTAAACGAATACCCGGCTTTGCTTTTCATAAGAAAGAGCCCCTTTTGTTACAAGCCGCTTTATCAAAGTCTGTATTGTTTTAGGACTCCATGTGGTGGTCTGTGTTAATTTTTCTGTTATTTCATTGGTATTGATTGGTGCGTGTTTCCATATGACTTTCATCACTTCAAATTCTGCTTCTGAAATTTGTGGCAGTTTTTTCACTTTTAACCCTCCTCAAATCTTACGAGTGTAATATAGATTATAAAATGGGAATCGGAAAAAGTCAATTTTTTGAAAAATTTTGTTGATTATAAATGGTTCATAGGATAAAGCAGGATGTTACTTGATGTTTTTGCTGGACATTATTCAATATGGTGCGGGGAATGTGTTTTCTGGTTTGTCGGACTGATTTATTGTTGGTCAAACGATAAGGAGATATGATGGGAATATAAATGTGATTTTGGGGAATGGAGAAGGATTATCGCTTCTAAATTATAGAGATATCTTTGGTGGGGATATTTTGCTATCAGATACTGGTATAAATATTATATAGGTAATAAGACATATACAGTTGCAAAAAATGAATTTTATTGTATAATATTAGTTATACAAAACACGGTTTCATGGAGGGGCGCATGATAAAAAAATTCACCTTGCAGGGAAATAGAAGCCATATAAGATTAGAGCAGGAGCTTTCTGTTATAGATAAGAGGGAGGCAGATTCGGCATTTGAAAAGTACAGTAAAGAGATATTGGGTAATTACTTGGAACAGAAAGGCTTTTTGAAACGGAAGACAAATGCTTATGTCAGAAGAAATCAGATTGATTTGTTAGAATATATTAACTTACAAAAAGAAAGACATGGTTCAAAAACCTTTACAGTGAATATAGCAATTATGCCATTATATGTTCCTATGAAATGGATGAATACGGGATTTGGGGATCGGTTAGGAGAATATATAGCCGGTAAGGATATCTGGTGGGATTTTGCTGATGAAGAAATCGCAAAGATAAGTTTTCAGAATGTCACAGATGCGGTTGAAAAGTTTGTCATGCCTTGGTTTCAAAAATATAATGAAGAGAGTAATTATAGAAAACAATTAAAAAAAGATTCAAAGAAATCATTTTGCGGATATGATAGCAAATTGTGGCTTGCAACTTTGGGTGAATGTGATAACCGAAAGAATGTGATGTTGGAAAATATGGAAGCGTTAAAACTGCCGAAGAAGATGGTGTGATTATTTGCAGAGGATTGATTTTTATGAGATTACGTGTATTTGTGAATATTAGGAGAATATTACATTACATATATAGATTTAAAAATCATCTGTTGTGTTTCCTAATTTAAATACTGATATTGTATCAAAATAATGTTTGCTTTGAATTTTTATGTATAGGCTTGTGATATGTGGATTATGAAATGTAAATAAATTTATTTTTAGGAGATGGTACAAATGGAAATGCTTTCTGAAAGCAAAAAAATATTGTTAGCGAAGCTTAAATTTCGAGATATAGAGAGGTATGAGAGAAAATTGAATTTTTGGGGGGTGTCAGAGAGTGAAATATTGGATTATATTCAAAGAGAAAATACAAGAATTGAATCTATTAAAAAAGATTATGTTAAAAAAGATAGATTCATGACAGGATATGTGTATTATATGGGAGGTTCCCCTTACTGGAGTAGTGAACCAAAGGATGGTAAAAAAATTATAGAAAGGATTGAGCGTGATAATAATAGGATAAAGGTAAAAGACAGTGGAAAAACGATAATTGCGATTGATGGTGATAATCATTGGACAGAAGCAGTAGAGGGTATTGAGAGGGTATCGGACAAAGAGGATATTATCATATATGCAGCAGATGAGAATGTCTTGAAAAAGATAAAAGGTAAAAAAGGAGTTGGAGATAAAGTGAAAACAGTTTCTGTAAAGAGAGGAAATCAAGCAGTTGATAATAGAATTAAGACAGAGTTGGGAAAAGTAGCAAAAGAGCATTCTTATTCAAAAATAATTATTATCAGTCATGATCAAGGATATAACGACATAATAAAAAAATGGCGGAAAAAATGGAAATGGTCTGGTGACAAGATTATTCTTTGTAAGTGTGTAAAAGATGTTTTTGATAATTGATTTTGTAAAATTTGAAGATGTTTTCAATTTCGATATATGCACTTTCTATTTTTAAAATGATAAAAGATGTTATTGTCATGAAATATTTGATTTGGGAATTTTATTAACTCTTATATTTGGTGAATGTCGGTATTGATAAAGATGTTTTATTCATAATCTGATGTGTTAAAATAAGCAAAGTAGTAAGACTATCCATTTCTAACATGTTTTTTTGCTTTAATTTGTTACATTTTGCTTTTTATTGCTCATTCTGTGACAAATTTAACAATCTCATAACAAAGATTATATTCGGCAAACTGCGGCAAATCGGGGTAGAATATAGCATTTAGGAGGATTTTCGTTTGTGATAAATATTATTCATCTGACACGGCAGAAGGTGGCAATTTGATGGAATTCCTTTGATTTAGATAGATTATGAGATTAGGTAGTCAATTTTTACAACCAGTTTACAACTTTTGAAAGATGTTCCAGTATGATAAATATTACAGAGAGGAAGATACAATGAATCAGCAGATAAATGAATATAAAAAGAAGGTTATAGAGGATATTTTGCAGTCTTCAAGTACATTAGAGAAAGTAGAAAAATTTAGATTATATAAGGACAAAATAAGTGATTGTAGAATCTTTTTGTTTGATGAGGAATATTCAAATTTTGATGATTCTTTAAAAAACCAAAAAATAGGGCAATGTGGACTTTGGGGAATAGGAGATTATACAAAAACTTGGATTTTGGACTCAAAACATATTTCGGAAAGAGTTTTAGTTCAAGTTGGTAAAACCATAGATTTTGATTTAAATATTCTTACATACTTAAACAAAATGATGATAGGACGTAAAATAAATATTGATAAAGTTGAATTTTTAAATTATCTTGATTATATAAAAAAAGGAGGATTTCAAATTAGTATAGCAACAGCTCTTATGGAGAGAGTGAGGACATGTGTTGATTTAGGAATTCTTTCTGAAATGATAACGTCTTTTGTAAAGTTTGATAATATTTCACTAGTTAATGGGGATTTTGAAAATATTTATTTGTCATCCAATGATTATATGAGAATAAAACAAATATATGATATGGCACTTGGTCAAATGGACCAGGCATTAGAACAATTTAATTTGCTGTGTTGTTGTGTCATGAAAGCATTTTTAATAAAAACATATGATATTGTTTCTGATAAAAGTAAAAAAATTGAGAAACTGATAGTGTATTGTTTAAATGTACTGAACTGTTATTTAGAAAAAGAAATTGTTATATTGTCTTTATACATTATGGATGATAGTAGAGTACATAAGACATTTAAAAAGTTAAAAAACAACTCAGATATCATAAAAAATATTTTGAATGTTACATGGGATATTTACCATATTAGACTTATAGAGCAGATTATGTTATGGGATAATAGGAAAAATACAGAGCAAATTATTCTTTCTTACTTTGGTACAGCAGATAATGGAATTATTGATGCTATGCAAATTAATCCAGTTAAGGCATTTGTTATAATAAATGATTATCCGATTTCAATTCATCAAATGAATATTGAAGATGTATGTAAAAATGAAGGACTTTTAGAAAATGGATATTTAAATGCAAACATAAGAGAAAAGAAGATTAAAAAATTAGATTTTGCAAAAATAAGGGGACAATTAGAGTCTGAGATTTTAGAGAAGGTTAATTCTTGAAAATATAAGATGGATAGTTTTACAACTTTTGAATTGCGTTTCGATGCAATTCGCTTTTTGAATCGAAAAAAATGATTTAAATTACAGGCAGTCCTCCTAGTGGCGTGCGAAGCGTAAGCCACTGGTTTGAACTAGCTTGTGTTGGATTGCCTTACCCCAATCCAACTTGTAACCCCAGTTATATAATAGTGGGGTACAAATACAATAAGAAACAGTATGAAAAAGTTTCGGAACACTGATTATACAAGGCTGTGAACCATTTGATAAGGTGTGTGACTTTTTGAAGAAATGTCACAGGTCATTGTTTTTTTATTGAATAGCGTATATAATTGCCCTTAATTGAAAAGAGAGGTGGTTTAGGTGAAATTCTGCATTGCTTTATCTGGAATAGTTAAATGAACACAATTCAAATTCACAGGAGGATTTTAAATGACTATTCCAGTAAAACAGATTTATCCCCGTACAGGTGATAAAGAAACAATTTATTTGAAACATGTAATTACGAATCCCAATATAACGGTTGGGGATTTTACAATGTACAATGATTTTGTAAATGACCCGATGTTATTTGAGAAGAACAACGTACTATATCACTATCCGATAAACCATGACAAATTGCAGATTGGGAAATTCTGTTCCATTGCTTGTGGTGTAAAATTTCTTTTTAACAGTGCTAATCATACACTATCGTCTTTTTCTACTTATCCATTCCCATTATTTTTTGAGGAATGGGGATTAGAGAAGAGAGGCGTAACAAACGCATGGGATAATAAAGGCGATATTGTCATAGGCAATGACGTTTGGGTTGGTTATGAAGCTGTTATTTTAGCTGGTGTCACGATTGGAGATGGAGCAATCATTGGAACTCGTGCAGTTGTCACGAAAGATGTTCCACCGTATACGATTGTGGGCGGTGTTCCTGCGAAACCAATAAAGAGACGATTTCCAGAAGAAACCATTTCTGCACTATTGGAGATTCAATGGTGGAACTGGTCTGAGGAAAGAATCGCAAGAAATATTAGTGCTATACAAAGTGGAAACATTGAACAGTTAAAACAATCAATGTAAATGTAATTAGGATGGTGATATGATGTGTATAAATAAAAAAAGAAAAAATGATGCTTCACTCCATGCAAAGTCAGTAAATGCTAACGCCATTTGCATGGAGTAATAAGGCGAATATGCTGGCTTTGCTATTTGACGATAAAAAGTTGAAGGAGTGAGCCTGTATGAAATATATTAAAGCAGATTCGGTACTCCCCATTGTTTTAGTTGAGGAATTGCAAAGTTATATACAAGGTGGGTATATTTATGTTCCTTCGAAAAAAGACAGCAAAAAGAAATGGGGCGAATTGAGCGGTTGTAAATTGGAGATTGAACAGAGAAATATGAAAATAAGAAAAGGCTATCAGCAAGGAAAAAGTGTTGAAGAATTAGCAGATATGTATTATCTTTCTGTTCATTCAATTAGGAAAATTATATATGGAAAGTGATTTTCGAGAGGTCGTAGTTTTGCGGCCTCTCTTTTGTATTGCCATGTAGAAGACTCTGATGAAGGGTTCTGTAGGTAAAAAACACTTCTGTAAGTGATAGTATATTGAGGTAGTTATTTTCTGATGATACGATATAATTGGTGATGAAAGATGAGAATAACAAAATTTTATATTGGGAAAATTCCTGTCATTATTTGGGGAGCAAAATCAGACAAAGCATATATTTATGTTCATGGAAAAATGTCTGATAAGGAATCGGCTGAAACTTTTGCTCAGATAGCAGAAAATAAAGGATATCAGACAATAAGCTTTGATTTGCCGGAACACGGAGAACGAAAAGATGAAAATTACAGGTGCGATATTTGGAATGGAATTTCTGACCTTCATCAAATAAGTTCCTATACCCTTGCTAATTGGAAAATGGTATCTTTGTTTGCTTGCAGTTTAGGTGCATATTTCGGCTTGCAGGCATATAAAGATATCACTTTTGAAAAGTGCTTTTTTCTGTCTCCAATCGTAAATATGGAACATCTTATCCAAAATATGTTTCTGTGGTTTCATATCACAGAAGAAATGCTTTATACCAAAAAGGAAATTCCAACACCGATTGACACGTTGTCTTGGGATTATTACCAGTATGTAAAGAAAAATCCTATAGAGAGATGGAATAGCGAAACCTATATACTTTATGGAGGCAGGGATAATTTACAGTCTTTACAGGTTATAGAAAATTTTGCAAAGTCTAATCATGTGGCATTAACTATATCAGAATATAGTGAACATTCTTTTATGGGAAATAGAGATGACGAGGTGATTAAAAAATGGTTATATGATAACCTGTAAAATCAATACATCGTTATTGCTGTTGGCATACAATAAATTTTGGACGACGGTTGAAAACTACCCCATTCTTTTCCTAATTCAATGAATGATACAGGTTCTATTTTGGCGGTTCCTGGAGGTAGTCGTTTTGATAAAGCATTGTAGAATGCAATTCCTGATAAATCCGTTATTGTAAAAAAATACATATCTATCCAATAACATTTTACCCCCTGGAATGTGTTTTTTGTCATATTAGGGTACTTTCAAGATACGAAAGAGCAGTTTTAATGAGTGTAAAAAGACGTGATAGAGATTTGTAACGTTGTAATCGATACATGGTTTTACAACTTTTGGGTGAAAACTTATGCCGATTTATACTAAGATATGCAAGTAACAAAGAAAATGAAATTTTGTAAAAACATCGAAAAATGAAGAAAAAGCCTATAATCAAAGGAGTTTAAATATATGATAAAAATATTATTCATCTGCCACGGCAGTATTTTAAAGAATCCCGGAAAAGTCAATAAAATCAATATTTTTGCGCAACGGAAATGTGTTTACAACACCACTACTACACCATTTTTTAAAGAGCCTGAAATGATATTGTTTACGGGCTAAATAAGTCAGTTTACAAGGTGGCGGTTTTCTTCATGGAAAGGAAACTGCCATTTGCCTTATATAAATTAATTACACTTTTTGTATAATACATAGAGATAATGAATCAATGGTTGTTTTTTTTAGAATAGTAGAGTAGAATATGGATAATGATAAAATTAAGATAAAATATCGATAAGGGGTGAACACATATGTTACAGATTAGACCTGTTTCAGATTTGAGAAATAAATTTCCTGATATTGAGAAAATTGTAAATGCGGGTGAACCGGTATATTTAACAAAAAATGGATATGGAACAATGGTAGTACTTAGTCTTGAGGAGTATTCAAAGTTGACGGATGGTGTGGAAGCGGCATTGGATAAGGCAGATAGGTTTGCGGCGGAAAAAGATACACGGATGAGCCATGAGGAAGTTTTTGGAGAACTACGGAGGAAGATAAATGTTCAGTAAAAAGTACAGATTGAGTTATCTGCCACTTTTTTATGAGGATCTTGACGAAAAAGTAACCTATATTGCGGAGAAATTGAAGAATCCAAAAGCAGCAAATGACTTATTGGATAAGGTGGAAGAGGCTATTATGGAGCGGCTTCCGTTGGCTGAATCTTTTGAACTGTATCATTCTGTGAGAGAACGCAGATATTCTTATTATCGTATTTATGTGGATAATTATATTATTTATTATGTGGTAATAGATGATGATCCGAATGATTTGATTATGGAAGTTAGAAGGTTCCTTTATAATGGGCAGAATCGGGATAATATGGTGTAGTAATAATTGAAGCAAAAAGAATAATCGTTGGTTGCAATCCTTATAAAATACCTCTAAATAATAAGACAACACTATTTTGTTGAAAAAATAAAGGCGGTAAACAACAATGAATAAAGGAATGGCTTTACAAGGAATTGAAACTTTAATCCAAGAGGGAAATAATGTATTGGTGTCAAAGTGCAATAGTGATTTGGGCGGAACATATGTAGATAGTGCAAGTTTCAAAGATATGATAAAAATATTATTCATCTGCCACGGCAGGATTTACTGTTCAGAATAAAAAGTCTCAAATCGTCTTAAATACTTCTATAAATAGTAGTTCTTATGTTTCATTCTCAATTTTACCAATGATTTACCAATATTTCTGGAGAGTCAGACTTGCAAAAAATAAGCCAGAATGAGGAGATTAAAAATATGAGCGAATTGAAACCAAGAATAACAGAAAACGGAATTGATTATATCCTTGTCGGAGATTACTATATCCCAGATTTGAAGCTGCCGGAGGAACACCGTCCTATCGGAAAGTACGGACGGATGCACCGGGAATATTTAAGAGAAGCCCACCCAGCCAGATTGAACACACTGATACTGATCGGAGAATTGTGGACATATCTTGCAGACCTGAACGAACAGGCACAGGAACGGTTAGACACTATCATGGAGCAGATGAAAGCTACCGAGGGCGTGACAGAGGAATTAAAGCGTACTTCTCAAATGGAATGGGTGCAGCGTTGCAATAACATCCGTAACCGGGCAGAAGAAATTGTTCTGCATGAGATGATCTATTCATAAGGGTATGATATAGGGAAACGATATCTGAAACATGGTATCGTTTCCTGTTTTTATAAATATTTATGTAACAGAAAATGGGTGTAAGGTTGACATTACAAGAAAAAACATATATAATTATTGTAATGTTAACCTTACTTTTGGAGGAACTATGAAAAACAGAATAAAAGAATTGCGAGAACAGCGAGGGCTGACGCAAGAGCAATTAGGAGAACTGGTTGGAGCTTCAAGGCAGGCGATAAATGCCATAGAAACAGAAAAATTTGAACCATCTATCTGGCTTGCATATGATATTTCTAAAGTATTTGAGTGTGCCATTGAGGAGGTATTTTTATTTGATGTAAGTTTGAGAAAATCAAGAGCTGACAGCAGCAGACAGGAGGTAAAAAGTGGCAACAAGATTTCTTCGCTATGACAGCGACCCTATATTAAGAAAAAAATGTAAAGCTGTCCTAAAAGTTGATGATAAAATCAGGCAGCTCTTAGATGATATGCTTGATACATTACATGAAACAGAAAATGGAGCTGCACTGGCAGCAAATCAGGTTGGCGTTTTGAAACGGTTGGTTGTCATTGATTTTAACGATACACGATTAAAACTTGTAAATCCGAAAATGATAAGCCAAAGCGGTGTGCAGGAATGTGTTGAGGGATGCCTTAGTTTCCCGAACCGTTTTGTAAAAACAATTCGTCCACAAAAGGTCACGATTCAGGCACTCAATGAATATGGAGAGGAAATTATAGTTGACGGAGAAGATGAAATGGCAAAATGCTTCTGCCATGAGCTGGAACATCTGGACGGTATGATTTTTTTAGATAAAGCGATTGAAGAACTTTCTGTTGTGTAGTGCAAATTGATAGATGCCGTTTCGGAAAAAGAAAAGGAGTTTTATGAGCAAAGTTATTATGATGTGCGGCGTATGTGGTTCTGGAAAGACTACTTACGCCAAGAAAAAAGAACAGGAAGGATATATCAGACTTTCCATTGATGAAGAAATGTGGAAACTTTATGGGAGAAAGGGAATTGATTATCCGGAAGAACAATATGAAAAATTGTCAGAGCAGGTGGAGGCTGCGCTTCAAAAAAAGCTGCTGTCCCTGATTCAGCAGGGAAAAGACGTTGTGATTGATTTTAGTTTCTGGAGTAAGGAAAATCGGAATTTTTATAAAGAGCTGATCCAAAAAGCAGGCGCTGAAACGGAACTTGTCTATATGAAAGCCAGTAAGGAGCTTTTGCAAAAAAGACTATATAAAAGAAATCAGGTCTTAAATGCCAATTCGCCGTTTGTGATAACAGATGAAATATTGGAACATCATTATCACGCATTTCAGGAGCCATGCGGCGAAGGAGAAAAAGTAATTTTGCAGAAAGAGGATATTATACAGTATTCAAAAGAAGAAAGTAAAGCAATCTGGAATCAGAACGCTGAATTTTGGGATTGTTCAATGGGGGATGAATCAAATGATTTTCACAGAGAAGTTGTCCGTCCAAAAGTAACAGAGCTTCTAAATCCTGATCCAACAGACTATATTTTAGATATTGCCTGTGGGAATGGAAATTATTCTGCATATCTTGCAGAAAAAGCTGTCTCTGTTTTGGCTTTTGATTATAGTGAGAAAATGGTGGAACTGGCAAAAAAGCGCCAAAAACGGTATGCTGATCACATTGAGTTTTGTGTAGCAGACGCTACGAATGAAACAAGTCTGATGGCATTAAAAAGAAATAAGCCATTTACAAAAGCAGTCTCAAACATGGCGGTCATGGATATTACAGACATTAAGCCGCTTTTTACCTCTGTTTATAAATTGCTTGAGGATAACGGAGTATTTGTATTTGCGACACAGCACCCCTGTTTTGTAACGCTTACAGAAAAATATATGACGCCGCACAGCTATTACGATATTGCGATTGAAGGACAGCCACAAAAACAATGTTATTATCATCGTTCTTTACAGGATATTTTTAATCTGTGTTTTGATACTGGCTTTGTTATAGACGGATTTTACGAAGAATGCTATTTTAATAAAGAAATCCCGGATATTATCATTGTCAGAGCCATAAAAATTGAGAGGTAGATAGTAGATTTGCTATTTCCTGTAATTGTAAAAAAACTTAAAACTATGGAAGTATCTATTTTGATTATAAGACAAGAAAGACCAGAAGATTATGATACGGTATATCATGTTGTAAAAGAAGCATTTGAAAATGCTGAATATACAGATGGAAATGAACAGAACTTAGTTGCTGCGTTAAGAAAAAGCAAATCGTTTATTCCGGAACTTTCTCTTGTTGCTGTCGAGGACGAAAAAATTGTAGGACATATTCTTTTTACAAAAGCAGTTGTTCAAGGGGTTGAGGTTCTTGCGCTTGCCCCTCTTTCTGTATTACCCGATTATCAGAACAGGGGAATCGGATTATCTTTGATGAAAGAAGGACACAGTATAGCACATAAATTGGGATATGAATATTCAGTTGTTTTGGGACATTCCAAATACTATCCAAAGGCAGGATATATTCCGGCAAGTGAGTGTGGAATAAAAGCGCCATTTGAAGTTGACGATGAAAGTTTTATGGCACTTAATCTTAACGGAAGTCAAAACAAATTAAATGGAGTTATTGAGTACGACAAGGCTATTGGGATATGATGTAAAAAATTAGAAGTTGGGAAGGTAAAACATAGATGAATCAAGGTAGAATTATTGTAATCACAGGTTCGCCGGGAACAGGGAAAACTACAACGGCATCTGCTGTTGCAAAAGAATCAGATTTGGAAAAGTCTGTGCATATGCACACAGATGACTTTTACCATTATTTGAGTAAAGGGGCAATACCACCACATTTGCCAGAATCAAATGAGCAAAATTTGGTTGTCATTGAAGCATTTTTAGAAGCTGCGAAGCGATATGTTCGTGGTGGATATGATGTAATTGTAGATGGCATTGTAGGACCGTGGTTTTTAGAGCCGTGGCTCAACATTGTTCAAGAGCATTATGAAGTACACTATATCGTTTTAAGGGCAAGTAAAGAAGAAACTATGAAGCGAGCTATCGAACGCTCAAAGTTAGATAGAGAAACAAATGTTGAATTAGTTGAAACAATGTGGAAACAATTTTCTAATTTAGGAATCTATGAATTAAATGTTATAGATACAACTGCGCACTCAATCAAAGATACTGTTTCAGCAGTAAAAGAAAAAATCGTAAGCGGTACGGCTTTACTATTTTAGAAAATTCCAGTTTGCCGTTCTGATTTTCAACTGAATAACCACAGCACAAACCGCTGCTACATGGGAGCCAACAAACCATGCAACAGCGGTTTTTTCTTTACCGTTTTTTCCTCTGGCTGATAGGCGTTCCCATTTTCTTTGATTTTTTGAGAATCCGAATCAGCCAGCGAAATTCTTCGTCTGACAGATTTTTATAGTTGATACCGAGCTGCTTGCAGTAAAGAACAACCAGCTTTTCATCCCGGCTGCCCTTGAAATTTTCGACCGCTTCCAGATTTTCTTTCAGTTCATCGGCAACGGTGGTCTGGGGCGCACTCTCACTGTCCTTTTTGTGAGCTTCCCGAATATCCCGGATAATGAGGTTGAGGTCATCCAGAACCATGTGGCTGAAATATTCATCATCGCTGATATGGGCGGCTTGCAGCACTTTCAAATGCGGGTCATCTTCGCCGGGGCGATACCGTTCAATGATTTCATGCCGGACAGTATCGACAAG
>CAJUFL010000041.1 GCA_910585605.1 uncultured Lachnospiraceae bacterium | reverse complement strand
GGGGAGTTGAGGAAATTTGGATTGATGCGGAAGTCTTATTTGGAGAATTATAGGAGAGGAATTTATTCGGGATTGCTGTTATCGGGTGAATTAAAAAAACATCTTCTGATGATACAGGAACAGGCAGAGGAAAGATTTGATTTGCTGGTGGAGCATATGGCGGAGAGGGAGGAAGTTACAGAACAGCTAAAAGCACAAGACCAGTTGCTTTGGGTGCAGAGAATGAATAGCATTAGGGCGAGGGTAGAGGAGATTGTAAGGGAAGAAATTATATATTGTCTATAATTTAATGTGAAAGCGGCGAGAATATGATCTTGCCGCTTATGTAAAAGAAAAATGTATCTTTAAATATGAATATATGCTCTAAAAAAATAGATATAGTTCTTGACGAAGTAATATGAATACAGTATAATTAAGGATAAAATACTTGTTTTATTGATTTCAAGAAGATAAGGTGTGACATGGCAATTTCGTATAATGGATTATGGAAAATTTTAATTGATAAAGGAATGAATAAAGGCGATTTAAAGGCTCGCACAGGTCTTAGTAATGGTACTATTGCAAAGATGACTAATGGAGAAACAGTAACTTTAACAGTTATTGAAAAAATATGTAAAGAATTGAATTGCAATATAGGGGATATAGTTGAAATAGTTCCGCAAGATTTAGAAAGGTAAGAAAATATTATATGCAAAACAATAGGCTGATTGAACTTGTCAGAGCTTATGCAGAGCATTTTGCTCAGTATAGCCGAACTGATTATAATGAAACAGAGGTAAGGAATGACTTTATCAATCCTTTTTTTGAAATTTTAGGATGGGATGTGCTTAATAAAAAGAAACTTCCGCAACATCTTAGGGAAGTAAAACATGAAGCATCTGTATATGTTGAGGAAGATGGAGAGAATAGAAAAAAGAAACCAGACTATGCATTTCATTTGGGAACGGAAGTCTGCTTTTTCCTTGAAACGAAAAAGCCAAGCGTTAATATTATGGAAAATAAAGAAGCTGCATTTCAAACACGCCGGTATGGATGGAACGGAAATCTGAAAGCATCAATTTTGTCAAATTTTACTGATATGATAATATACGATACTTCTATTAGACCTAGCGAAAATGATGAAGTGTCAAAAGCAATGATCGCGCATTATCATTATACAGAGTACGTTGATAAATTTACTGAGATTTCACGATTATTATCATATGCTTCGGTTGTATCCGGGGAGTTTTTTGAAATATTTGATAAAGTTACAGATACATTTCGTAAAGAACCATTTGATAAATATTTTCTTGCTCAAATAAAAGAATGGCGTTATTCTTTAAGCCAGGACATATACGATAACAATTGTGACTTAGATGAAGAATCTTTAAATGTTTTTGTTCAAAGGATCATTAATCGAATTGTTTTTCTGCGCATTTGCGAGGACAGGAATCTTGAACAATATGAAACCTTAAAGAAAATAAAAACATATACAGAATTAAGGGCACTATTTAATGCAGCAGACAAAAAATATAATTCTGGTTTGTTTGAATTAATTGATGAAGAAAATATTCAAATTACAGATGCATTGTTGATTCGTATTTTTCAGGAATTGTATTATCCGAATAGCTGTTATGAATTTAGCATTGTTGATCCATATATAATTGGGCAGATATACGAGTTGTTTTTGGAAGAAAAAATTGCAATCTCTGATATAAAAGTTGTTGCTGAAAAGAAAGCAGAAATCATAGATTCACAAGGAGTAGTAAATACGCCGAAGAATATAACAGATATTATTGTCGGGCAGACATTAGAACCATTATATAAATATGAACTTTTTTCTAAATGGAATACATATCGTATTGCGGATATTTGTTGCGGTTCAGGAAATTTCCTGTTGTCTGCATATGAATATATTTTGAACTGTTATACAATGTATTATATTGAAATGGACAAGGATAATGCGTTACAAAGAGGGATTCTTATCTCAAAGGGAGAAGGCTCTTATACGCTTTCTTTTGATAAAAAGTATCAAATACTAAAGCAAAATATTTATGGGGTTGATATAGATAATTTGGCGACAGAAGTTGCCAAATTTAGTCTGCTTATTAAACTGATAGAGGATGTTTCATTAGATGAAATAAAAAATTACGCTGTTAGTACACATGGGAAAGTTCTGCCTAATTTAGACAATAACATTCGAAATGGGAACAGCCTGGTGGATTCCAAATATTTGATTTACAATAGTCATTTTTATGAAGATATAGAACTTATATCACAAATTAAGCTCTTTGATTGGAATACAGAATTTAAGGGGAGAAAATTTGATGCTATTATAGGTAATCCGCCTTATATCAGAGTACAGAATATGGTACATTATTCTGAAAGTGAATACAAATATCTCAAATCAGATATTTCAGAATTTGAAACAGCGAAATCAGAGTTGTTAGATAAATACTATCTGTTTTTAGAGCGGGGGTTGGAACTTTTGACCCCTGATGGAAGATTAGGTTATATTGTTCCACATAAATTTATGTTGATTAAAGCAGGTACTGTTCTTCGGAAAATGCTTTCTGAAAAGAAATGTGTTGAAAAAATTATTCACTTTGGAACCGGGCAGGTTTTTAAAGGGAAAAGTACATATACATGCCTTTTATTTTTAGAGAAGACGAATCATAAGAAATTTAAGATTGGTTTTGTAAAGAACCTGAATGAATATTATGCTGCAAATCAAGTGGAATTACGGGAATATCCTATCGAATATTTAAGCGTAGCGCCTTGGAGTTTTTTATCTGAAGATATTGTTTCACTGCTAGATCAGGTAAAAGATAAGTGTCAGCCATTAGAAGAAATATCAGATATATTTGTTGGGCTACAAACCAGTGCAGATATGATATATATTATAAAGGCTCAAAAAGAGGAAAATGGTTTGACATATTTTATTGATTGCCGAGGTAAGGAGCAATGCGTTGAAACGGATATATTGAAACCGTGTATTTATGATATTCAATTAGAAAAGTATGTGGATATTGAGCCCAATATGATGCTGATATTTCCGTATCATACAGTAAAAGGGAAACCTATTCTATATTCTATAAATGAAATGAGAACGGTTTTTCCAAAAGCGCTTGCATATTTGGAAGAATATAAGGAAGATTTGGAACAGAGAAGTATTCAACGCAGAACAGAAAATAATTGGTATCAGTTTGGGAGAAGCCAAAGTATAAAGCGCTTTTCAAAGGGGGAACATTTAATTTGGTCAGTTTTATCTACAGAGGGAAATTATGTCTATGATGATAAGACAACCTGCTTTACCGGTGGCGGAAATGGACCTTTCTATGGCCTTGAGAAAAAAATATCTACAAAGGAATCTTTATATTATATACAGGCACTATTGAATTATTGGCTGTTGGAACGTGTTGTAAAAAGCAAGGCAAGTACATTTCGTGGAGATTATTATTCTCATGGAAAACAGTTTATTGCAAAACTTCCAATATACAGAATAGATTTTGAGAACATAGAAGAAGCGAAGAAACACGATGAAATTGTTTCCAGTGTAAAAAATATTATGGAGCTAAAACGGCGACGGAATACTCAAAAAACAAAAGAGCAGAAAAACACGTATTGCCGCTTAATTGAAACGGAATCACAACACTTGGATGGAGTAATTTCAGAGCTATATGGAACAGTAAAGGAGTATGATAATGAAAAGTGAAGTGGGATTGGAGAAATTACGTGGAGGTTATTATACGCCAGAGCCAATTGCACGGTTTATATGTAATTGGGCAATAGATATCAATACGAAGGGCATATTAGAACCAAGCTGCGGAGACGGTGTTTTTTTGAAAGAAGCAGCAAAGAAAGTAATAGAAATCAATCCGAATTTATCTATAGAAGATACGATTGTAGGAATAGAGTTATTTGAAGAGGAAGCAAAAAAGGCATCTATATATGGTACAAAAGTGATATATGGGGATTTTTTTGGATTTTATAAAGACAATATTGAAGGAAAACAAAAATTCGATGTAATTATAGGAAATCCACCATTTATTCGTTATCAAAATGTGGATGCTGATTCCAGAGAAATAGCCTTTCAGCTCATGCGAAATGCAGGATTACATCCGAATAAATTAACAAATATATGGTTGCCATTTTTAGTATTGTCAGCACTTGTATTATCAAAAAACGGAAAGCTTGGTATGGTTATTCCTGCTGAATTATTTCAAGTAAGTTATGCAGGTGAAACAAGGGAATTTTTAGCGAAGTATTTTGATAGGCTTACATTAATTACGTTTCAGAAAATAGTTTTTGAGGATATTCAACAGGAAGTTATTTTGCTGTTAGGTGAGAAAACTTCGGACAGTAAAGGAATACAAGTTATCGAGTTGAATGATTTGGACGATTTGGGTAATTTGGATTTAACCAATTTCTATGATTATGAGGTAAAAGAACTAAACCATAGCGATGAAAAATGGATAAAGTACTTTTTATCGTGCAAAGAAATTGAACTTATGCGTAAACTACGCAACAATGTTGATATTGTGCCTACGACTGATTTGTTCGAGATTAACGTAGGGCTTGTTAGTGGTGAAAATTCGTTTTTCTTACTTAATTATGACATGGTTAAAGAATATCAATTGGGAAATGCCACTCGCATGATAATTGGAAAAACAGAACAATTGAAAGGGGTTATTTTATCAGAGATGGATTTTAAAAATTTGGTTGATAAAGGGAAAAAGGTATATATGTTTGCACCAAAAGATCTTCCCTTCTCCGAACTAAGCAAAGAAGAACAGAAGTATATAAAGTATGGAGAAAAATTAGGGTTTAATATGGGATATAAATGCCGAATACGCAAGAATTGGTATTGCGTGCCACAGTCATGGGAGCCGGATGCATTTATTTTAAGGCAGGTCAACCGTTATCCTCGTATTATTCTCAATTATGCTAATGCTGTAAGTACAGATACAATTCATAAAATTAGATTTTTGGATGGAGTGAATCCTGAATATGTAGCAGCCGCATTTTTAAATTCTTTTACACTTGCTTTGGCAGAAGTTACCGGGAGAAGCTATGGCGGAGGAGTGTTGACTTTTGAACCTAGCGAAATTCGTAAACTAATGATTCCGATGAGGAATGCGGAACTATTAGATGTAAAAAAAATAGATCAGTTGATTCGGGATAATAAAATTGAAGAAGTATTGGATTATTCTGATAGGATTTTGCTTGTAAACGGACTAGGATTGTCTAATAATGAAGTGCAAATGTTGCGGAATATTTGGTTAAAACTTAGCGAAAGAAGATTAGGAAGGAAAGAGAAAAGTGCTTAAAAGTTTGATACAATAGTGAAAACTTTGGCGTTATTTAAAGAGGAAATGCGAATGGAAAAAGTAAATGTTATTCACCATATGAATGAGTTTAGGAACATACTTTCTTATGCGACTAATATAGGTTTCCTTTTTGGAGCTGGGACATCTTGCGCTTTTGGACTTCCGAATATTATGACTTTAACGAGTGAATGTAAAAATCGCCTCAGTATGTTGGAGCAGACATTATTTGGAAAAATTGAAAATTCAATAGAAAATTTGGAAGGTAAAAAGGCAATCAGTATTGAAGATGTTCTTAATTATATAAGGCAAATTCGGGATATAACACAGGGAAGAACAGATTATGCATTTGATGGTATTACAGGTAAGCAAGCAGCAGAATTAGATAAGAAAATTTGTGAGGCTGTATTTAATGTTATCAGAGAAAAAGAAGAACTTGCAGATATTTCTGAAATCAGAAGGTTTATTGCATGGTTTGATTCTGCTAATAGAGGATTTGTGAAAGAAATATATACAACAAATTATGATATGCTTCTTGAAATGGCACTTGAGGCTAATTATACACCATATTTTGATGGTTTTACAGGTTCATATGAACCGTTCTTTTCGCCGGAAAGTATAGAAACTTTTTCAGCGGAAGAAGATTTTACAGGCAGATGGATACGTTTGTGGAAAATTCATGGTTCACTCAATTGGATGAAGAAAAATGGAACATCCACTTCCGCAGAGAGAATTGTTAGAATTGGAAAAATTGATACACCAAGAAATGAGTTGATGATTTATCCGTCGAAGGAAAAGTATAACCTTTCCCGCAAGGAGCCATTTATAGCATATTTTGATAGAATGAAGAGATATTTACAACGAGGTGAACTTGTATTTATTTGCTCAGGATATTCTTTTTCAGATCAACATATTAATGACATTATTTTTAATGCGATGCGTCAGAATAAGCGTTTATATGTGATGGTTTTTTGCTTTTCAGATGATCAGCTCAATGAGATGAGTTCATACGCAACAGCACACAGGAATTTATGTGTTATGAGTCCCCAAAAAATAATTGCAAATGGTATTGAAAAAGAATGGGAATATGATGATTCTACAGATGCTGATGCTGGGTATAGATTATATTGGAATCAAGCAAAGGAGGAATTCATATTGGGCGATTTTAGAAAACTGATAGAGTTTTTAATAGAAAATTCTGGTCGAAAATCCATGATAGAGGAAATTGTAAATGCAAAATGATATAACATATTTAGGGAAAATTATAAGAGTTGATTCAGATACTGTTGAAGTAGAGATAAGTGCAGATATACCCTCTGCTAGTCCTATTATTAATGGAAAAGTCTATAAACTGGGGCAAATTGGAACATTTGTTAAAATTATTGCGGGAAATATATCATCATTTGGATTGGTAGAATCTGTTAGTAATGCACCTATGAGAAGTAATGATATAGCGATAGTGCCAAATGTAGGGAGCAGATATTTAATAGTTCATTTGATTGGAGAAAAGGTTGGAAATCGAAAATTTGAAAAAGGAATAGGATTATACCCTACAATAAATGATGAAGTTCATATTGTGACAGATGAAGATTTATATGATATATATGGAAAAGCAGATAGTGTAGAAGATGGATTGTTGGCTATTGGAAAACATGCGTCTTCTGATAATTTGGACGTTTATTTAGACATACATAAACTGGTGTTGAGGCATGCGGCTATACTTGGTTCAACTGGTAGTGGAAAATCTAATAGTGTTGTTGCTATTCTGAAACAAATTTGTACACAAATGCATAATTCAAGAATGTTGTTAATTGATCCACATGGAGAGTATGCTTCGGCATTTCCTACTGCTAAAGTTTTTAGGATAGGTGATATAGCTAAGCCATTGTATATACCTTTTTGGCTTATGAATTTTGATGAACTTATGTATTTTTTAGTAGGAGCTAAATCTAATGAAGATCAAAAAACAGATTATCGTAGATTTCGTGAAATTGTTACTCAAGCAAAAAAAGCAAATTATCATTTAAAGGCAGGTGATATCAATCCGAACTATATTACAGCAGATTCTCCTATACCATTTAACATAAGAAAGATTTGGTATGATATTAATCGGGAATTGAATGCTACTTATAATATTGCAGATGGTAGTAAGCAAACAAGGGATGGGGAATGTCTTGTAAAGGAAGGTTCACCAGATAACTTGGAACCAGCAGAATTTCAGCCATATTCTATGAGTAATCAAGCTCCATATAAAAGCAAGAAGCAAGAAATGTATTCATATGAAAGAAAATTGTTAGCTCGATTAAAAGATAGTCGTTACGATTTCATGTTTTATCCAGGAGATTATAAAGATGAAAAGTCACCAAAGGATTTGCATAATCTTTTATTTGAGTGGATAGGGGGAGATGAGCGACTTGCTATATTGGATTTAAGTAATGTACCATTTGAAGTTATGGATATTACGGTCGGGTTAATAACCCGTTTTGTATATGATAGTATGTTTTGGGGGCGGAATGAACTTAACACTGGAAGGAACCGCCCACTGTTGATAGCGTATGAGGAAGCGCATTCGTATCTTGGTAAAAATGATACAATATATGCAAAAGAGGCTGTAGAAAGAATTTTCAAAGAAGGCAGAAAATTTGGTTTGGGAGCAGTTGTCATATCGCAAAGACCATCAGAGTTATCAGAAACGATACTTGCCCAGGTGGGAACCTTTATTGCATTACGGCTTACAAATTCGTCAGATCAAGCGATTGTAAAATCAATGGCACCAGATAATATGAATAGCTTGATTAATTTGTTGCCGGCACTTCGAATAGGTGAAGCTGTTATTGTGGGAGAGGCAATAAATATTCCTTCAAGAGTCAGATTGCCGCTGCAATCACCTAGACCAGACAGTGCAGATCCTGAACTAGTAAAGGCGTGGAAGAAAGAATATGATGCAAGTAATGATAATTACAAATCTGTAGTAACTAAAATTAGAGAACAACATTTTTGAAAGGAGAGAATAAAAAATGGATAGAGAATATGTAGATTCAAGTATGATTACAAGTATTGGGTATGATGCGATGAGTTGTACTCTGGAGGTAGAATTTAAAAGTGGTGTCGTATGGCAGTATCATGATTTTCCAGAGTATATGTGGTATGAGTTTCAGTCAGCAGAATCAAAGGGGAAATATTTCCATGCAAATATACGTGAGCAATTTACGCCTCTTGGTCATAGAGTATAGCTTGGGTACAATTTGGGGACACCAGCCTTAAAACCACATAAACAAGTAATAGAAACGTATCAAAATGATATGGTTTTGTAAGAAAAAGTAATGTAAAACAGGACTTGCAACGGACAGGAAAAAGAGTTCGAGTGAGGGATAAAATCCCGGAAATGCTGATAAAATGGGCGTTTCCGGGATTGCTTTATGCTTGTTGGCTCTAATTATTTGATGAATACTGGATTTTGGAACGGGTATCATGATACCTGCAAGAAATTTAAAGAACTAATTGCTGTTCATATATCTTCGTGTTACAATACATCTACGGAAAGTACCCATGACAGGGTGGTAGCCTCCCGAGTTTATGAAAACCGGCGTGCCGGAATACATAGGAAGGGAGGTGGCGCCGATGACAGCTTTTGAAATCATTTCGATTTTCATTGGAATATTAGCATTGCTGATGTCCTTTGGTAGCTTAATTGTTGCGTTGCTTGCCTTTCTTGATAAGAGAAACAATAAGCGAAAATAAAAATGCCTATCCTGTCTGATCCACAGGATAGGCAGTGTCCGTAAGGACGTTCTTTAGTCTTAACTCGGAGCATCCACTTTGGAGTGGGTGCTTTCCCTTTATATTGTTATAATACCATTGAATGTGAAATGTTTCAAGATATTTCCGCTAAAATCTGTAGATAATTGTTTAGTAAATTTTGATTTCTCCCTTATAGCTATCGGCTCTTTCCAACAGAGGATCGGTTGCACCCATAGTAAAAGCGATATCGCTGCTTCGGATAGACAATAGTTCCATTCCAATCTTCAGATTAAGGAAATCCAATATCTGTTGATTAAGCTGAATGACACCATTTTCTGCAATATTTACCCAACAGTATGATCGCCCTTTATATTTGACAAATTCGCCCGCTGCTGTCTGATAATTCTGTAAAGCCGAATTGTCGGTAAGAATGTGTCCTAATTTTGACGGTTCTAACAATCCTTTTCTAGTCACGCAAAAGCCTCCAGTGACTTTGCTCCCGGTAAAAAGATAGACTTTGCCCTCTGCTGTGGCGTTGTACTCTGTAAGAGCCTGTGTTGGGAGATGGATTGCAAAATCATCTCGTATCAGTGATTTCCCGAAAATAAATTTACCGCCTTTGTTCATCTGTGGCATATGTTATCAACTCCTTTTCTTAAAAGTGGAAATCCACTATACCATAAGAAAATTCAAATGTCACTAAGGCTCTCTAAAGTGTAGCAGATTATTTTTCTTGCGTAGTTTTTGTATGAGTTTCTGGAGCTTGCCAAAGGACAGTTTTCCAGATGGGCAAAAACAAATATCACAGAGAATCCATTTGCTGAAAATGGTGTGGATTATGAGGGGTTCGACATTGATGTCGAGGGTAATAAAACGGTTGATTACCGTTTAACAGCCAACTTCGCCAAGAAGTTATCCATGCAGGGCAAGACGGAACGTGCAGAACAGGCAAGGGATTCTATAATCAAATCAGGTTCACTTTTTATGCGATATATAAATAATAATAATTCTTATATCGTTTAAAAAAGTGAACCTAAATAACCGCCATAAACATCATAACAGTACAAGTTACTCAAATAAACAATAATACTTGATAATCAGATATGACAAATATTGTGTAACCCTCGGTTTACCTCTCTCACTACTGTTCGTTCGGCACGCCCCTCTAAGAGTTAAACCACGTCCACTCACAAGTTCGTGTCCGTTTTTGCTGTAACAGTGTTTGAAACTTGAGATTGGATTGCCATATGTGAATTTTAAAACCATTGGAGATTATATTATTCTTATGTGTTACTATATGAGATTACTGAAGGTATCAAAAACAGAAATAAAAGTATTCATCCGGGAGTTTGAGAAGATAACGGATAATTACAGACAGACTGTTAATCCTAATGTTGCAGCGATAGTAATTCATCCGGATTTGACAGCAAGAATGAACATTTTGAAAAATTTTATATAAAACTTGCATTTTTTCAATGTTTATTGTATATTATAGATACTAATTGGGGTATGTATTTGCGGATGCATACTTGAGAGAGTCGGAGTAATCCGGCTCTCTTGCATTATAAGTGTAATGTGATTGTACAATACTTGCAAAACGAGAAAGAATGTATAGAAGGATGAATACGTAAGAATTTTATTAATATAAAAGGAGAATTTGTATGGTAAAAGGTAGTTATCCTAATATAAATATGAAAAGTGAATAGGAACAAATTTTTCCTTTTCCACAAAATTATCCTATAAACCCATTGAGGATTTGTGGGATTTTTGATATTATAATAACAAATACATAGTTGCTATAATTGACCAGTTAAAATGAGTTTGGAGAAAATAGATGAAACGTATTTGTTTGAATGATATTGAGTCACAACACAAAATACTAAGTTATAAAGAATTATATGATAAAGTGCTGTCGCTTATTCAGTGTGAAGAGCTAAAGCCTGTGAAAGCATCAGGGAAAAATGGGAAAAAACCAGCACTATATAACGAATACTGGATTATAGAAGAACCGGAAGACAATTCTAAATATATGGAAGAATTATCTTATCTATTTGTACCAATGATTTCTACACATTATTATCTAAATCATATATGGCAATATCGGGAAGATCGGCAATGGTTATTGCTTCTGAATCAATATCTGAAAACGAATCGTAATGAATTAAAAATCTCCAAATCTATGAATGAGCGAAGTTTTGAAATTTGGCATCGAGAGAAATTTTTAAAAGAAGAACAGGGAAGGAAAATACTAAAAAGGTGTGGAATTTCTTTAGAAGAATTGAATTTGTATGAAACAACAGAGCCACTTGCTTATTATGTACATACAAGGGAAATACCTCAGAATATGTTAATTGTGGAAAATAAGGACACATTTTACAGTATGCGGAGACATTTGTTGTCAGGAAACAGTCAAATCTTAGGAAAATCTATTGGAACACTGATATACGGGGCAGGAAAAGGGATTTTTCGTTCCTTTCAGGACTTTTCACTGTGTGCAGAACCGTATATGAGAGAGAAGGGAAATGCTATTTATTATTTTGGAGACCTTGATTATGAAGGGATTGCGATTTATGAAAGTTTTGTTTCTTTATTTGATAAGGAATGCAAAATCCAACCTTTTGCAGAAGGATATTTGAAAATGATAGAAAAGGCAAAAGAGATTGGAGAAGACCAGCTCCCACCTATGAAAGAAGGACAGAACAAAAATATCGGAGCTTATTTTTGGGATTTTTTTGTGAAGGACAGTGCTGATGAAATGCAGCAGATTCTTTTAAAAGGCAGATATATACCACAGGAGATTCTCGCTATAAGGGATTTTTAGTAACAATTCAGGTAGGTCTGCACATTTACAGTGCTGACCATAAGAAAGAGTACAACAGGAATAGAATTGGGCAATTTTGTATGCGAAGCTTGCCCAATTCCGTAACAGTTTAGCCTGTGGGCTGAACTGTTACGATTTCTAGAAGGGAATTTATCAAATGCAATATGATTTTTTAAAGCAATTTCCAAAGAGGATGAAACATGTAGGAATGTATGGACTTTTGATGCAGAACAGTGCACAAAAACAGATTTGGAAAAATTATGGCTTCTTAAAAATGGATGAGCAATTAAATATTATATTTGCTTTGATGCTATATATCATGGAGCAGTCTCTGAAAGAAGAAAATTGTACGTTAGATGATATAGGTGCATTTCTTGATCATTTAAATACCACATATTTTTATAAAAATATGTCATATGAGGACTGCAAAAAGATAGGTGATTTTATTATTAATGTGATTCTTTCCAATGAGGGGAAAGCAATGTACTTTGATGGATTTGATTTTGAACAGCGAGCATATAAGATCATGAATGTCAGCTATATTGCAAATCGTGTTGTTTATGTGGATTCCGAGGTGAAACGCACTTCCTATTATCTGACAGATGATGGCTATAATCTGCTGCTTTCCACGTTGGAAATTGAAAGTAATATGAAGCTTACCATCCATGAGATGATATTTAAAATGCATCTTGAGAAACAAAGCTATGATAAAGCGGTGGATGAGATTAAGAATGTATTTAATTTACTGCGTATCCAGTTACAGAAGATACAGGAAGCGATGCTCCGGGTCAGAAGAAATGCACTGAATTATTCCGTAGCAGATTATAAAGTCCTGTTAGAGGAGAATATGGAAACCATTGATGCAACAAAGCAGAAATTTAAAAATTACCGTGAAACGGTTAAAAAAAGAGCGGCGGAGCTGGAGGAACAGAATATTAATGTGAAAAAATTGTCTGAAGAGGATGAGGAAAAACTCAATAATTTAAAGATTATTGAAGGTTATCTCAACCGGGGAATTGATGAACATCAGAAGATTTTGAATTCGCATTTTGATCTAAAGCTTCTGTATGAAAGAGAATTGGAGCTTTTGGCACAGATGTCACTGATACAGAGGTTTTCGTTAAGAACGGAGTTATATGATAAGGTGCTTAAGGATTCTTCTGGTTTGGAGCAGTTAGACGTTTTTTTTAGACCGCTATTTCACAGGGAGCCGGATAAAATATATAATTTGAATAAATCATTGGAATTACAACGGCCGATCCGCAAGAAAGCAGTGGACGAGGAAGAAGAAATCCTTGATTTTGATGAGGAGGAATGGCAGGAGGAGATTGCCAGGAAGCAGCAAGAAAAGCTTGCAAAATATGAAAAAAGCCTGAATCTGATCATTGACCTTGCTTTCGAAAAAGGAACGGTCACATTACAGGAAATTAAGGAAATGGTTGAGGCAGGAGAGGCTATGCAGTCTGTACTTATACCAAGCATTGATATTTTTAAAGAAATTATGGTAGAGATGATTAAGAGTAAAGAAATCAATCTGGCAGCACTTCGAAAAGAAAAAAGTGAGTATATTGTAGAGGATGCATTGGAATTTCAACTGCATGACATGATACTGAGTGTGGTGGATCATGATGAAAAAAAGAAAGAGATTTCAAAAATATATGTTTTAAGAACACAGGATAAGAAAGGTGTGGAATTTACAAATGTTCTTGATGAGGGTGGAGTTTGTAAAACGATACGATGTTCGAATGTAGAGATTATGGTAGAAACCTAGTATAAACATTTGTAATTAACTAGTGAAGTAAATTTAATGTACTGCTACTTTGATAGTCTGCTATTTTGTCAGAATGGTTCAAACAGTCTTAGTGTAGCCGCTATGCCTGCATTTTGAACTATACTACCGGGACAGCATTCTCGTTCAAAGCAGCAGTGATCAATGAGACGAGATACTATTACTGAACTGTTGACATTTAAGCAAACCTACTTGTTTATTTGTCCATCTGCTGTGTTGGATTTTCTAGTCGTAGTCATCGCTGCACCATTGAAATCTGACTTGCAGATAAACAGATATCCGGCGTAGTTATGTTAAACATTAACAGGTCAGTACATCAGAAGATAAAATAAAAGAAAGGTACGGTTAGTGATATGGCATATGAAATGGGGGAAATACGGGTCAGTCAGCAGATTTTCTATTATCTGTTAGAACATCATGAATTAAGAGAACAGGATGAGCAGCGGTTATATCGTGCATACACGGAAGAAGAGCAGGTTCAGAATCTGGTAAAATCACAGGCAGAAGTGGCGGCAGGTACTGTAGAACGGTATGGTGACGTAATTTATCTGATACCCAAAGAGGAAAATGTGTTTTTGGGATTTTCAAAGGCAGAACTTAAGAAAAGGTTATGTAAATCAACGGGAACTGATAAGGATTTTTATCTGTCGCAGTTTGTTATATTAACTCTTTTGGTGGAATTTTATGATGGACAAGGTAGCAGCAGTAAATCAAGGGAGTATATACGTGTTGGGGAATTGCAAAACTGCATTTCGGAAAGACTGAAAGAGGGCGTGGAGAATACGACAGAAGAGGAGGAAGAGCAAAAGGGAATTGCGTTTCGGAATATGTTAGAGGCGTACGAGGCGTTACGCTCTGATGATAAGGGAACGAGGCAAAGGACTACCAAGGAAGGTTTCCTGCATACAATTTTTATATTTTTAGAAGAACAGGGGCTGATTGATTATGTGGAAGAGGATGAGATGATAAAAACCACCAAGAAGCTGGATAATCTTATGGATTGGAATCTTTTGAATCAGAATAATTATCAGAGGGTCAGAAAGGTGCTGGAAGAATGAGTAAAATAAATGCGGTTCGTTTGATTAATCTAAATTATAATAACAATTCTATTCGTGTCAGTGATGAAACATTTCAGATGGGCGGACAGAGTACATTACTTTCCCTTCGGAACGGAGGCGGAAAGTCTGTTTTAGTACAGATGATGACGGCACCTTTCGTACATAAGCAGTACCGGAAAACAAAAGACAGACCTTTTGAAAGTTATTTTACCACTTCAAAACCGACATTTATTATGGTGGAATGGGCACTTGACCAGGGAGCCGGATACTGCCTTACGGGTATGATGGTAAGGAAAAAACAGGTATCGGAGGAACAGTCCTCAGAGGCTTTGGAAATCATTAATTTTATCAGTGAGTATCCGTCACGTTGTGAACACGACATTTATAATATTCCTGTAGTTGAAAAGACAAAAAATGAAGTTTTATTAAAAAACTTTAATGCGAACAGACAGTTGTTTGAAATGTATAAGAAGGATCATTCCAAGAAATTTTTCTATTACGACATGAATAATTATGCCCAGTCAAGACAGTATTTTGATAAACTTTCAGAGTATAAGATTTATTATAAGGAATGGGAAACCATTATTCGTAAGGTGAATTTAAAGGAATCTGGTTTGTCGGAATTGTTTTCAGATTGCAAAAATGAAAAAGAACTGATTGAGAAGTGGTTTCTTGAAACGATTCAGGACAAGCTGAATCAGGATCAAAACAGGATAAAGGAATTTCAGAGCATTGTTGATAAATATATCCGAATGTATAAGGATAACAAATCCAAGATTGAACGCAGGGATACGATTTTGAAGTTCAAGGAAGATATGCTTGATGTGGAGGAAAGTGCCAGAACCTATCAGGAAACGGAACAGAGTGTGAAAGCACTGGAAAATCGGATTGCATGCTTTCGGCAGGAATTAAACCGTTTAGAGGAGGCAGCAAGACGAGAACAGCTTGAATTGGAGACGGAAAGCAAGGATTGCGATAGGATGATAGCCCACATTTTATACGAAAAATTATCTATGGAAATTCACATTCTGGCAGATGATTTAAAGATTCATACCAGCAACCGTGATGTGATACAGGGCGAAATGGATGAATTGGAGAGTGAGATACAAAGCATAGAGAAGACAGTGCATCTTTATGAATGTGCCAAGCAGCAAAACATTATAGATGAGCAGACGAAAGAATATGATTTTTTGACACAGCGGATTGACGTATTGAGAAAAAATGAGCGAGAATTGGAGCCGGAACGCAAACAGATTGGTGGTTATTTGAAGAAATATTATGAAAAGTGTCTGGAGGATGTGAAAGCGGTACAGGAAGAGAAAGATGCCAGATATCACGAAATGGAGCAACAGTGGCAGTTTCAGAAAGACAAGGAAGGAGATTGCGAGAAGTCAATTAAGGAATTACTTATAAAAATCGCATCCTGTAATACAAGAATAGAGGGTTTTGCCCAGAGAGAAGATGAATTCAATCAAAATTATCGGGAAAACTTTGCTAGAAATATTCTTGGGGACTACGAGCCGGGAATGCTGGAAATTAAAAAAGAGCAGTATGAAAAGCAGTTGACAGAGCTTACAAGAAACTGTAATTCCCATGCCAGACAGCTTGTGGATGTAGAAGAGAAAAAGAAATCCTGTGTGCGGAACAAGGAAGATAGACAGAATGAAAAGCAGGATATGGAGTTTAAATTTCGTGTTTTGAAGGAGACAGAAAGGGAGTTTGATGAACAGACAAAAGAACGGCAAACTATTATGAGATATCTGGAAGTGGAGGATTCATTGCTCTGGCAGACGGATAAGCTTTTAGAGGCAGCAGACCGCAAGCTTACGGAAATTAACCGGACTCGTAATGCTTTAGAACAGGAGAAAAATGAATTGGGACGAGAGTGGAAAAAGCTTACATCCGGTGAAGTGTTGGAATTACCGCAGGAGTTTAAAGAACTGCTTGATGAGTTGGAGCTTCACCCTGTATATGGCATGAACTGGTTAGAGAAGAATGGGTATAGTGTGGAAGAAAACACAAGGTTGGTGCGTAAGCAGCCATTTCTTCCGTATGCATTGATTTTGCCCCGGGAAGAGATAAAAAAATTAGAACGGCACGGAAAAGAAATCTATACTTCTTTCCCGATTCCACTAATTCCGAGGGAGGCGTTAGAAGAAGTACTGGTGGAGGGAGAAAGCAGTATTTTGAATCTTTCAGGAATTAGTTTCTATTTATGGTTTAATGAAAAGCTTCTGAATGAAGAGGAACTGCGGTTATTGATTACACAGAAGGAATCGGAAATCAAAAAGAAAAAGGAGCAGATTGAATTTAAAAATACAGAATATCGGGAATATATGGAACGGCGAAGTACTCTGAAAAAACAGACAGTATCAAAGGAGGAGCTGGATCGAAATCGAAAAGAACAAGAGGAAGTACGGGAGGCTTTAAGTAACATCGAAAAGATTATCTTTGAGATAAGTGAGGAAATACTGGAATTAGGTGATGCAATTGACAGGCTCACCAATGCCATTCAGAAAGAGAAACAGGATATTGAGTGGTGTAAACGGCGCGAATCGGATTTTGAACGGTTTTGTGCAGGCTATAGGGATTATCAAAAAGAACGGCAGGAAGCAGAACAGAGTCGTCAGGAGCAAATCTGCTATGAAGGAGAGAAAGAGCAGGCGGTTTCCATGCAGCAGAAATATGCAGAGGGAAAAAAGTCATTGGAGCATGAGAAACTGAAGCTTGTTGATAAAGTGAACAGTTTAAGGGATAAGCTGGTAAGATATGGAAATTATGAAATGCAGGAAGGTTTTGTGGCGGATATGCAGCCGGGGGAACTGGAGGCAAGATATGAGGCAATCACAACGAAAATGTCCTCGCAGCTGCAGGAGTTGGAACTAATGCAGGAAAAAGCAGGAAAAAATCTTGTAAAAGAAAGGGCAGAATTAACGAAACGAAAGAAAAAGTATCAGGTTTCAGAGTGGGAGTGGAAAGAAATTCTTTATAATGAAAAGGAGCAGTTACATCAGGAGATTTTACTGGAGGACAGACAGAAGAAATGGAAAAATAAAGAGCGTTTGTGGCATGATGAGGATAAGCAGATTGATGTTTTGAAAAGCCGGATGCAGGATAAGAAAAAAGGAATGTCGGAGCAGTGTGGCTGTGAGGTGCCACTGCCAAAGGCAGAGATTCATACGGCTGATTTTGAAGCGGAGATAAATAAGTTTAAATATCAGGTGGCGGAACTTGCAAAGAAAAGCAGGCTTGTGGAAAGGCACCTGCAGAGTATAAATGAGAATCTGGCTGCATTTTCAGAATATCAGGATTTTGTTGTAGAAAAGGCTTTGGTATGGGAAGAAGATATTGAGCAGATGGATGCAAGGAGTCTTCGGGAGTTTGCGGGCATAATACGCAGAGATTACCGTCAGGAAACAGAAGAACAAAAGCGTAGAAAAGATAAGCTGAAAGCACATCTTAATATGCTGATTCGAAAAGAAATGTATCAGGAAGACTATTACCTGAAACCATTGGAAGCAATGCTGGCAGTAACAGAAAGGGCCGGTCTGGTGCTGGCTCAGCTTGATACAACCATTCAGTCCTATGACAGCCAGATGGCAAAGCTTGCTGTGGATATTGCGATGGTAGAAAAGGAGAAGAACAAAATAGAAGGTCTTTTAGAAGATTATGTGAAAGATGTCCATAGTAATATGAGCAAAATTGATAATAACTCTACCATTACAATTAGAGAACGTCCGATTAAGATGCTACGTTTGCAGATACCAGATTGGGAAGAAAATGAGGGCTTGTATCACCAGCGGTTTGAAGATTTTATGGATGAGCTGACACGAAACGGCATTGAGATATATGAACAAAATGAAAATGCAGCAGATTATTTAAGCAGCAGAATTACAACGAAATATCTGTATGATACCATTGTGGGTGTGGTGAATATTCAGATTAAGCTTTATAAAATTGAAGAGCAGCGGGAATATCCGATTACATGGGCGGAGGTAGCAAGAAATTCCGGCGGAGAGGGATTTTTGTCTGCATTTGTTATCTTATCAAGCTTACTGCATTATATGAGAAGAGATGAAACCGACATTTTTGCCGACCGGAATGAAGGAAAAGTATTGGTAATGGATAACCCATTTGCCCAGACAAATGCAGCACATCTGTTGAAGCCGCTTATGGATATGGCGAAAAAGACGAATACTCAGTTAATCTGTCTGTCTGGTCTTGGAGGGGATTCCATATATAGCAGATTTGATAACATTTATGTATTGAATTTGATTACGGCAAACCTGAGGGGCGGAATGCAGTATCTTCGGGGAGAGCATACAAGAGGTTTGGAGGAAGAAGTTATGGTGTCTTCGCAGATTGAAGTGATGGAGCAGCAGACTTTTTTATTTTGATGAACCCTGGATTCTCGGAAGGTGTGATGAGAATTCAGGATTCAAGCGTAGAAACATCAATGTTGCTGGATATGTTGAAAATGGCTTGCTTGATTCCAAAAAATTTGCCGTGATAATTTAATGTCAGTATGAACTGAATGCAGGCGATACATATTCCATTCCAGGCAATCAGATACATTCCTTTCATGTGATTGAAGGCGGCGAGGTAGTTGATGTTTTTACGCCTCCGAGAGAGGACTATCTTTAATGATTCAACTGATATTATTACTATAATTTATATGGTGGTTAAAGGAGACGATTAAATGAAAAATCCGTGGCAAGAAATTCTATAGTGATGATTGAAATATAGTACCTGCATCATGTATGATAAAATAAGTAAGGGAAATATAGGCATATGGCAGTTCTCTGTGATAAGAGGATTGTCATATTTTTATGGAAAAATAAGTGTTTTTATAGTAATATATAAAAGCAAAGATAAAAACACAACGCAAGGCAATCTTGCAGAACTGGTAGGTAGTCCAGTCGCACCGTTTCGGTGTAAGTAGCCCTCCCTCCTTGGGTCGTCCGTTCTTTGGTCGTTACAATTAATTTGCGTGGGTAATGAGGAAAATGCCCTGCTTGCAGAGCATTTGACGAATACCGCGACAGCCGCAGGGCATTAAGGAGGAATTGTTATGGACAAAGTATCGGCAAGGCTGGCAGTATTTTTTGAAGAACCATTTTGGGTAGGTGTGTTTGAATGTGTATCGGACGGAAAGTTATCTGTATGTAAGGTTACATTTGGTGCAGAACCCAAAGACTATGAGATATACGGCTTTGTTCTGAAAAATTACGATCGCTTACGATTTAGTCCAGCTGTGGAAGCGGATGTAAAGGAAGCCGGGCGCAACCCGAAGAGGGTACAGCGGGAAGTGCGCAAACAAATGCAGAATACTGGGGTAGGTACAAAATCGCAGCAGGCTTTGAAATTACAGCAGGAGCAGATGAAAACCGAACGCAAAATCATGAACCGGGAGCAGCGGGAAGCAGAAAAAGAGCGGCGGTTTGAGCTGAAGCAGCAAAAAAGGAAAGAAAAGCACAGGGGAAGGTGACAGTTCCCCTGCTTTTCTGAATAGGAAGTCTGATTAGAAATAGGAATTAGATGATGAAAAAGGAGAATACATAATATTATAAAATATGATGAAAAAGGAACAAAAGATATGCAATCATTAACAACAAAATACGATATACTGGAAAAATATTTTGGCTACGCCTCCTTCCGGGAAGGACAGGAGCTGCTCATTGATGCCATATTATCTGGTCAGGATGTTTTGGGCATTATGCCAACCGGTGCAGGCAAATCTATCTGTTATCAGGTGCCGGCACTTATGTTATCGGGAATCACTGTTGTGGTTTCCCCTCTTATCTCTCTGATGAAAGATCAGGTCAGCGCCTTGAATCAGGCAGGAATCCATGCAGCATATATTAATAGCTCTCTGACTGAAGGTCAGATATCCAAAGCGATGCAGTATGCATCCGAGGGAAGATACAAGATTGTCTATGTGGCACCGGAGCGTTTAGAGACACAGGAGTTTGCAGTGTTTGCCAAAAGGGCGGATATCAGTATGGTTGCGGTGGATGAGGCACATTGTATTTCCCAGTGGGGACAGGATTTCAGACCGAGCTATTTAAAAATTGTGCAGTTTATTAAAATGCTGCCAAAGCGTCCGGTAATCAGTGCTTTTACTGCCACGGCTACCAATGTGGTAAAAGAAGATATACAGTGTGTGTTAGGGCTTTTGGAGCCGAAGGTTCTTGTTACTGGATTTAATCGGGAAAATCTTTATTTTGCGGTGGAAACCACAAAGAAAAAGGATGCATATCTTTTAGATTATGTGACAAAACACAGTCATGACAGTGGTATCATTTATTGTGCCACAAGAAAAAATGTAGATGCGGTTTATGAAAAGCTGTCGGCAGAGGGGATACCGGTTACGAGATATCATGCAGGATTGGGGAATGAGGAGCGGCAGAAAAATCAGGAGGATTTTATATATGACCGCAGTTCGGTGATGGCTGCAACCAATGCATTTGGCATGGGAATTGATAAATCCAATGTGCGTTATGTCATTCATTACAATATGCCCCAGAGCATGGAAAATTATTATCAGGAAGCAGGTCGTGCAGGAAGGGACGGGGAAACTTCAGAATGTATTTTGCTCTATTCGGCACAGGACGTGGTAATTAACCGTTTTTTGCTGGATAATAAGGAAAAAAATCCGGACTTTTCCCCGGAAGAAATACGGGCAACCAGGGAGCGGGATGATGAACGGCTTCAGGCGATGATTCAATACTGTACAACAAAAAACTGTCTTCGGGAATACATACTGCACTATTTTGGAGAACAGGGCAGCAGGGAATGTGGGAACTGCTCCAACTGCCAGAAAGAATTTGAGGAAATTAATGTAACAACAGAAGCAAAAAAGATTATAGAATGTGTATGGGAATTAAGACAGCGTTACGGCATGAATGTGATTGCCGGAACCCTGCGGGGGGATAACCGGGCAAAGCTTCGGGAATATCATGTGTCGGATTATTCCTCGTATGGTGTCTTAAAGGAATTAGCGGAACCGGCTATCAAAGAGATTATGGGGCAGATGACAGCAGAGGGATTGCTGGTTCGGACGAAGGATAAATATGCGTTGGTAAAGGTTACAGAAAAGGGGAAGGCACTGTTAAAGGGAGAGGGCAGGGTAATCCTTAAGAAAGCAAAAGAAGATGTTTATGAGGCGAGCGGCAGTGCAAAACAGAGAAAATCCGATGTCTTAAACAGCAGGGGGCTTGCTTTGTTTGAGCGGCTGCGGGAGCTTCGCACTGGTATAGCAAGGGAAGAACATATTCCCCCATATCTTGTTTTTTCAGATAAGACACTGGTGGATATGTGCATTAAGCTTCCTTTTACCAAGGAAGAAATGCTGGATGTTTCCGGAGTAGGCGAGAATAAATGTAACAAATACGGGCAGCGTTTTGCTAGTGAGATAGCAGATTTTGAAGGTGGAAAGAAGGAAAAATTATATTTTGGTGAAATTGAAGAGGTTTTGGCAGGAAGGGACGGTGCTTTAAAAGGAAAAAGCAGCGGAAGGCAGTCAGATAAGCGGGATTTTTTCCTGACAGCAGAGCAGGCAGGAAAATTTCCCTATGCAGAGAAATATCTGGTGACAGAAATAGCAGAGCAGATGAATAAACTCCGCAATACGGATATGACAAAGAAAATTTCCGGTGCAGAGATTTTCCGGTATATCATGGCAGAAGGTCTGGCCAGCCAGACATTTTACGGAAGGATTCCCCGGAAGGAGGTTACCGAAAAGGGAGCACAGGCAGGACTGTTTATCGGTACCCGGATTAGCCAGAAGGGGACGGAATATCCGGATATTTATTATGATGAGCAGGCACAGATGATGATTGTGAGACATTACCAAAATGACTGTAATGATTTTCTGGGAGGTGTTGTGAAGGGAGATGAATAATCTACCAGCAATAATTCCCTGTTATATTGAAAATTAGAAAATATTAATGCAGACAGCAGTTGTGAGAGACAATAAGCCCTACTCGGTTATAATCTCACGTATAATATCCTCTTCATCTGTTCTAGTTGGTAATATGTCAGTGGATGATTCCGATGTTAGCCAGTCACAGTCGATGGTTCCACCAGAACGGATCTTCTTGTCTATATAGGAATTTTTGTATTCTACATAGATATCTATTTTCTGCTCAAATAAATTTTTGTCAGTGTTGAATTCATAGGAGATATATGGACCATATCCCTTTTGCAGGTCTTGCAATTCTTGTTTTGTTAATGAATATTCATATAAAATATGGTTCTTCATGCGAAATACTAGTTTCATATCTGAAATGGATGGAAGAAATATCGTCATATCATTTGAATCATCTGACTGGATGCAGACTGTACCAGACAACATCATTGTTTCGTTTTTATCATGTTTACTTTCGTTAGAATTTATTGTTATAGATGGATGCCAGTCCGAATCATCCAACAAATTTTGTGAGTAGCTTATGTCCACATTTTGTTTTTCCTCCTGATCGTCAAGCAGGAAGCTCAAATCGAAATTATCTGCCGTAAGAGGAAGGGTGATACTTCCGCTAAAAACACCGGTATTTTCTGACAGGATATAATCGTATACTTGTCCGTTTTCAAAGGAAAGAAAAGCAGAAATAGTTGTAGCGGTGCTGTATTTAATTGGTTTACAGCTAATGAAAAAATCAACTGTGTTATCTTCAGGATTATATTTTTTTACTCCATATTCATATGTTGAGAAAATCTGGTCAACTAAGTCTTCCTCTATATCAGTGACACCTGTATAATAGGCAGTAGAGTTTTGATTTTGCTGTAATGCACTTATCAGAGATGACTGGTAAACGTTTGCGGCAGAGAGAAGGACGGTTATAATAAGCATGGCAGTAATGGTAATACATACTATTTTTATTGATTTATTCAAATGATTGTATTGGCTTTGTAAGGTTTCTGTTTTCCGGTTAAGTTCTTCTATGCTGGTGCACAGAAAATTACTGCCTTTTTCTGCTTGTTCTGAATCGGTGGATTTTGTCGCATTCATACCCGTCGCTGATAAGTTTTCTACAGAATCTGTCTGGTTTAAAATGGTTTTCTCTGTATCATTTTTCGGAATGTCTATTTCATCATTGATTAGATAATCCGGAGTTACTTCAAAGATTTCTGCGAGCACCTTGATTTTTTCCAGCTCGGGGGTGCTTTGCCCATATTCATATTTTGATATGGACTGACGGGATACACCTAATTGTTCAGCAAGTTGTTCCTGTGTCAATCCATGATTTGTCCGAAGAGAATATATTTTTTTTCCCAGCTTCATATTAAAAATCCTCCATACCATTTGCTATATATCATCCCGCACGCTGCAGGAGGCTGCGAATGCATGCGGGACCATATATGCTTTGAAAAGCTATGCTTATTACAACATTTCTTTGAAAAAATGTCTATCAAATAATTTTAACAATTTTCACGGATTGCGCAATCAATAGTTGCGAAGCTATAGTTTATAAGGCTCTATCGTGTAATAAAACTTATTGTTTGGCTGCTGATTTGCAATTTATCTGCAAAGCCCTGTCTAAGACAGAGCAGTATTAAACAACTATAATGGAAAATCCTATTGATTTTCCTCTTGGGGCTTGCTAGAATATGAGTACAAATGAAGGATTTGCAACGAAACCGCAAAAACATTTTGTTGAAAGCGAGATAGGGGGCATATATTATTAGTAAAATAGGTGAATTTGAAAAGAAAATCATTGAACAAGGAATGGAAGATGAAGATTTTGAAGAATACGCAAAACTTTTAAAAAAGCTGATAAGGAAACTTTAGTGTCAGCGATTAAGCAGGCAGACAAAGAATGTGGAAGTTGTGGTTGTGATTTGGATTCACTGTATAAAAGAGCTTTGGAATCACTTATACTATGATTAGATTGAACAGATTAGAAGTGTGTTATAAGGAGGAACCTAAATGGCGAAAACAGCATGGATTTTTTCATACAAGCTTAAGAAAAATGTGAGTGAGGAACAGTTTATCGAACTGACACAAAAGTTGCATGATGAAGTTATTTCTAAAGCGAAAGGATTTATTTCATGGGAACATTATTTACAAGGTAAAGTGTGGACAGACTTTGTTCTTTGGGAAACAGAAGAAGATGCAAATAATGCTACAACGGTAGGGAAAGGAAAAGAAGTAACTGAAAATTTTTATGCCTGTATTCAAATGAATACTTGTAGAGCGTTGATTTCACAGCTTGTAAAAAAATATTAGATAAAAATGTTTAGTGATGATTGAAACATAGTACCATCATCATATAATAAAATGAATAAGGGAAATATAAGTATATGGCAGTTCTCAGGAATAAGGGAATTGTCATATTTTTTATGGGAATAAGGGCATTTATGTGGTAAGATATAGGGGCAAAGATAAAGTGCAGCTGTTTTAATCAAAAATGAAGATATTTTGGAGTTAGTATGATCGGAGAAATGATAACAGTAACAGTTGACAGACCAATGGGCAGTTACCATCCTGAGCATAAGGATATGTATTATCCAATAAATTACGGATATATAAAAGGGATAATGGCAGCGGATGGGGAAGAACAGGATGTCTATATTTTAGGCGTGGATGAAGCGTTAGATGAATTTACAGGAAGAGTAATTGCTATTGTTCACAGACATGATGATATTGAAGAAAAGTGGGTGGTTGCTCCAACAGATAGTTCTTTTACAAAAGAAGAAATTCGAGAACAGATTCATTTTCAGGAACAATATTTTGATAGTGAGATTGTAATGTAAAAAAGAATGAGGGAAGCGGTTTTATGATCAGAGAGGCAAGGGAAAACGATTTAAAAGAAATATTACAGTTGTATCTGTATCTTCATGAGAAAAGTGTGCCGGAAGAATCAGAGCAGTTAACGAAAACATGGAATCATATTGTAAATGATGAAAATCACCATCTTATTATCTGTGAAGAGAATGGTAAAATCATGGCATCTTGTGTTTGCGTGATTATCCCAAATCTGACAAGAAATGTGCGGCCATATGCATTTGTGGAAAATGTTGTAACCCACAAGGATTATCGTAAAAAAGGTTATGCCACTGCATGTTTAAATTATGCAAAACAGATTGCTGAAGATAATAACTGCTATAAGATGATGCTGCTTACTGGTTCGAAGGAGGAAGATACATTAAATTTTTATCGAAATGCCGGGTATAACAGCTCTGATAAGACCGCATTTATTCAGTGGATAGATATGTAATATAACAGGGAATTGTAAGCGTAATATAATTACAAATTAGGAGAAATATATGTCGGAATTAACATCTATGAGGAATATTGGTAAAGAAATGGCAAAAAAACTGACAAAGGTTGGAGTTGATTCATCGGAGGAACTGATTTGTATGGGTGCTAAACAGGCATTTTTAAAGCTCAAACAGGCTTATCCCAATGTTTGCCTGGTGCATTTATACGCATTGGAAGGTGCAATATGTAATACTGATTTTAACAGTCTTTCAGAAGATACAAAAAAAGAATTAAAAGAATTCAATGATTTCTTAAAGGAGTAAAGTCAGATTCCAATAACATTTCTATCTGAACCTAGTATTGGTTGCTTTTTTGTTAGAGTGGTACTGTCGCAATGAAACGCATAATTTGTTAAGCTTATACAGAGAAAATGAGAGTATTAAAAAATAATTACCTTAAATAGCAGGAGTTAACATGAGTGTTGAACAATTTATGGAAACGCATAATAATGGTTGAAGTGGATTTAAAAAATAAGAAAATGGATGAAAAAGTGATAGTTGACAGAGGTGTATGAGATGAATTTTGGATTTTCCTATATAGGACTTATTTATCTGCTGATGTTGTTTGTGCCAAACATTTTTTGGACAAAGAATCAGCCGCAGGATTATGAAAAATATGTGGTAAATGAAAACAAAGTGCTGCTGTTTTTTGAGAGAACCGGAGAGATACTGGTATGCTGTCTGGTTCTTATATTTTCGGATTATAATATAAAGGGTATTTCCGTGTGGTCGTTGTGGTTATTGGTATCTTTTATAATAATGATTTTGTATGAATGTTATTGGATTCGTTATTTTAAGAGTGAGAAGACATTAAAGGATTTTTACAGTAGTCTGTTGGGGATTCCGGTTGCAGGAGCCACTTTGCCGGTATGTGCTTTTTTTCTGCTGGGAGTGTATGGAAAGAATCCACTGCTGATGGCAGCCACAATTATATTAGGAATCGGGCATATTGGAATTCATATCAATCATTACAGGGAAATTAATGAAACGTACTAAGCGGAAAATAATCAATTTTGCAAAGTAAAATTGGTTACAAGATTAGGAGGATATTGGTGTGTATAAGAGGGTAAAGGTGACTGTGAAGTAAAGGCTAAAAATTTTGTTTAAGAGATTAAAGAATTGGCAATGGCTATAGTGTGTTTAACCTGCCGAGTCGAATATTGTTTATAAAGCATAGCTTTTGATTTGTGTGAAGGGTATAAGCCAAGCTGGAATGTCTGTATTCCTATTTGGTGCAAGTTCATAAATGTGAAAACCTGTAAAATATATTTCTATTGCATCACCCTTAAAATAAGGGATAATATTATTGACACACCCTTATTTTAAGGGTAAAATGTAGAGCAGAAAGGTAACATTAGAGGTGGTGAATATGAATAAATATATAATTTCAGACGGCATTACCGGAGAAGAGATTAAGGCAATCCGCAGGAAGCTTAAGCTGACTCAGGCAGGCTTTGCAGAATTGGTCAATGTATCTCAGAAGACTGTTGAACGCTGGGAAGCGGGAGGTAGCAAAATAAATGGACCGATTGTAACCTTGGTCAAAATATTAAATGAGTATCCGCAGATAGAGGAAGAGCTTGTGATTCCGGATAAAAGCTATCCGTTGAGGCTTTGGTATATGTCAAGAGACAGGGTATGTACGATTATTGATATAGATGAACGGTTAAGAAGAGTAAAAATATATAATTACACCCGTGATTATGTATTAAGGGCATTTGGTCGGGAAGAGCACCCTACATTTGAGGAGTATGAGGCATTTTTAGAATCCAGATGTTTTCCCAAAAGCAGAGATAAGATGAAGCTTATCCTGAAAGATTTGGATTTACCATTTTATGACCCATTTTTGATTATTGAAAAAACACAGGGAAAAATGGCAGAGGATGATTTTTGGATTCGGATAGAGAGGTGACAGATATGGTAGAGCTGTTTGAACAGACTGTCAAAATGCAGACAAGGCAATCCTCAAAGGGAAACCAGTTAAAATGGGAGAATGATGGGATATGGTACAAGGCAGATTATACCGGATATGAGGGATTGTCGGAGTATATCATTTCTAGGCTGTTAGCTTATAGCAATTTGAAGCCGGAGGAATATATATCATATCAGACAGAAGAAATATGCTATAAGTCTAATCGGTATCATGGCTGTAAAAGCAAGAATTTTCTGCCGGATGGCTGGAAACTGATTACATTAGAACGGTTATTTCAGAGTATGTATGGTCAAAGTCTGAACAGAGCCATATATTCGATAGAAAACTACAGAAACCGGGTTTCTTTTTTTGTGGAGCAGACAATTAGAATAACCGGGTTACAGGATTTTGGAATTTATTTAAGTAAGTTGGTAGAGATAGATGCGATATTTTTGAATGAAGACCGTCATACTCATAATATTGCAGTACTGATGGATGATTTGGGGGAATATCACTATTGTCCGATTTTCGATAATGGAGCTGCTTTATTATCGGACACAACAATGGATTACCCGATGAATGGCAAGATTGAAGAAATGATAGGAGAAGCAGAGGCAAAGACAATTTGTCAGGATTTTGATGAGCAGCTGGATATGGTGGAGCAAATATACGGAAAGCACATAGCGTTTTATTTTGGCAGGAAAGATGTGGATAAGCTGCTGGCAGAAGAGTTATATTATCCGGATGAAATAAAACAAAGAGTCCGGGATATTATTATGAGTCAAAGGCAGAAATATCAGTATTTATTTTCATAAGAAAAAGGACATAAATGATGTAAAACACATTTGACATCATGAAAACAAAGGATGTCAAAGACCTTTGATTGCGAAAATGTCTCTTTTGAGGTAGGTTGATTAGGCAGGAATTAATGGGAGGCAGAAAAGTGAAGCTTGGAGAACAGATTAAAAAGTATAGGACGGAATTATCATTGTCGCAGGATCAGCTTGCGGAAATATGTTTTGTTTCCAGACAGTCAATATCAAACTGGGAAAATGATAAAACTTATCCGGATATTAAAAGTTTGTTACTGTTAAGTGAAGTATTTTCTGTGTCCTTGGATCAGCTTGTCAAAGGAGATGTAGAAAGGATGAAAGACGAGATTAGCGAACAGGAAAGAGAGAAGTTTCAAAAGGAAAGTGCGATATTGGCAGTATTTTTTATTGCAATGCTGATTTTGCCGATTCCGCTTGGCAAATTTTTTGGATGGTGGGGAATGGGGATTTACCTTATTATCGCAGCGACCGGTATGTATTATGCGATTCAGGTTGAGAAGCACAAGAAATATCTGGATATTCAGACTTATAAGGAAATTGTGGCATTTACGGAGGGAACGACATTATCCGAAATTGAAAAAGCCCGTGAAAGCGGCAAGAGGATATATCAAAAGATTTTTCTTGGGGTAGGTGCCGGACTCCTTGCAGTGGTTGTCTGTGCCATTATGTCCTGGTTGATTGGATAGGACCATTCCGGCAAAAAGTTTTTCAATTCGTATAGGGTTTTAATCGAAAGCAGCTTTATAGGGAGCTGCTTTTTTGATGCAAATAGTAAAGTATCTATGGCATGCTATTTTGGTTTTTTGTGGCTGAGTGTTGGTTATGCCAGCGTAGTGAATCCGATGGATACATTTGATTTGATTCAGGGAAAAAAGGAGGAAAGCGATGCCGCTAAATAATCATTTAAAGGAATACCGTGCGAGGCTTGGTGTCAACCAGCAGGAGATGGGCAGATTAGTCCAGACCTCCAGACAGACAATCAGCCAGATTGAAAGGGGAGATTACTCGCCATCGGTGACTCTGGCATTAAAGCTTGCATGGGTATGTAGTTGTAAGGTAGAGGATATTTTTGAGTATACGGAGGACGGAGAAAATGAAAAAGAATAAGAAAAGTGACAAAAAAATTTATATTACATTTATTGTGGTTATGGCAGTGCTATATGGAGCAGGTTATTTAGCAGGCAGACTCGTGGCAAGAGGTGAGAAGAGCGGTAATCTGGAAGCCGTGCTCAAGGTGTTAAAGAACAGTTTTGCATCAATTATGCCGCCGTTTTACCTCGTGTTGGCGGTTGTGTCGCTGTTTGTGGTGTGTATGCTTTATCTTTCCTGTAAAAAAATGTATAAGACACTGCAGGCTGATTCTGAGAATAATAATTTGTGGGATTGTCTGGAGGACAAATTAAATCAGTCATTGATTTTATCAAATGTGATGTCAATTATGAATATTTTCTTTTTTGGATGTGTGATATGGCTGGTGGAATTTGTTTCTTATGGAAAGAATGGTGGTTATGAGGCGGTTATTGTAATTGCTGACTGCATTTTCTTTGTTGTACTTTTGGCAGTCGAGCTGCTTGTTCCAAAAGGAATTGTGGATATTGAGAAGAAATTGAATCCGGAAAAGCAGGGAAACGTGTTTGATTTCAAATTTAATGAGGTCTGGCTTTCGTGCTGTGACGAGGCACAGAAGCTGATGACCTATCAAGCTGCCTATAAGGCATTTATGGATACCAATATTACGTGTATTGTACTGTATATATTGACCTTTATTGGGAGTTTATGCTGAAAACCGGTATATATCCCATGCTCTGTGTGTGCATTATCATGTTAGTTAATTAAAAAGACAACGGCATATTGAAAATAGTGAGTTTTGCTCATGACTATGGTATAATCGTTTAGGAGGTTTTGAGAAATGGAACAGGGTATTAGGTTTAGAATGCTCGGTGAAGACGAATTTGACAGCTTGAAGAAGTTGTTTCCAGGCGATGAGGAAATCTGGAAGAAATACAGGGCGGAACGTATGAATCTGCTTGCAAATAAAGAGATAGATGTTTTTGTGATAGAGGCAGAAACAGGCATGATTGGAGAGATAACAGTGTATTATACCAGTCATGAACTGCAAACCGAAACAATTCCCGGGCGCAGGGTTTACCTGTCAGCATACAGACTGGAGGAAGCGTACAGGGGGAAGGGGCTTGGACAAAAATTGCTTGACTATGTGCTGAAGGTTATGGAAGCAAAGGGATATACGGAGTTTACGATTGGGGTGGAGGATGATAATGAGATTGCAAAGCATATTTATTTTAAATATGGTTTTGTGGATCCAATCGACCATGGGTACGGGGATGAATTTGATCCAAGTGAGTATACGATATATTTGAATGCGAGATAAACAAGCAGAATCGGAGGGGAAGGATGACAATACAGGAGATGAAGAGCAAAGAAAACGGAGGCTGCAAAAAGATTGAAGAACTGTATTGCCATAATAATCAAATCACCGAGTTGAATCTGAAAAACAATAAGCAGTTTAAAAAACTGGGACATGATGATAATGTCAAAGCCATCCGTTAATATGTTTCCTTTCTGATGGTAACCGCAGAAGCTGCAAACACAGGTGAAGGATATATTATTTGATTGGGCAATGGAATATGACAGTTTTGAAGATGTGTGGAATTTGCTATACCATTTAAGGGGGAATAAATAAATGGATTTATTTGAAATTATTGATATAATGTTTAGCCTTATGACAATAATAGTCTGTTTTCTTTTTTGCATTGTAGAAGGATTTAAAGCATTTAATAGAATATTTCCAATCCGTTATGGAAGAAATCATGTAGAAGTAACAGGAGAGGTGATAGGGGAAGAGAATATGAAAATAGGGAGTTTTGGAAGTGTTGTGAAGATTCCTGTCGTTCAATTTGTTTGGAAAGGAACAAGCTATGAAATTGCAGACAAAACAAGCCGTATACAAAAGTATGAGATTGGTGATAATGTCATTGTTTGCTATAACCCTAAAAAAATCAAGATGATGCAATTATAAAAAGAGGAATCTTTGCTTATGGAACATTTTTTATATGGCTGCAAATGTTTTTGCTGGCAATTGGTGGCTATATTGGTTTAATGCTGGGAGTTTTACTACTAATTTATTGAAACTTTGTATATAAATTTTAGCTATGCGTCTTGAATTTTCAAGGTGTATTGATACTTATTTCAGTGCGAAGATTGAGTTATATTACCTATACGATTTGACTCGAAAGTGAGGGTAATCATGGAGCATAAGATAAATTATTTGAAAAAGTATCATAAAGATGTTGAAATTGTGCAGGATGGATTTGATGGTATTGAGAATCTTCCGACTAGTTGGAAGCAGTTTCACAATTTAAGCAGCACAAGTGATAGAATAAATACAGTTATGTCGATTTGGGATAAAGTAGCTGGTAAATGCTTAAGTAATACAATTTTATATTTAAAAAGAAATTTAAAAAATGTTGAATTAATTACATACGGAGGGAAATATTCTTTGCTATATAGTGTGGCATCAAAGAATGGAGAAATACTATATTATGAGGGTGGAAATCCATTAACCATCAGTTGATAAATGAATTAGAAAATTATTGGAAGAAGTTTCCCGAAACGGTTCAAAATTTTTATCAGGATTTGCATAATGGTTTTACTTATTATGCAAGTGGAAGTATGGGGTTATACTCTCAATATGATATATTATATTTGGGAGATGAATATTGGGAAATCGTTGAAGGACGAGAGGATTCTCTTGAAATTCAATTAGAGTCGGCATTTGGATTTTTTGGAAATGGAATGGGGGTATATGTTGTATTAGATGCATTAAATTGTAGAGAGGATAATGCAACCTTATGGTATACTTCAAAATTGCCACGTTATCATATTAAGTTTTGGGATATTATAGATGAGTGGATTGTGATTGGATTTGAGGCATGAAATTCTGGTTTAATAGTGATGCCGATTAACATAACGTGTATAAAAGCCGGACAAAAGACAGGAAGGAGAATTTGCTAAATGGAGAATGATGAAATAATGGAATTAGGAAGTATTCTTATTTATCAGACAGAAAAGGGCGACACTAGAATTGACGTGTTTTTTCAAAATGATGATATTTGGATGAATCAGTCTTCCCTTGCTCAATTGTATAATACAACGCCTCAAAACATAACCATGCATATCCGCAATATTTATGCAGACGGGGAATTAGATGAACTTTCAACTTGTAAGGAATTCTTACAAGTTCAAAAAGAGGGGAAAAGAACGATTAGAAGGAAGAAAAAACATTATAATTTCAGAATGATTCTCGCCATTGGCTATCGTGTCCGTTCCAATGTGGGAATGCATTTCAGAAATTGGGCTTCCTATATATTAGAGGAATATTCCCGTAAGGGATTTGCTATGGATGATGAGCGGCTCAAAAATCCAAAACAGTACGGCGAGGATTATTTTGACGAATTATTAGAGCGGATTCGGGAAATTCGGGCTTCTGAAAAACGATTTTATCAGAAAATTTGCGATATATATAAAACATCCATTGATTATTCCAGTAATGATAAAGAGGCACAGTTATTCTTTAAAACGGTACAGAATAAAATACATTACGGAGTTCATGGACACACTGCTGCAGAAGTTATTATGCAAAGAGCAGATGCAACCCAAAATAACATGGGATTAACTGCCTTTGAGGGGGCAAAGGTCCGAAAGAAAGATGTGGATATTGCAAAAAATTATCTTTATGAAGATGAAATGCGGGAATTAAACAGAGTAGTCACTATGTATCTGGACTTTGCAGAGGACCAAGCCCGCAGGCATATCCCCATGTATATGAAAGATTGGGAAACTTATCTCGATAATTTTTTGAATATGACGGGTCGGGAGGTGCTATCCGGTACTGGTCATATTTCTGCAAACCAGGCAAAGGCTCATGCCTACAAGCAATATGAGCTTTATGATGAAAATAGGAAAGCGATAGAAGCAAATGAGGTTGATTTATTGATTGAGGAAACGAAGCAAATAAAACAGGAAAAATGACTTCCATATATATAATCAATGAAAAACAAAAGGATTCCCGATACTAGAGGATAAAGGAGTTTTAAAATGGATGAAAGGATCTTGTTGAAATTCATTTGTTATTTCAAGGATGCCACATTGGAAATGGTTAAGGAATGGTGTTTAAATGTAAGTAAATGTTTTGTTCCAGAACGGATGCGGGGTTTTTATATAAGCAATGGGAAGACCTGCAAATATAATGAAAAGAAATTTCAGGATGAATTAGCGAAAGAGTTGAATAGCGAGAGAACATCGTTATCGATATCTGATGAAAAAAACAGGTGTTCCATATCAAAAAATGTGCAAACACCTGAAACAATAACGCTTTCTTTCATTATTGATAAAAGCTTAGCCTTGGTTGATTTTGACAGTATGCTTGATTATTTTATGTCACAATGCGGTATTGTAGCGATAAAATGTGCATTAGAAGATGATTTTTGGCAGAATGCGGAAAACCTGTTGTATTATACGTCTAAAAATAAAAGTCTTGATGGGATCAGAACGAAAATAAGAGAGGTTGGCTTGAAGGAGGAGATTGTGGATATTGAATATAATCCCGGGCATAGCCATAGACCCAAAGGAATCTGGTTTGGTTCTTGTCATAAGATGTGGTTCGGAAAAGCATATTATCAATATATAGATAAGGAGAGATTACGAAAGTTTGATAACTGCTGCGAGAATAAAGAATTAGGCAATGATGTGATTCGAATAACATTATATGAAAACATATGGGCTTATGATAAAGAAGAGAATAGGAAAATCCAATGGGATTTTCGAAAAAAGCAGGCATTGATGATGTCGCTCATTTTCTGGAGCATATGGATGGGCAGATAAATCATGGTGCAGAGATAGAAATTCTGACAGATCATTTGCCAGATGAGGTGTCAAGAGTAATGAACTATTATCCGGATGGTGAAGACAATTATATATCGAAAGAAAAGGCTGTTAAGGTCAGGACGTATGGTTTTTCTAAAGAGGGAAAAATTCTGTCCTTTCATGAGAGGTTGATCAAAGAAGATAAAGCTTAATGCCAACTATTGTGCCTGTTATGGAGAAAAATAGAGATGAATATTTTTGAAAAACGGATAAAAATACTAAAGGAAAATGAACAAATTTTTAATCAATATTTTGGAAAAGAAGAATTAGGAATTCTTATTTCTGATGACAAAAAACAGGATTTCTTAAAAAAGGGCGGGGAATTATTAGAGGAAAATGTAAAACAATATTTTGAGGAAGTTAGATCCATTTATTACCATAATGTGGTTAATAAGACATTACATGAATTTTCATTTCCGGAATGGGTTGTGTGTATAGAAGAAAAAGTTTTATTAGAGTATAGGAGAGCGTCTTACAGATAATGAAGATTTGATTGGTGTAGAGGTTTTGCCTATAGCAGAATTATTTGCAGGGGATTATGTATGTCTGGATTATAGGGAAGATAAGGAGAATCCGTTTATTTGTGTATGGAGTCACGAGGAATCAGGGGATTTTGAACCGGTTACATATAAAGTGGCAAATACATTTTCAGAGTTTGTACAAATGTTAGTCTGACTGGGACTAACTCCAAATTTCTCTCAAAGGATATTATTGCAGAATTTAGGGCAGAGTGGATGAAATTCACATTTTTTTGGAAAGACGATAAAAAATATCGCTGTCTGATCGTTAGTCCAGCTAATAAATGTCAATAGCAAAAATGAAAAAAGTTGAAATTTATTGT
>CAJUFL010000040.1 GCA_910585605.1 uncultured Lachnospiraceae bacterium | reverse complement strand
GGATTTTTACGGAACAGGTTCAGCATTTTATACTCCATCGGGGATAGGGTCAGGGACTTGCCGTTTAAGGAAGCCGTCTGCTCCGAGAAGTCCAGAAACAGCCGCCCGTCGTCGTAAATGTCCTTGGCCGGTTTGTGGTGTTCCAGCATGGCGAACATGGCTTTGATTTTCCGCTGCAAGGCCCCGATCACAAAGGGCTTTGTGATGTAGTCCACCGCGCCCACCTCATAGCCCCGTATCTGGTCGCTCTCCTGATCGTTGGCGGTCAGGAAGATTACAATGGTGTCCGGGTGCTGGGGCTTTATCAGCCTGCACAGTTCAAAACCGTTGCCGTCCGGCAGGTTGATGTCCAGCAGCACTAAATCAAATTCCCGCTGGCGGATGGCGTCGGCTGCGGTTCTGGCATTTAGAGTAGAAGTCACGCCGTAGCCGTCTGCGGTCAGGTTATAGGCTAACATCTTATTCAAAAAACTGTCGTCCTCGACAATTAAAATCTGCTTCATATCCTCACTTCCTTTGCTTTTTGCAGATAGTATAACAGGCAAATGTCCGAGAATTGTTACAAGGACAAATATATTTATCATTTTACAGCTTTTTTATGTGTACTGCAATTTTATAAAAGAAAGGACAGCAGTATCATCAAATTGCTGTCCTTGCGGTTTATTATAGCTGGTAGTGTATAAGCGTGGGTTCATCATATTTGGTGTGGTATCTTTAACTATGGGAAACTCCTGTTTCCCATTTTGAAACCGCCCTATTACTAATGTTAAGCTTTTCTGCCAGCTGTAACTGAGTAAGATTTTTTTCTTTACGACATTCTGCAATAAATTTTCCAATTTTCTCTTGATTCATTTTTTCACCTCCTAGCTTTATCATACATAATAAGCATTTTTTTGGAAGGAACTATTGGTTGATTCTCTAATTCAACCATCAGTTGACTACTACCACATCGAATAATTAATGCCAGCTATTCGTTATCTTTTTTGTCTACAGCTTTTTGTCAAACATTTCAATGTGATATTTTAATTGCATAATTTCGTCATTTATCTATCTGCATTAATAGCCATCTGTAATTTTTCTTTTATATGTTCAATAATCTGAATATCCATTTAATACCTCCAACACAATTATAGACACTTACGCTGCCTTTCTCAAGATTCTAATGTGAAAGGTACTAATACAGACACTAAGATTCTAGCAAAAGCGACAGAGATTTAACCCTCTGCCGCTGTATTGCCTATGTGTAAATAATTTCCTCGTTCACAATCTCCCTCGCACAAGCCCTTATGCTGTTGAGCCGTCCTGTCCGTTCTAAGGCGTTTTCTTCCTTTGGGCGTTCCGTTATGCCCTGCGCCTGTTTCATGTCCTCTATGAGCCGTTCAAAGCGTTCCTGTGCCTGCCTATCAATGTCGACAAGATATGTATTCAGCTTGCCGCTTGTGAGAAGATTTGTGTATGTAACCTTGCGGTACTGCTTCAGATAGTCCAGATCTCGTTGTCCCCATGTGCCTATCGACTGTTCTTCTTCGGTGGGTACGGTTAAGCACGGTATTAAGCAATCTCCTTGCCAATCGTATTTGATGCCCAGTTCCTCAAAAATCGTCTTTATCATTGTCTGTTACCTCCACATTCTTTTTTATTTTGAATGTCCGCAAAATCCGTTCTACTCGGTTCCGTTCTGACTACGGAATGATCTATCTTGGATTATTTATAACCGTACTGCCAATTTTTGTAGTATACTTTGCGTTGTCAAAGTACATCATTGCAGGTGTGGCACTTGGTGGTGTAAAGGAATAAATAAACTGGTATTAAAAAAGAGGATATTCACCTTATATATAGGAGATATCCTCTTTTTGGTAATTTATGGGAAAGATTTATAAAAAGCTCCTAAAGGCATATTAAGTCCTTAGATTATTATAAATTTTTTCGCCTTCGTACCGCTTCTGTCAGCAGAAATTCAATCTGACCATTAATGGAGCGGAAATCCTCATCGGCCCATTTTGCAAGTTCGTTCCACAGGCTGGGGGACAGGCGGAGTAAAACCTGTTTTTTTGCCTTTTCTTTTTCTTTTGCTGATTTCTCACGACGTTTGATATCAGCTTCCAAAGCATCTAACTGTTCCAGGCGTTTTTGCAGTGCTTCTTCTCTTTTATGGATATTTGTTTCTTTCTCAATCATCAAATCCCCCTTAATATATGGAACTGCTGTTTACCACGGGCTGCGCTTCCTTGTTGCCGCAAAGAACAACCAAAAGATTGCTGACCATGGCAGCTTTTCTTTCTTCATCCAAAACAACAATCTCTTCTTCTCCAAGTTGTTTGATTGCCATATCTACCATGCCGACAGCACCTTCAACGATTTTTTTGCGGGCAGCGATAACAGCGGAAGCCTGTTGTTTCTGGAGCATTGCAGCAGCAATTTCTTCAGCATAGGAAAGGTGGGTGATACGAACTTCCTTTACTTCGATACCGGCTTCTTCTACACGCTGTTGCAATTCTTCTTTCATGGAATTTGCAATCTCCTGGCTGCTGCCGCGAAGAGTTTTTTCATGTTTTTCTTCATCCTCATCTTCTTCCATCAAATCATAGGGATAGAGTCTTGTGATTTTTCTGATGGTGGAATCACATTGGATGGAAAGAAATGTTCTATAATTATCTACATTAAATACAGCTTTTGTCGGGTCGATTACCTTCCAGATAACAACGGCACCGATAATGATGGGATTGCCCAGTGCATCATTAACTTTTTGCTGCTTATTATTTAATGTCATGGTCTTTAGGGATACTTTCTTTTTGAAAAGATTGAGATTCAAATTCGTTGATATTTCTGTGCCCTGAAGGGATACCTCTGTAGCAGGTTCCTTTTCGTTAGTAGTGGGGGCGATAGCTCCTGCAAAAGGGTTAGTGTAGAAAAAACCAGGTGTTTTGATGGTGCCATAATAATTACCAAACAGGGTTAAAACAACGGCCTCTTTGGGGTTTACGATATGGAAGCCGCCGCACATGATGGAAAAGGCAATAAATCCTGTTATTCCCAATAGCAGTATGAAGATACCGACTGCGTTCAGATGGGCATTAAATGCGAAGCCGCAGCTGATACAGCAGGCCAAACTGGCAAGATAACCGACCAATATCACAAATAACATTGTAAAGCCATGTGCCTGCGTTATTTCCTTCTCTGTTACATTTTTTTTCTTATTTTCCTCGTTCATAAGGACCTCCTGTTCCTGTACTCTTGGTACAAAGTGATATCGATTTGATATCATTATAATATGCCAGACTGGCAGAAATGTCAACCGGTTTTTGTGATGAAACGTTATTTTATGATGCGGGGAAAATAATATATCGGTAGGAATGTTGATTTTTAAAGGTGTCCATGTTATAGTCATATCGTTAATGAAAGATGCAGGGGATGCAATTACAATGTACAGTAGTGTAAGGAGGATTTTTAATATGGAATTAAAGCAGGAAAAGCCGGAACTGGATACAGTTGTATCCCAAACAGATGAGTATGCTGCTCCGAAGGCTGATGGGACACAGCAGGGGGAAAGTGAATGGGGAAGATATGCAGGATGGAGTGATCAGAGTGATAGTCCATACGTTAATTCCGGGGGAAGAATGAGTAAAGCAGAGTTTTACAAGCAGCCTGCTTTGAAAAAGAACAGGTCCAATATAACAGCCTGTGCAGTGGTTGCTTATTTCTGTGCAGCATGCACATTTATTGTAAATGTAGTGCTGGCACATAATATTTTTGGCATGGTGGATGTATGTCTGCTGCTTGGCTTGGGGCTTGGTATTCATCTGGGAAAAAGCCGTGTCTGTGCAATTATTTTGCTGGTATATGCAGGTATCAATACAATTTACATATTATTGATAGTGGGACGTTTTGGAGGATATCTGATTTTACTTTGTGGAATCTATGCGGTGATAGAGACCTTTAAAATCCAGAAAGCATGGAAGGAATATGAATTGACAGGCAGAGTATAAAAGCAGGTATACGAAATAGGAATCATAACAAGGGAAGGCTCATATCACTTATATGTGAAAGCCTTCCTTTTATTTGCGCGGAAGGGCATAGGTCAAGCTGGAATGCCTGCATTCCAATTTGGAGCCGCCTATGAACGTGAGAAACTCGAAACGAGTATTTCGCATTGGTGATCGGAATGAACCTTTCTAGGTGTTATCACAATATAATAATATAGACTTTGTATGTATATTGTGTTACAGAAGGTAACAGGAAAAGAAAGAAGGAGGAAGATAAAAAATGGGTTGTTTAGGAAATGTTCTTTGGATGATATTTGGCGGGCTGGAAAGTGCACTGGGGTGGTTTCTTTATGGATGTCTTTGGTCTATCACAATTATAGGTATCCCAATTGGGCAGCAATGTTTTAAATTTGCCAGGTTATCGCTTTGTCCATTTGGAAAAGAAGTGGAGTATGGCGGAGGAGGTCTTTCTTTGATCGCAAATGTAATCTGGATGATCGTTACAGGAATTCCCATGGCAGTGGCACAGTTTTTTGCTGGATGTATTCTCTGTATGACAATTATTGGAATTCCTTTTGGATTACAGGAGTTTAAACTTGCAAAGCTTGCCATAATGCCTTTTGGTTCCAAGGTGCACAATTAATTTAAGAAAAGCGTTAGATAAACTGGTACAATTGTAAAAATAAGGGGAAAGCAATTGACATTTATATGGAAAAGTGATATTTTAATTTTGGAAAGAAAGTAATAGACCACATTATAAATTAATGAGGAGAGCCCTATGGATAAACAGCGAATTTTAATTGTTGATGATGAAGAAGTGAATCGTGCAGTATTGAATGAGATGTTTAAGGATGAATATGACACATTAGAGGCGGAAAATGGTCAGGATGCAATTTCCAAGATTGAGGATAATCAAGATATTGCATTGATTTTACTGGATGTTGTAATGCCTGTCCTGAATGGCTTTGGGGTATTGGATTATATGCAGGAACATGATCTTTTAGAAGAGATACCGGTCATATTGATTACCAGTGAGAGTGTTAAGGACAGTGAAGGTGAGGCATATTCTTATGGTGTGGCAGATGTAATGCACAAGCCATTCTATCCTCATATTGTTAAGCGAAGAAGCAAGAATCTTATTGAATTATACCAGAATAAACATAATATGGAAATACGCCTGAAGGAGCAGGAAAAGGCAATTCGGGAACAAGAGAAGGAAAATCTCCAAAACAGTGAGTTTATGATTGATGCTCTTAGCTCGGTTATAGAGTTTAGAAGTGCCGAAACAGGCGAACATATCAGACGAATCAAATATTTCACAAGAATTATGCTGAAATATTTAATGAAATACTTCCCGGAGTATGGGCTGACACCGGAACAGGTAGATGAGATTGCCAGAGCATCTGCTTTACATGATATAGGTAAGATTGGTATTCCGGATGCCATATTATTAAAACCGGGGCGTTTGACACCGGAAGAATTTGAAGTTATGAAAACACATACAACGATTGGGTGTGATATATTAGAGAAACTGCGTGGGAATCAGTCAGGGGATTTTTATCGTTACTGTTATGATATCTGTCGTTATCATCATGAGAGATGGGATGGTAATGGGTATCCTGATCATCTGGTAGGAGATGAGATTCCAATTAGCGCACAGATTGTTGCCATTGCAGATGTTTATGATGCCCTGGTAAGTCCAAGGGTTTATAAGAGCCCGTATGCTAATAATATAGCCTATGATATGATAATGAACGGTGAGTGTGGTCAGTTTTCGCCGGATGTACTGGAATGCTTCGGACTTGCTAAGGTGGATTTCTTCAATATTGTTGAAGTGATTAAGATGTTTGATTTTTCTTGATACTTAAATGGATAGCAGGCAGCAAAGATATTTATATTTTTTACTGTCTGTTATTTTGTCTGGGAGGAAAGTTATGGAACAGAGTGGAAACTGTATATTTCCGATGGAAGATGCATTAGAGATGATACTTATGTTTGACCAGACAGGGACGATTTCCTATGGCAATACTGCTGCGAGAAAGAGACTGGAATATGAAGAAGAGTTATGTGGAAGGAATATCAGCGATATTTTCCCCAATACATTCAGACTTTCAGAAAATGGTTTTGAATCGGATCTTCCGTTTGGAAATGAACTGCAAAATCTTGTTGCATATCGAAAGAATCTTACCTGTTTTCCGGTAGAAGCGAGAATGATAAGAAGTACGGACTGTCAGGATATGTACATATGCATGGCCAATGATATGCTGGAAAGGAATTTTTTAAATAGGGAGATTGAGCAGGTAAGGCAGGAAGCCAAACAGGCAATGAAAGTAAAGTCAGAGTTTGTTGCCAATATAACGCATGAACTGCGTACGCCTGTCAATGGTGTGCTGGGCAATGTGCGGGAATTGCTGAATGATGATTTGGATGCACAAATGACAAAGTCATTACGGTTGATAGAACGTTGCTGTGAGGATATGAACAAGATCATTAATAATATTCTGGATTTTTCTAAGCTGGAGGCCGGGAAATTTACTTTGGAACCACGTAGATTTGATTTTAGAAATATGCTGGACTATGTAAAAGCACATCATATCAATAAAATTACGGAAAAAGGACTGGCATTTTTTATGACAGTATCGCCACAGATTCCGGAATACGTTATAGGAGATGAATTGCGGATCGTGCAGATTCTCAATAATCTGTTGTCAAATGCACAAAAATTTACTTCTTTTGGCAAAATTACCTTAGAGGTCGTGAAGACGGCACAGGTAAATGATAAAATGGAATTATTTTTTATAGTCAAGGATTCTGGTATTGGGATTGATGAAGCAGATAAGGAGAAATTATTCCAGAGTTTTTCACAGGTAGATGCTTCTATTTCCCGGAAGTATGGCGGAACCGGCTTAGGATTGAATATCTGCAAACAGCTGGTGGAACTGATGGGTGGAAGAATAGAAGTAGAGAGTGAGAAGAATAGGGGAAGTACTTTTTCTTTTTCTATCTGGGTAGGAAATGAGGCAGATGGCGAAGAGCATTCTTCACAGTCGGAGGAATTTAAGGATTCTAAATTTGTACCATCTTCTGATTTCATGGATGAAGAAAAGACTGAGAATATCAGAAAATATGGTACTTCAGAAAATACAGAAAACCTAAAGAGGAATTTATCAAAGTTAATTCTTTGTGTGGAAATGGAGAATTGGGAAAAAGCAGAGATGTTTATGGGTACCATCAGACAGCTTACCGAAGAGGCACCGCCAGAGGTAAAACGGGTGGTTTTACGTCTTAAGATGGCTATTCAGAAAGAGAATTATGATAAAGTGACTGCTGGTTTTGAGGAATTGGATAAAATTTTGTAGCTGGAAGGGGATAGGCATATGCTTTACAAAGATAAGAATATAGCCGAAAAAATGATTCTAATTGTGGATGATGTAGAAACAAATAGAGAGATTCTGGGAGAGATAATTAAAAGTATGGGTTATATTCCTGTTTTGGCAGAAAGTGGCGAAACAGCCTTGGATTTGGTAAAAGAAAACTGCCCTCAGTTGGTTTTATCGGATATTTCCATGCCGGGAATGGATGGGTATGAGCTGTGCAAAGTTCTAAAAGGAAGTGAAAGAACAAAAAATATTCCGGTTATCTTTATTTCGGCATTTGATGATCCCAAGGATATTGTGGAGGGATTATTTCTGGGAGGCGCTGATTATATTACAAAGCCATTTATTTCAGAAGTTGTAAAAGCACGTGTGGGAGTTCACCTTCGTTTATATGAAGCAAACAGAGAGCTTATGGAGATGAACAGGCGTTTGCAGGTTTCTGTCAGGGAACAGTTAGACCAGATGGAACAGGAAAAGAAAAATATATTATATGCCATGGCTGATATTGCAGCCAGAAATTCTTGTTACAGTGAAAAACATATAGAAAGATTGAGACATAACTGTAGAATTCTGGCACAGGGTATGCAGTTGTCCCCTATGTTTGAGGATAAGATTTCAGATACCGATATTGATACGATAGAATTGGCAGCACCGCTTTGTGATATAGGCAATATCGGAATTTCGAAAGAGCTGCTGCAAAAGGATACAGAACTGACGGAGGAAGAGAATGTTATCATACAAAGTCATACAGAACTTGGTGCAAAGCTTTTAAGTGATCTTTGTGTGAATAATGATTATAATGATTTTATCAGTGCTTCCATAGAGATTGCACGTTATCATCATGAGAACTGGGATGGGAGTGGTTATCCCAAGGGACTACGGCATGAGGAGATTCCGATTACAGCGCAAATCGTATCTGTGGTAGACCGCTATTGTACGTTGACAGATAAAGAAAACTGTAACAGGGAAGATGCCCTTGAAATTATGAAAAAGGAATCAAATACAAGGTTTAATCCTGATATTTTTAATATATGTTGTAAGATATCACGTCAATTGTGTTAAACTGAATCATTCTATTATTTGACGGGAGGTTGAAGAAGATATGATAACAGATGAAGAATTTCAAAGAATTTCAGTTTATGTAAAGCAGCGTTATGGTATTGATTTAAGTCAGAAAAAAGTGATTGTAAACGGACGGCTTGAAAATCGGCTGAAAGCAGGAGGCTGGAAGAATTACAATGAATTTATGGATTCCGTGGAAAAGGATAAATCAGGGTCTTTGGAAAAGATGCTGGTGGATTTACTGACAACGAATCACACATATTTTATGAGGGAGTTTGAACATTTTGATTATTTTAAAAATGTGGTGCTTCCATGGGTAAGAAAAAAAGAAGCAGGTAAAAAAGATGTTCGTGTCTGGTGTGGTGCGGCTTCGTCGGGGGAAGAACCCTATATGATAGCCATGGTTTTGTATGATTTTTTTGGATTGGACAGAGAACAATGGGATACTCAGCTTCTTGCAACGGATTTGTCAACTGGAATATTGCAGCAGGCGATGGCGGGTGTTTATAATGCAGAACAGCTTAAGAATCTGCCGGAAGCGTGGAAAAGGCATTTTTTTAAAGCTTTGAATGGCGGTCAGTACAAGGTGACAGATGAACTGAAGAGACAGGTTGTTTTCCGTAAGTTCAATTTGATGGATCCATTTCCTTTTAAAAAGAAGATGCATACTATATTTATGAGAAATGTTATGATATATTTTGATGAAAAGACAAAAAAGGAACTGGTTCAGAAAATATATGATGCATTAGAGCCGGGAGGATATCTGTTTATAGGAACAACGGAGACCCTTGACAGGGGAAGTACACCATTTCAGATTATTCAGCCGTCGATATTTAGAAAAAGAGAAGGGTAGTGATTAATATATGCAGCCAATTAAGGTTTTGGTAGTAGAAGATTCTATGGTATTTAGGGAATTGCTGGTTCAGAATTTAAGCAAAGATCCTGCAATTCATGTGGTAGGAACTGCAAAAGATCCCTTTGAAGCAAGAGACGCAATTTTAAAGCTGAAGCCGGATGTTATGACATTGGATGTGGAACTTCCAAGAATGAATGGTATAGAATTTTTGCGAAAGCTGATACCGCAGTATCCACTGCCTGTTGTGGTGATCAGTTCACTGAGTGATAAGGTATTTGATGCGATGCAGGCAGGTGCTGTTGATTTTGTGGCAAAACCGGCGGTATCAAACAGGTTACAGTTAGAGGATTTTATAAAGAATGAACTTTTAGTAAAGATTAAGATTGCTTCTACAGCTAAAATCAGTAATATAAAGAAGACTGTTATGATGAATAGTGGACAGCAGCAGCAGCTTTCCGCAAAGAAAAGTAATCTTATTGTGGCAATTGGTGCTTCTACAGGTGGTACAGAAGCAATTTTTGATGTGGTAAAGGGTTTTGGTACAGATATCCCTGGCGTAGTTGTGGTACAGCATATGCCACCGGGATTTACAAAGATGTATGCCAAGAGATTAAATGATCAGTGCCGGATTCAGGTAAAAGAAGCAGAAACAGGAGACAGGGTACTTCCAGGACATATGCTGATTGCTCCAGGCGGAGACAGACATATGAGGCTTGTAAAAGTCAATGGAGTTTATCAGGTGGAATGCAAGACTGGTCCGAGAGTAAATGGGCATTGCCCATCAGTGGATGTATTGTTTGATTCTGTTGCAAAGCTTGCAGGAGCTGACGCAGTGGGAATTATTTTAACCGGAATGGGTGGTGATGGTGCAAAAGGACTGCTGGCTATGAGAAAAGCCGGTGCCAGAACCATTGGACAGGATGAATCATCCTGTGTAGTTTATGGAATGCCAAAGGTTGCTTATGATCTGGGAGCAGTGGAATATCAGGAGAAATTATCCAATATTTCAGGAAGAACATATTCACTTTTAAATAACATGTAAAGGAGAGAGACAATGAAGATTCTATTGTCAGAAGACGATTTTGCAACAAGAAAATTTATGACAAACTTTCTGTCAAAGTACGGTGAATGTGATGTTACTGTAGACGGAATGGAAGCGGTAGATGCATTTATGATGGCTTTGGAGGATGGTGAACCCTATGACTTGGCGTGTCTTGATATTATGATGCCGGTCATGGATGGATATCAGGCACTTGTGGGTATCCGTAATCTGGAAAAGGAAAGAAATATTCCGGAGGACAAAGCAGTAAAGGTTATTATGACCACTGCATTAAATGATGAATCGAATGTCAAGATGGCATTTGAACTGGGCTGTACTATATATTCTGGCAAGCCCATTGATCAGGAGAGGTTTGAACAGGCATTGAAAAAACTGAATCTGATCTGATAGAGAACATACTAGAAATATGAAGGAAAGGAGAAATATATGGCTGAGGAATTTAGTACAGACGGCATGCTGGACATGTATCTGTTTGAGAATGGACAATTACTGGAACAGCTTCAAGAGACAGTTCTTGAACAGAAAGATGCAGATTGCTTTGATGAAGACAGTATTAATGAGATATTCCGAACCATGCATACCATTAAAGGATCTTCTGGTATCATGATGTTCGATGATATTACTGCCGTTTCACATAAGCTGGAGGATGTCTTCTATTATCTAAGAGAGTCTCATCCTGAACATGTACCTCATTTGGAACTTGTGGAACATGTATTGGAAGTAGAGGACTTTATTTCAAGCGAAATGGAAAAGATTCGTAATGGGGATCCGGTAGACGGAGATTCCAGTGAGATTATAGCGGGTCTTGATAAATTTCTGGAAATGATTAAGAATGGTGGAGCGGAGGCGGGGATAGAGCCACCGCCGGAAAATGTACATGAAGAACCTAAGCAGTTTTATATTGCGCCGGTTGCAACAAGTGCCAGCCGTTTTTACAGAATTTATATTACATTTTTTCCAGAGACGGAAATGGCGAATGTTCATGCGTACAAGTCGGTGTATGCATTGAAAGAAATAGCAGAAGATTTGTTGTATTCTCCGGAGGATATTATTTCGGACGAGTCAAGTGCCCAGACCATTTTAGATGATGGTTTTAAGATTCTTTTACAGGCACAATGTACCGAAGAAGATATCCGTAAGATAATCGGTGTGGGATATGACATTGAAAAAGTAGATGTTTATGAGTGTAAAGCAGAAGAATTTCTTTTAGGCTTTGATTTTGGTGAACAGGATGCTCCGTTAGCAGTTATTGATTTGGATTCCAGTGTGGAGGAAATTGAAAATAAGGTAGAAGCCAAGAAAGAGGAAAGCAGTGAAGAACCAAAAGCAGTAAAAGAACCTGCTAAGCCTAAGCCAAAGATGGCACCGGGTGATTTTGTCATCAAATCAAAAGAGCCTGGTAAAGCGAAGAAGCTGGCAAAGGATAGAAACAAGGCAGAAAAGGCCACCTTTATCAGCGTAAATGTAAAAAAGATGGATCAATTGATGGATTTGATTGGAGAATTAGTTATTTCAGAGTCTGTAGTACTGCAAAATCCTGATTTAAAAGTGCCAGGACTTAATCTGGACCGCTTTAATAAGGCAGCAGCTCAGTTGTCCAAGATTTCTACCGATTTGCAGGATGTTATAATGTCCATGCGAATGGTGTCTTTGTCAAATACGTTCCAGAAGATGAACCGTATTGTATTTGATGTATCCAGAAAACTGGGGAAAGACATTGAATTTGAGATGGTAGGCGAGCAGACAGAGGTGGATAAGAATATTATTGAGAAAATCTCTGATCCGTTGATGCATATCGTTAGAAATTCTGTAGATCACGGAATTGAGGAGAAAGGCCAACGCCTGGAGAGCGGTAAGTCCGAAAAGGGTAAAGTCATCCTTTCTGCAAAGACGGAAGCCGGTAAGGTTTGGATCAGTGTTGAAGATGACGGTAAGGGTCTTGACAGAGAGAAGATACTGAAAAAAGCAAGAAAGCAGGGGCTTTTAGATGATAACAAGCCGGATGAAGCGTATACCGATAAAGAGGTATATCAGTTTATTACACTTCCAGGCTTTTCTACTAATGAAGAGGTTACGGAATATTCCGGTCGAGGCGTAGGTATGGATGTTGTGGTTCAGAATATCCAGTCAATTGGAGGTACTTTGGATATTGAGAGTACTCCTGGATTTGGAAGTATTATGAGCCTAAAGATTCCGTTGACGCTTGCCATTATTGATGGTATTGTATTGGAGACAGGAAATTCTTCTTTCGTATTGGAAACCGGTGTGATTAAAGAGTTTGTCCGCGTGAAAGAGGACATGATGATTTATGAGCCGAATGGAGATGAATATATCATGATACGCGGAGAATGTTATCCGGTACTTCGCCTGGGTAGATGGTATGGTTTGGAAGAGTACTGTGAATCTGTCGAAGATGGTGTAATGTTAATTCTGGAGGTAGAAGAGCAAAGAGTCTGTCTGTTGGTTGATAAACTGATTGGAGAGCAGGAAATTGTTGTAAAACCAATTCCTTCTTATATCAAGAAGGTTAAAGGATTATCCGGTTGTACACAGCTTGGTGACGGAAGTATTGCTTTGATATTGGATGCCACCGGATTAATGGAATAAATTTTTATAGAAAGGAACGGTAATCATATGGATGAAACAAGCGAATTGAAGAAGCAGACAGCAGGTGTTTCAAATGATGAGAGCAACGAGAAAGGCAAATATATGACCTTTAAATCCGGGAATGAGTATTTCGGGCTTGCAATTCAGTATGTAAATGAGATTATCCAGATGCAGGAAATTACAGCGATTCCTGAAACAGAGGATTACATTAAAGGTCTTATTAATTTAAGGGGAAAGGTTGTTCCTGTTATTGATGTCCGGCTGCGATTTAAACAGAAACCTCTGGAGTATAATGATAGAACCTGTATTATCGTGGTGAATGTCAAATCAACAGTGGTAGGATTGATTGTAGAGAAAATTGCAGAGGTGGTTGAAATTAACGAAGATAATATATTGCCTCCGCCTAAGATTGGACATGGAGAAAAAGCCCAGAATAAATATGTTTATGGTATCGGCAAAGTAGGAAGCGCCGTTAAACTGCTGTTAGACCCGGATAAATTATTGAATGATGAAGATTTATCGGTTGTAGAGCAGGCTAATGATATGAATATGGAAGAAGAAGGAGAGGTATAATTATGAAAGACATGAAGATGAAAACAAAAATGATTATAGGTTTTGTTGTTCCGACTATATTTATAATCGTGAACGTGTTGCTTGGAATAAGTTCAATCAATAATATTCGCGACAAGATGGTTGAGACACAACAGGAAGAGATTACAGATATAAGAAAGACGATGGAGGATATTGGAGCTGATGAACAGAAAGCGGAAGTTTTGGTAGAGGTTATATCTTCCTTGCAGGATAACAGCCGGGAGAATATACAGCGTTTAGCTACAAATTCTAATTTGTTCAGCTTTGCTTTAGTAGCAATCTCTGTTATCATTACAGTTATTCTGTCAACAAACCTGATTAAGGCTATCAATAAGTCTGTTATGCAGCTGTCCAGGGCAGCAAGGGAGATTGCAACGGGTCGTGTGGATGTTGAGATGGAAAAATACCACAATGATGAATTCGGTGAACTGGTAGATGAATATATGCAGGTAATTAATAATATGAAATATCAGGCTGGAATTGCAGAAGAAGTGGCAAATGGTAATCTTACGGTTCAGGTTGATGTGAAGTCAAGTGAAGATGTGTTGACAAGCGCATTGAAGAAACTTGTGGATGATAATCTGCATGCGTTGTCTAATATCAGTGATGCAGGTTCTCAGGTTACAGTAAGTTCTTCTCAGGTAGCAAGTGCAAGCCAGGCATTGGCACAGGGATCTACAGAGCAGGCGAGTGCGATTGAGCAGATTACAGCATCTATTGATGAGATTGCAGATAAGACAAAAGAGAATGCAGAGGAAGCAAATTCAGCTGCCAGCCTTGTAGCTCGTGCCATTGCAGATGTTAAGCAAGGTAATAAGCAGATGCAGGATATGATGGTTGCAATGCAGGATATCAATAAGTCATCTGAAAGCATTTCTAAAATCATTAAGACCATTGATGATATTGCATTCCAGACCAATATCCTTGCTTTAAATGCAGCAGTTGAAGCTGCAAGAGCAGGCGAGGCAGGAAAAGGTTTTGCAGTTGTTGCAGAGGAAGTTAGAAGTTTGGCAGCTAAGAGTGCAGCAGCATCCGGCGAGACTGCTGAATTGATTGAGGAATCTATCGAAAGAGTAAGTGCTGGTTCTAAGATTGCTGATGAGACAGCAAAAGCTATGGAAGAGATTTCTAAGGTTGTACAGGAAAGTGAAGTAATCATTAACGGTATTGCAGAGTCTTCTAATTATCAGGCAACAGCAGTAGCACAGATTGAACAGGCAATCACACAGGTATCACAGGTTGTACAGACAAACTCTGCTACCAGTGAAGAGTGTGCAGCTGCCAGCGAAGAATTGTCAAACCAGGCTTCAAGAATGAAAGAAATGCTTTCTATTTATAACTTAGGTTCTGGTCATGCATCTTCATCATCTTATGGAAGTTCATCTTATTCTTCATCTTCTATGTCGAATGCAAATGAACAGGTGATTTCACTTGGAGATGACTTTGGAAAATATTGATGAAAATAGTAGAATATGAATTTGTGAAATAGGGAATTTATATAGTATATGATTAAAGGGTGGATTTAGGTCCACCCTTTAATTTGCATCTGCTACAAGACATGCCGTCCAATATTAGCATACAGCCAACAGTGAGCCAGCTCCCTGTGTCTGATACTAATATTGGACGGCATGTCTCGTAGCAGACGTGGAAATTGTCTGAAAATTTTAGCACTCACCTATTGACAGTGCTAATAAAAGATGATATCTTATGATTAGCATAAAGATATATTCTTGTGTTTAACAATCACTGAATGGAAGGAAAGGTGGGATTTATATGAACGCAGAAAAGTTTACAAGGAAATCATTAGAAGTTGTTGAGAATTGTGAAAAGATTGCGTATGAATATAATAATCAGGAAATTGATCAGGAACATATTTTATATAGCCTGCTTACGGTAGAAGAGAGCCTGATTGCCAAGTTAATCGAGAAGATGGACATAGATTTAGAATATTTTTCGAAAGAGGCAGAAAAATTAGTGGCTTACAGACCGAAGGTTTCCGGGGGCAATCTGTTTACCAGTTCTGATTTTCAAAAAACTTTTGTGAATGCGGAAAAAGAAGCAAAGCAGATGGGCGACACCTATATTTCTGTAGAGCACATTTTTCTGGCACTCTTAAAGCATCCCAATAAAGCATTAAAAGGACTCTTTATGGGATATGGGATTACACAGGACAGATTTCTTAAAGTATTGGCAGAAGTAAGAGGGAACCAGCGGGTAGAAAGTGATAATCCGGAGGCAGTCTATGACAGTCTTGAAAAATACGGCTATGATCTGGTGAAGCGTGCGAGGGAACAGAAGCTGGACCCGGTGATTGGCAGGGATTCGGAGATTCGGAATATTATCAGGATTCTTTCGAGAAAGACGAAGAATAATCCGGTATTGATCGGAGAGCCGGGAGTAGGAAAAACTGCCGCAGTAGAAGGTCTGGCACAGAGAATTGTAAGGGGAGACGTGCCTGAAGGTTTAAAGGATAAACAGATATTTGCATTGGATATGGGTGCATTAATTGCAGGTGCCAAATATCGCGGTGAGTTTGAGGAACGCCTGAAAGCCGTATTGGACGAGATAAAAAAATCAGAAGGAGAAATTATTCTTTTTATTGATGAACTGCATACGATTGTAGGTGCAGGTAAAACAGACGGAGCGCTGGATGCGGGGAATATGTTAAAGCCGATGCTGGCAAGAGGAGAGCTTCACTGTATTGGTGCTACGACTCTTGATGAATACCGGAAATATATTGAAACCGATGCGGCATTGGAACGTCGTTTTCAACCAGTAACGGTGAATGAACCCACGGTGGAGGATACCATTTCCATTTTAAGGGGTTTAAAGAACCGATATGAGGTATACCATGGTGTCAAGATCAGTGACAGTGCAATTGTAGCGGCAGCAACGTTGTCTAACCGTTATATTTCAGATCGTTTTCTTCCAGATAAGGCAATTGACTTGGTAGACGAAGCCTGTGCATTGATTAAGACGGAACTGGACTCTATGCCAGTGGAATTAGATGAGATCAGCCGAAGAATGATGCAGTTAGAGATCGAGGAGGCGGCCCTTAAAAATGAGGAAGACAGGTTAAGTCGGGAGAGGCTGGAAAAGCTACAGGAGGAGCTGAGGGAACTGCATGAGAAATTTGCATCTATGAAGGCAGACTGGGATAATGAGAAAATGGGTGTAGATAAGGTTCGTACAGTAAAAGAGGAAATTGAGCAGGTTAATAATGAAATACAGATTGCCCAGCACAATTATGATCTGAATAAAGCGGCGGAACTGCAATACGGCAGAATGCCACAGCTTAAAAAGCAGCTGGCAGAATTGGAAGAAAAAGAGGGGACAAAAGAGAAGAGTCTGGTACATGAGAATGTTTCAGAAGAGGAAATTGCAGGAATTGTTTCTAAGTGGACAGGAATTCCGGTATCCAGATTAACGGAAAGTGAGAGAAATAAGACGCTGCATTTGGCGGATGCTCTCCATCAGAGAGTGGTAGGACAAAATGAGGCAGTGGAACTGGTTTCTGATTGCATTATCCGTTCCAAAGCGGGGGTCAAAGATCCGACGAAACCAATCGGCTCCTTTTTATTCTTAGGTCCTACTGGTGTTGGAAAGACGGAACTGGCAAAAACATTAGCACAGGCATTGTTTGATAATGAAGCCAATATAGTGCGTATTGATATGAGTGAATATATGGAGAAACATTCTGTGGCCAGATTGATAGGAGCACCTCCGGGATATGTAGGATATGATGAAGGAGGTCAGCTGACGGAAGCGGTCAGAAGAAAGCCATATTCGGTTGTTTTATTTGATGAGATTGAAAAAGCACATCCGGATGTGTTCAATGTTTTATTACAAGTATTGGATGACGGGCGGATTACCGATTCTAAGGGTAAGACGGTTGATTTTAAAAATACTATTTTGATTATGACTTCCAATATCGGATCTGCTTATCTGTTAGATGGAATTGATGAAAATGGGGAGATAACCGGAGAAACAAAAGAACGGGTATTTGAAGAACTGAAGCTGCATTTCAGACCAGAGTTTTTGAACCGCCTGGATGAGACTATATTATTTAAACCTCTTTCCAAAGATAATATTGATAATATTATTGATTTGCTGGTAAAGGATTTAAATAAGAGACTGGCAGAAAAAGAGTTATCTCTTGTAATCACCGAAGAGGCAAAAAAATATATTGTGGAACATGGTTATGATCCGGTATACGGAGCAAGACCACTGAAGAGATATCTGCAAAAAAATGTAGATACATTGGTGGCCAGAATGATATTAGCTGGAAATGTAAGTGTGGAAGAGACAATCGCAATTGATGTGGAAAATGACAGATTAACTGCAAAATAAGAAAAACGGACTTCCTTTTTGAGAATTTCAAAGAGGAAGTTTTCTTGTATTATTGATATTTCATATTGTTCTGAAATCTGGATATTCTCTCTTGCACAAACAGTAAAATCAGTGTAAAATATTACATAAATTATTCAAAAATGTGAGGATTTATTGTCATATATTAATAATTTTATGATTTTTAGGAGGAGAATAATTTTATGAATCAGTGGATTTTATGCAGAGACAGAGAACCCAGTGTGGAAGAGATTCGCAGGAACAATACTTTTATCTGTAGCAACGGGAACAGTACTTTTGTACGCAGTTATAGTTTCCGGTTACATGGTTTTGTCATAGAAACCAGAGGAAGGGAAAGCAAAGATAGAAGTGTGATAGCATGGATGCCTTTACCGGAACCCTATAAAGAGGGTCTTGCAGAATAGAGGAAACAAGAGTACAATTAGGTCATAATAATGGAGGTGCAGGATGTACAGTTTTGAAGAAGTTAATAATTTTGATCCCGAAGTAGCAAAGGCGATGACTGATGAGATTAATAGACAGGATGAGAATATTGAGTTGATTGCCTCAGAGAACATTGTAAGCAAAGCAGTAATGGCGGCAATGGGAAGCCCCCTAACCAATAAGTATGCAGAAGGGTATCCGGGAAAGAGATACTATGGTGGATGTGAACATGTAGATGTTGTTGAGGATTTAGCAAGAGAAAGAGCAAAAGAGTTATTTGGATGTGAATATGTGAATGTCCAGCCGCATTCAGGAGCACAGGCTAATATGGCTGCATTTTTTGCTATCATGGAACCCGGAGATACGTTTATGGGAATGAATCTCGCACATGGAGGTCATTTAACTCATGGTTCACCGGTTAATATGTCAGGAAAGTATTTTAATGTTGTACCATATGGTGTGAATGATGACGGAGTGATTGATTATGACGAAGTGCTTCGGCTTGCAAAGGAATGTAAACCCAAATTAATCGTGGCAGGTGCATCTGCTTATGCGAGAGCGATTGATTTTAAGCGTTTCCGTGAGATTGCTGATGAAGTGGGAGCCGTGTTGATGGTAGATATGGCACACATTGCAGGTTTGGTAGCGGCAGGCTTACATATGAGTCCAATCCCATATGCTCATGTTACGACCACTACAACCCATAAGACGTTAAGAGGTCCTAGAGGTGGTATGATATTATCCAGCAATGAGGTAAATGAGAAGTATAATTTTAATAAAGCAGTATTTCCGGGAATCCAGGGAGGTCCTTTGATGCATGTGATTGCAGCAAAGGCAGTCTGCTTTAAAGAAGCATTATCTGATGAGTATAAGGCTTATCAGACACAGGTAGTTAAGAATGCAGCTGCACTGTCTCAGGCATTGATGGAAAGAGGATTTCGTATCGTTTCAGGAGGCACGGACAATCATTTAATGTTAGTGGATTTGCAAAATCTTGATCTGACAGGTAAGGAAGTGGAGAAATTATTAGACAGTGTCCACATTACAGCCAATAAAAATACTGTACCAAACGATCCCAAATCTCCGTTTGTGACAAGCGGTATCCGGCTGGGAACTCCGGCTATTACAACTCGAGGTGCAAAAGAAGAAGATATGATTGTGATTGCAGATGCTATCAAGGCGGCGGTGATTGATAAGGATGAGGCAAAGGCAAAAGAACTTGTAAAGTCAATTACTTCCAAATACCCGCTTTATGCATAGATAGTGTGAAAGTGAGATCATCAATAGAATAAAGGCGGAAGAAAATGGCACCGGAATTGTATTTTTCTGGTGTCATTTTTATATTAATTCAAACTGCTTTTATAAGTTTAAGGATATAGTAAAAATGACCGGAGGAGATATATATGGTAGGTCGTAAAACTGCTAATTTAATCGAAATTATAGAATTTATTCTTTTTGTGATGGTACATGTAGTGTATTCGGCAAATTTTCTGGATTGGGAAGTGACAAAGCATGTTTTGATGTATGCGGTAGGAATGTCTGTCATTGCAGCAATATGTTTATTGTTATTAAAAGATTTGCTATGGTCTCAGACTGGCTTTATCATCTGTATAATGGTTGCAACTTATCTGATAGGAAGAGAGATGAATTCTCTTGTTTTTGGTATCTGTATTTATATGGTTTCCGGAGCCTTAATTTCCATTATTGGAAATATGCGGTTGAACATGAGATATATCATAATTGTTAATTTAGCCATTGTTTTTAGTATTATTACGCAGTATTCTGTTATCGTCAGTCAGGTGCGCATCGGATATTATTTAATGATGATATTGTTTTGTGAGGCATTTTTGATCACTGAGAATCTTATGGTGTTATTTTACCAGCAAAAGGTAGAGGAGATAGAAACACAGAATACTCTTTTAAATATTGCCCAGAAGAGTAAAGACGAGTTTCTGGCAAATATGTCTCACGAGATCCGTACCCCGATGAATGCCATTGTAGGTATGAGCGAATTGATCATGCGGGAAGAAGATATCAGTGACAAAGTAAAAGAGTACTGTTATAACATACAGTCTTCAGGGGAGAATTTGTTAGGTATTATCAATGATATATTGGATTTTTCAAAAATTGAATCAGGTAAAATGGATATCATATATGAGCCGTATTCCATTGCATCAGTAATTCAGGATATTGCCAATACTGCTATGTTCAGAAAAGGATTTAAGGATATCGATATTATTGTTGACTGTAGTCCGAATATGCCAAGACAGTTGTATGGAGATGTTTTGAGAAATCGTCAGATTTTAATGAATTTTGTCAGTAACGCAGTAAAGTTTACGGAAGAGGGATATGTATTTATTTCCGTGTCCTGCCATGAAAAGGATGGTGAGAACTGGCTGAAGATGCAGGTGAAGGATACTGGGATTGGAATTAAGAAGGAAGAGCAGGTTCATTTGTTTGAATCTTTTACCCGTATGGATTCCAAAAGAAACCGCTCTATTGAAGGAACCGGGCTTGGACTGGTCCTCTGCAAACGTCTGGTGGAGACAATGCATGGAACGATTAAGATATACAGTGAGTATGGCGAAGGAACCACGATTGTTGCGGATATTCCCCAGCGGATTGCAGATTCGGCACCATTTCTGACGTTGAAGGGAAATGAGGATATCAAGGTGGCCCTGTATGAGGACGGCGAGCAGGAGAATACAAAGGGAATTCCTTATTATAAGCTGGTTAACCGGCATATTTGGGAGGAATTGAAGATTTCTTACCGTACAATCCATAGTTTCGAGGAAGTGTTGAAAGTGGTTGAGGAAGGTAAAATGACCCATATTTTTATGGGTGTGGCAGAGTATACCGATCAGAGAAATTATTTTGATCAGATTTCAGGGGATATAAAAGTATTTGTAGTATTTGATCCGCAGTATCCGGTCAGACTGGGAGAAAATATATATGGTGTCAATATGCCGTTTTATTCCATGAACGTGTTGTCTGCATTAAACGGAGAAGCATTTTATAATCAGTTTATAGATGAAAAAGCAGTAAAGATTGTATTTAAAGCACCATTTGCAAGAGCACTGGTAGTAGATGATAATGAAATCAACCTGCGTGTGGCAGAGGGAATATTAAAGCTATATGATATCACCTGTACTCTGGCAAGGAGCGGGAAAGAGGCGATAGAACTCTTAAAGGACCAGGATATGGATATTGTATTTATGGATCATATGATGCCGGAATTAGACGGAATAGAGACTACTGAGATTATTAGGAGAACCGGTGGTGAATATGGCAGGAATCTTCCTATTATTGCACTTACGGCTAATGTGGCAAATGGTGCAAGGGAGATGTTTTTACAGCAGGGTTTTCAGGGCTTTTTGCCTAAACCGGTAGGCTTGAAGACCGTGGATAAGATTTTAAGAAGATGGCTGCCTGCTTCTAAAATTGAGATGATTGATGAGGAAAAGGAAAAAGAGTCAGAACTGGCAGATGACAGTCTGTTAAAAGAGCCGGAAATCAAGACGACCGTGCAGAGGAATTTTCCGTATATGGACATAAATGAAAAACAGGCACTGGAAAATATGGGTGGTCAGAGGGATATGTATAAAGAATTATTGGAATATTGTCTGGAATTTGAAGTTCAGCGGAAGGGTGAGATTGAAGAAAAATTCAGGGAGCAGGATTGGAAGGAATATACAATATTGATCCATGCGTTAAAAGGCGGGATGAGAAGCCTTGGGGTTGAAGAGATTGCACAGCTTGCTCAGGCACAGGAATTTGCCTGCAAGGAGAATCGTATAGATGATGCGATAGCAGGGCATGCCCATTTGATGGAGGAATATGACAGGGCACATAGAAGTATTGAGGCTTATGTTGCGGATATGGAGGTTTAATTAATAGGACTGTCACATTAAGTTTTATTTTCATTTTGCTTAATGCGACAGTCCCGTTTTGTCATGTCCAGATGGAATAAAGTTTTGATAGTACTTAAAAATGGTGCTACTTGATATTTTTTTTATCCAATACTTTATTTACAGCAGATAACAATGCACATACAGAGGCATCAATGATATCATTTTTGATACCGCATCCCCAGGTAACAACACCTTCCGGTGCTTCAATTCCGACATAGGCACAAGCCTGGGAGTTGGAGCCGTGCTGTAAAGCATGTTCTTCGTAACAGATTAATTTAAATTCAACATGGAAGTGTTTCTTTACGGCATTAGCAACTGCATCCAGACGTCCGTTTCCGGTACCATGGTATATCTTTGGCGTTCCGTCACGTTTGATGGTAATAGCAGTAGAGAAGACACCATTTCCTTCCTGCACAAAATGGCATTCATCCAATTTGATTGCAGTTTTGATATTGACATACTCTTTGTTATAAATCCCAAGAATTTCTTCAGGAGACAGTTCCTTGTGCATATGGTCAGATACGTTCTTGACAGCATAACCCAGATCTTCACGCATTTTTGCGGGTAAGTTGAAACCATAACGCTGTTCTAAGATATAGCCGATACCGCCTTTTCCTGATTGGGAATTGATACGAATGACATCACCGTCATATTCTCTGCCTACATCGTGTGGATCAAGCGGTAAATAAGGAACAGTCCAGTCTTTTAAATTTTTTTCCTCTCTCCAGTGCATGCCTTTTGCAATGGCATCCTGATGGGAGCCGGAAAAAGCTGCAAATACCAGCTTACCAGTATATGGTGAACGTTCATATACATGCATACCTGTAACCTGTTCATACAGTTCTGTAATTTTAGGAATATCACTAAAATCGAGTTTAGGGTCTACGCCATGGGTATACATATTCATTGCCAGTGTAATGATGTCTACATTGCCGGTACGTTCTCCGTTTCCGAATAAGGTGCCTTCGATACGGTCTGCTCCCGCAAGTACTCCTAACTCGGCATCTGCAACACCGCAGCCGCGGTCATTATGTGGATGTAATGATAAAATCACATTTTCTCTCATGGACAGATGCTTGCTCATGTATTCAATCTGGCTGGCATATACATGGGGTGATGACATTTCCACGGTAGCCGGCAGGTTGATGATCACCTTATTGTCAGGAGTCGGTTTCCATATATCAATAACGGCATTGCAGATTTCCAGAGCAAAATCAACCTCGGTTCCGGTAAAGCTTTCCGGTGAGTACTCAAACTGATAATTGCCTCCGTCCTGCTTGGTCAGATCCAGTAACATTTTGGCACCTTCTACTGCAATCTCGATAATCTCTTCCTTGGATTTTTTGAATACCTGTTCGCGCTGGGCCAGTGATGTAGAGTTGTATAAATGAATAACCGCATGTTTACAGCCTCTTACAGCTTCAAACGTCTTTTGAATGATATGTGGTCTTGCCTGGGTAAGAACCTGAATCGTTACATCATCTGGGATTAAGCTTCTGTCGATCAATGCCCTTAAAAATTCGTATTCTGTCTCGGATGCGGCAGGAAATCCAACCTCGATTTCTTTAAATCCCACTGCGACTAACATTTTGAAAAATTCTATTTTATCTTCTAAGCTCATTGGTACGATTAAGGCCTGATTGCCGTCTCTCAAATCAACTGAACACCATGCAGGTGCTTTGTCAATATACTCTTTTTTGGTCCATTCCAGAGATTCCTCCGGCGGCATAAAATAATTTCTCTTATACTTGGTTGCATCCATCATAATATAATACCTCTCTTTCCTTAATAGAATATGATTGTTTTCCCGGATATATATCGCAATATAAGAGCATCCTGCTTATGAGGGGGCTGCTAAAGTAAAAAAAGCCTTACGTCTCCTGTCTAGAGACGTAAGACTGACACTTACGCGGTACCACTCTAATTCATACATTGCTGTACGCACTTATTGCAGATACGGATTCTTAAGAATCTTATATCCTCCCTGTCATAACGGCTGGGCTCCGTCCTCACCTACTTATCTGATCAGATATGTTCAGCGGGCTACTCAAAGGCGAGTTCAAATCTCTTTCGTAACTGCTTCACACCTGCCAGCAGTTCTCTGAATACTCCGGAAATCCTACTATTCCTTATCACAGTATTTAAAAATGATTATATAATTGCTGTAACTAAGAGAAGATTACCACATTGATGAAGAAGTGTCAACCCGGTTTTAAAAAATTGTATATATGGTTGTATAACAACTTGACATTTCTGTAAATCATTGTTATATTATTACTACGTCAGCCGTAGTACGATAGTCGTACCAATGTCTGACGTAGTAATATAACATTTTTACTTCTCAATCTAAAAATAATTAAAATTAAGGAAAGGAGAATCTATGATAACAATAAGCAGTGACGTTATCCGCGGATATAACGATACGATTATTCTTTATCTGCTTTTGGAAAAACCTTCCTATGGTTACGAGATATCCAAGCAGATTAAGTGTCTGTCTGGTGAAAAATATATTATTAAAGAGACAACACTTTATTCCGCATTTAACCGCATGGAAAAGAACAGCTATATTGAATCTTTTCAGAATGAAGATGTGGCAGGTGGCAAGCGGAGAACCTATTACCGAATCACCGATGCCGGACGGCAGTATTATCAGGAAAAATGTGAGGAATGGATGCTTACCAAAGAGGTGGTAGAGAAATTTATCACAAAAAACGGAGGATCAACCTGTCAAAATAAAGTTGGGAAAGGAGTATAATCATGAAGACCCTAAAAGATTATTTGGAAAATATGTTTTTGAATTTGCCGGACACCCCGGAGGTTCGAAAAGCAAAAAGAGAACTTTTGCAGATGATGGAGGATAAATACACAGAACTGAAAAATGAAGGGAAAGCAGAAAATGAAGCTATCGGTATTGTCATTTCTGAATTTGGCAATCTGGAAGAATTAGCGGAGAATTTGGGAATTAAGACCTATGTGGAAGAGGAGGTTGTACCTTCCGAGATGCTTTCGTTAGAAGATGCAAAGGAATTTTTAAAAGATATGGTGACAAGAAGCCGGTTGATTGCAATTGGTGTGATGCTCTGTATCCTTTCACCGGTTCCGGTAATCTGTATTGATGCATTTTCGAATACATGGCGTGGCAGCCGTAATATTGCTTTACTGGCGGAAGTGGATGCACTTTTCATGTTTTTACTGGTTGCGATTGCCGTGGCGCTTTTCATTTTCGCAGGCACTATGACCCGCAAATGGCAGAAAATCAAAAACCATGCAGTGGGAATTGATTTTCAGACAACAGATTATGTCAGAAAACAGTTTGAAAATGTCCGCATCAGCCATACCCTGCATTTATGTATTGGATGTATGCTCTGTATCTTATGTGTGGTACCTGCCATTTTCCTTGATGCTATATTTCCTGTGGGTTTCTGGTATGAATGTTCAGGGGCGTTTATGTTTGTTTCAGTTGCAATCGGTGTGTATCTGATCGTTTTTACTGGCAACCGGAATAAAGGATATCAGTCTTTGCTGGCTCTGAATGCAAAGGGAACAATGGGAAATGCAAATGTACCAGAGCGAGCTCAGGAAGTGGAGTATACCAGTCAGGTGGTTGCTGACATAATGGATGTTTACTGGCAGACAGTTACCTGTATTTATCTCTGTATCAGTTTTTTGACCTTTGACTGGGACATGACGTGGATAATCTGGCCGGTTGCTGCTTGTGTACATGCTATTATAAAAACTAATTTTCGAAAAATGTAGAAGAGAAGGAGGGAAAATATCATGAAAAAAAGTATTTATCTTACTGTAATATGGATAATAACGATTTTTTGCATAATCGGTGGAAGCTGTTATCGTTTTATGGGGTGGGGACAGGATTTTTTTGAGCATTTTGAAGCAGACACTTCTCGTTCCCGAAAAATCAGTAATCAGGAAACCTTGGATGAATTCCATAATATTGTTTTTGATATTGATCTGTCTGAAGTAACGATTGAAGTGGGAAGCAGCTACCACATTTCATATCATTGCACAAAGAATCAGGTTGTGGAATATAAGGTGGAAAATGATACGCTGACAGTCACGGAAACTTCCCAAAATCCATATTTTCCAAAACGCAATGGGAATGATGACTGTGATATTGTCATTACGATACCGCAGAATGCACAGTTATCAGATGTTTCAGGAAGCTGTGATGTTGGGGATATAGAGATTTCAGGTTTCACTGCAGACAAGGTTGATATAAGCTGTGATTTGGGTGAAGCTTCTATTGCGAATGTAACAGCTTCCTCTATTATCTGTAAATGTAATCTGGGAAATTGTGAAATTGAAGACTGTACTTTTGACGATCTAACAGTCAGCAATGACCTTGGAGATGTAGATTTATCCAGTGACTGGCCTCTTTCCAGTTATACATTAGATTTGCAGGTATCCCTTGGAAGCATTGAGATCAATGATGATGTATATTCCTCCCAATATCGACGGGATGGAGACAGCGATAAAAATATTAAAATCACATGCAGTATGGGGAACATTGAGATTGATGACTAATCATTTTTTTAAAATGATATATAGTGAACATATAGGTTGTATTTTGAAACTGTCACATGAAGTGGTTTTTGGCTTGATGTGGCAGTTTTGCCGTATATTTATGGAATTAGGTGGAAAAGTATGAGCAGAATTGATATAATAGGATAATAGCAGATATGAATAAGATAAAAGACTGAAAATGAAAAGAAAAAGGAGCAGGATATGCGGCTTAAAAACATACTGATCGTAGTAAATGATATAGAGAGGTCAAAGGCATTTTATAAAGATTTATTTGGTCTTATGGTGGCTGCGGATTTTGGTGAAAATGTGATACTCACAGAAGGACTGGCACTTCAGGAAAAGAAGCTTTGGGAAAGCTTTATTGGGAAAAAAGCTGTTACTGGCGGCAACGATGCGGAACTATATTTTGAAGAAAATGATATAGACGGGTTTTTGAAAAGGCTGGATGATAGTGAATATTCCATAGAATATCTGAACCGATGCAAGGAGCATGATTGGGGACAGAGGGTTATCCGTATTTATGACCCGGATAGACATGTGATAGAAATCGGTGAATCCATGGAATATGTCGCACGCAGGTTTTTAGACAGCGGAATGACGGCAGAACAGGTTGCGGAGAAAACCCAGCTGCCTTTGTCCCAAATTGAGGAATTTATATAGAAAGGCTGATAAGGAGGAGATACGGATGGCAGACAGAATCAGGCAGTATATGGCATACATTGATAATTTGTTAGATACACAGGAAGAAGGAATCAACTGGGAGGAGGAAATACAAAAGCACCTGGTACAGATTGCATTTTTTGCCCACGAGAGACTGATTCATCTGATTGTAACAGTGACCTTTGCAATTTTAACGGTAATGGCATTTTTGTATACAATTGATAATTTTTCTGTTTCCATGGTTCTTCTGATTTTTGCATTGATGTGTCTGATGGTTCCGTACATCAAGCATTATTTTCTGTTAGAGAACAGTGTACAGGATATGTACGAGCAGTACGATAAGATGAAAGAAAAAACAGGACAGGCTTTCGTACGAAAGGGAAAGTATAAACGTTAAGATAACACTGCCGGACCAAATGCAGCGGATGACTGCGTTGTCCGGTAGTGTTGCTGTCTTAAGAAAAAAGTAAGAATTACAGCAGGATTTATTATGATATAATGAAGAAAAATCACTTGCTCGCAAGGGTGATTTTTCTGAATGCTGATCATGAGCAGTGCTCATGATATAACCATCGAAGCAGAGTGCTATATCAGAAAAAGGAGAGGGATATGAAAAGGATAAGTAATAAAAGAATTCTGGCAATCATGACAATATTTGTGTTGCTGCAAGGGATTTTCTTTCCTGCATTTTTTGCAGAAGCAAAGGATACCAAAGAAAAAGGAACGAAGGAAAATGCGGATTTTAAAGTAGAAATGGAATATGGAATTGACGGATTTGCCGTTTATGATAATCCGGCAGTAGTGAAAGTAAAGGTAGAGAGCAGAAATAACTTTACAGGAACCCTGCGGGTAATACCAGTGGTAGATAGCGGGCAGAAAATAGCAGCTTACGGGGAAGAGATTTCTCTGGCAGCGGGAGAAGCAAAGACTTTTACATTTATCCCGTCTTCTCTGGGAAACTCAGGAAAGATAAAGATTGAATTGCTGGATGAGAAGGAAAACCTTCTTTATTCTGAATCCAAGCAGCTTACGCTATCCAGTGTGGGAAATAGTGTTACGGTGGGGATTTTAAGTGATGATTATAGTGCTCTGAATTATTTTGACGGAATTGCAATAAATATAGCAGGCAATCAGGGATTGCCGGCGGTACGGACATTGGAACTGACAAAGGATTCCATGCCGGCAGACAGTGGGGCATTGTCGGTATTAAATTATATCATTCTTGACAACTTTGATACTGCAAGCCTTTCTGACGGGCAGTATATGGCATTAAAGGAATGGGTGAATAATGGAGGAGTGCTGGTTCTTGCATTAGGAAGTAATTATCAGAATGTATTGCATTGTTTCACGGATGATTTTATCACGGGAACATTAGGAAAGGTTGAAAAGAAGAATATAGGATGGGAATTTTCTGAATTGGAGGATTTCGGTGGGGCTGAAGGAGGGAATGCAGGAAAGAAAGACGATACTGCAAACGGAGAAAAAGACCAGTCAGAAGAAAATCCCGCAGGAGGAGAAAATGATCAGTCTGAGAGTGATACTACAGAAGGAGAAAATGACCAGCCGGAAGGAGATGATAAAACAGCTGAGCAGCAGACGGACAGCGGAATCTCCGTTTCTAATGTAGAATGCGTAGAATTTGCATTTACAGATGCTACAGAGATGTCTGGTTTTTCTGATGATAAAACAGCATACCAGAAGCGTATCGGAGCAGGCAGGGTTGTTGTATTATCTTATGCTCTTGGCATGGAGCCGGTGGCCAGTTGTTCTGTAAACAGAGATTTGGCAAAACTGCTGCTAGAGACATCAGCAGTAGAGGCGATAACAGCACGTTTAAATGGAAGCGGAAATATGTCGGGAATGTGGTATAGCGGCATTAATCTGGCTAAGGCGGCAGACGAGAGTAAAAAACCAAGTGCTCTTTTATATGGCTGTATTTTGCTGATTTATGTTATTTTCGTGGGACCTTTATTGTACCTGATATTAAAGGCGGTTAAGAGAAGGGAAAAAATATGGATTGCAGTTCCGGTTACGGCATTTGTGTTTACTGGTATCATTTATCTGACAGGATTTATTTACCGGATCAGGATACCGCTTGTAAATACATTTTCCCTGATATCACTGGAAGATGAATATCAGGAAGAAGAAATATATACCAATGTTACATGTCCGAGAGCACAGAAATATAAGATTAAGATTAAGGAAGGGTATACAGCATTCCAATATAATTTTTTGGATTACACCTATAGCCTGTTTGGAGTGGAAGATTCTCATAAACAATTTGATTATATGATCAATAAAACGGGCGGCGGGACAGAACTGACTCTGAATAATAGTGAAACATTTCAGGATACGGCATTTGCTGTGAAAAAAAACAGCGGGAATGACATTGGGACGATTGATTGTGATTTAAAATGTTATACAACAGGATTTGAAGGAACCATAACTAATAACACAAAATATGACCTGTCAGGAGTTGTGGTGACTTTTGAAAAGTATTTTTACCAGGCCGGTGATATAAAAAAGGGAGAGCAGATAACGATCAATACTTCCAAACTGATAGAATCGACAGGGTATGGTACTTTTGAACAGATATACAATGGGATTGGCGTGAATCCTTTTATTCAGAGTTCAGACCGTAAGCTATATAGACAGTATCAGATTGATACAAGTATGGAATCCGGTTTTGTCAACACACAGGAATATAACAAGGGATATGTATGGGCGTCTGTTGAAGGTTATAAGCCGGATTTTATAGAAGAAGCCGAGGTAAAACAGTCAGGAATCAGTGTACTGTTTGAGACATATGAGGCAGAATATGAGGATGTAAAAGGTGTGTATTATTCCAGTCTGGATCCAATGATAGTGTCCAGTCAGGGAGAGTATGATACGCAAGACGGGATGATGTACAATGAGGCGGTAACAATTACGTATTCTTTTGAAAACAGTCCGGGGATTACAGCTTTAGAAAATCTGTACTTTGGAGCGGAAGGGACAGTTAATGGTGGAAGTTATGCAAGAGTGTCGGCATACAACCCGGAAACAGGAGATTATGATTTGATCTTTGAAGATGGCAAAGTTTTGTCGGGAGAAGACTTAAAGAAATATATGTCAGGAAATATCATAGTACTACGTTATGATACGGTAAATACCGGGTACAGTGCTTATATACCTAGGATTATTGCAAGGGGGGATGAATAATGCTGCAAATTCAGGGTCTGACCAAAAAATATGGGAAATTCCTTGCATTAAATGATTTGAACCTTCACATAGAAAAAGGAGAAATATTTGGGTTTGTGGGTCCCAACGGTGCGGGAAAAACTACGACGATGCGGATTGTATGCGGTCTTTTAAAAGCAACCGGCGGAGAGGTGCTGGTAGACGGCATCAGTGCTATCAAAAATCCGGAGGATATTAAAAGAAAGGTTGGATATGTGCCGGATTTCTTTGGTGTCTATGATAATCTCAAGGTTATGGAATATATGGAATTTTATGGTTCCATGTACGGGATGAAAAAAGATGATGTGGACGAGATTGCAGAGGGGCTTTTGGAATTGGTAAATCTGTCGGATAAAAAGGAGGAATTCGTAGATACCCTTTCAAGAGGAATGAAGCAGCGTCTCTGCGTGGCAAGGGCACTGATTCATAATCCAGACCTGCTGGTTTTGGATGAACCCAATTCCGGTCTGGATCCAAGAGCCAGATTCGAGATGAAGGAGATTCTAAAGAATCTGGGTTCCATGGGGAAAACCATTATCATCAGCTCTCATATTCTTCCGGAGCTTGCGGAAATGTGTACCAGTATCGGAATAATGGAACACGGACAGTTGATCATAAATGGGAAAGTAGAAGAGATTATGCAGAAATCCCAGGGAATCCGACCGATTTGTATGCGTGCATTTACACCGGATTATAATGAGGAAGAGGAGAGCCACCAATATATTTCCACAGTATTGAAGGAGCAGCCTAATGTGGGGAAGGTAATGTTTACAGAAGAGGAAATAAGGATTTCCTTTACGGGAGACGAGCAGGCTGCGGCACAGCTTTTAAAGAATCTGCTGGAACGGAATATTTTAGTCAGCAATTTTTACAGGGAAAAAGAAGATCTGGAATCTTTGTTCCTTGAAATAACGGGAGGAAAGCAGGCATGAAAAATAGAATTCATATGAATCCAATCTTAAAAAAAGAACTGATGGTAGGTTCAAGAAGTATTAAGATGTCCTTTGCCATTATGGGAATTAATGCATTCCTGACATTGATCGTAGTTCTGGTCATTATATCTACCAATGCAATGGGCGGGGTGATGAGTTATGATTATTCATCCTTAAGTTCCCTGTTTCCCATTCTCGGATGCACGGAATGCGGACTGATCAGTCTGATTGTCCCGATTATTACATCAGGTTCCATTTCAGGGGAAAGGGAGCGGCAGACATTAGATATTATGTTAACCACTCCGGTATCTCCGTTGTATATCGCATTTGGAAAGCTTGGTTCTGCCATGATGGTGGTCATGATGTATATGATCACCAGTATACCGGTTATGGCGATTGCATTTGTGCTTGGCGGAATGAGTTGGTTTGCTCTGTTTGGGTTGATTGCAATGCTTTTGTATCTTGGTATATATGTGGGGAGCGTTGGTATATTTTGTTCCAGCGTGGTCAAAAAATCAGTTATGGCAACAATCCTTACGATTGCTATTGGTGTTGGAATTATCGTGGTTACTTCTGTAATTTTTTATGCAGGACTGGCCATAAAAGCATATCAGGCAAATCTTCCCGGTAGTGCGGCACCATCGTTTTCTCCAGGGGCAGTTCCACTAGTAATGATGCTCAATCCTTATTCGCCAATTTTTGATTTTATGCTCCGGGCTATGTCTAGTGCCAGTATATATGACATCATTAAAGAGACAGGGAATATATCCATTACTCTGGGAAATCTCTATAAATATTGGATTCCTGTGTCGATTATATGCAATCTGCTGATATCATTTGGGTTTTTAAAGCTGGCAGCCAGGAATATTGCTGTCACAAGAAACAGGAAGAGGAAGTAAGGTTAAATGAAAAAGTATACTATTATTCAGCATATTGCAGATATTTCAAAGATGAATAACGGCTGGACAAAAGAATGTAATATAGTGACATGGGCAAATCGTGAACCTGTATATGAATTGCGTTCATGGAATGCAGATCATACAAAAATGGGAAAAGGAATTACTTTGACACCAAACGAATTAAGAAAATTAAAAGACGTGTTAAATAATATGGATTTGCGATGCATGACTGTTGATATGTACTATGAGGATGAAGAATTGGAGAAATAATGCGGCATGAAAGGAGACTTATTTTGGATCAGAAAATCAGGCGATTTGTATACCGTGTGAGGGCAAGGCTTCGGGAGCAGAAGATAATCGAATATATAATAAAATTTGTGGTGATTGGTTTGCTGACCGGGGTTCTTCTTTCTTTTATTTCCATGGTGGTTCCGTTTTATTATGCAGTGCCTGTTGCAGTCGGAATCGTGGGGATTTGTTTTGTGACAGGATTTGTGATGGGTATTTATAAAACCCCTACCCCAATGGAGGCAGCATTAAGGGCAGATTCTAAAGGTCATAAAGAAAGGATTTCCACTGCATTTTTTCTGGAAGGAAAAGAAGATTCTTTCAGTACTTTACAGAAGAAGGATGCATTAAAGGTTATGGATGCTTTTCAAATCCGTAAAGAATTTCCATTGCGGTTTTCATGGAAACAGGTGTTAGCCATAGTAGGACTTTCCCTGGTATTCGCAGCAGGCAGCATGATAGAAACGCCTGCAAGAGAAGCATCACAGGTTAGAAAGGATATAGAAAAAGAAGCCAAGGAAGAGATTGCGCGTTTGGAAAAGGTAGAGAAGAAGTTAGAGCAAAACAGGGAGATTTCGGAAACTGAGGCGGTTGAAATCAAGGAGCAGATTGAAAATGCAAAGCATGAATTGTCAGAAGCTGGTTCCAGGGAAGAATTGAAAAAAGCACAGGAACGCATAACGAAAAAAATGGAAATGGCAGCTGATAAGACCGAAAATAAAACATTGAGCGAAACTATGCAAGATGCGGTAAAGGAAGCCAGGGAGGCTGCCGGAAGAAAGGAAAGTGATCTGGCAAAGGAAGCCGAAGAAGCACTTGCGAAGGCCCAAAAAGGAAACCGTAAGGAAAAGCAGGATGCGTATAAGAAGTTAAAAAAATTAGCGGATGCCATGGGTGATGAAGCATTAAAAAAAGCAGCGGAGAATTACAAAGATTCCAGTTATTCTGACAGCGATTATGAGGGGGCACAGCAGGCATTGAATGAAGCTCTTGAGAACAGAGAGGCAGATCAGACAGACTTGGCGGATAATCGAAGTAATACCGGTTCCAAGGACGATCAAGAGAAGTCTTCGGATAACATTAGTCAGGGTAATTCCCAAAATAACGGCGGTAATCAAAATGATAAGGGGAATCAGAACAACAGCCAGAATGGTAATGCAAATCATAATCAGAATAATGGTCAAAACAGCGGGTCTGGAAACGGACAGGGAAATGCAGGACAAAATGGAAGAGGTTCCGGTAATGGCAGTGGTACAGGGAACGGTTCCGGAGGTGGCTGGAATCATGGCGGAAAGGAAGGTCAGGAGGGAGCAAGAAAGACGAACGAAAATATCACGGTCCCTGATGGGGAAACTGGCGATGACGGAAATTTAACAGGAAAAGCAAACGGAAACGACAGTAGTACAAAAGAGAAATCCAGCCGATCCCAGGCATGGTCGGGTAATAAAGTAAGCTATGGAGAAGTTTCTGGAAAATATAAGGAAAAGGCTTATAAAAAGGTAAACGGTTCCCGTTATCCAGGAAAACTGAAAAATAAAATCAGGGATTATTTTGATGGATTAAATTAAAATTATATAGAAAAACCGGCAGATTCATCCCGCTAAATGAATCTGCCGGTTTTATGCTATTGGAAATACAGGATGCTAGTATCAGCAGTACGGTATCTGTTATTTTACGGTGATCCTGATTCTCTTGTAGACTCCGTTTTGCGCATATACATAGATATAGCATCTGCCTTTCTGCTTTGCAGTTACCACTCCCTTGCTGTTTACCGTAGCTACCCTGCTGTTATCGGATTCAAATTTGATGTTGCGGTGGTGTTTGATTTTCTTATCCAGCTTCACTTCCGAAGCCTTAATCTTAAATTTCTTCTTTACTGCCAGGGTCTTGCTGGTCTTATTCACCTTGACTGATTTTGCCACACCAAATCTGCCGCCCTTAGTGGTGGCATGAACATTCTTGGATGCCGCGATCGTCACCTTTACACCGTTTATGTTCTTATATGCCACTACAAGGTATTTGTAATAGGTTCCCTTCTTCAGTTTCTTCTGTGTGTATTTTACCGTGCTGTTTTTAGTAAAGGTCTTGATATGCTTGAACGTATTCTTCTTACCGCATTTGTTGCCATAGAGGATATAGCCGTCTGCATTCTTTACTTTATCCCATTTTACCGTTACTGAATTCTTTTTCAGGTTGGAGGTTCTCGCCTTCAGCATTCCGAAAGTGGAACCCTTGAGGTCAGCGTCTGATTTCTGGTTCTTGATGGAAGTATCGGTAATCAGAAGGGTATCTGTGGAAACCCCAAGCTTAGATGCCTCATCAATGATCTGTTTTGCCGTGTCTGTGGATACTCCCAGGCTGTCAGCAACTGCCTGGTCTGTTTTGGGGTCTCCCGAACCTATGCCGGTTCCAGAGTTCCCGCCGCCGGATGCATTGCCATCCGGAACCGTCACAGTTGCGGCATCGCCTGCCTTTGTCGTATCCGTTTCCTTCACACGCACATAGTAAGTGCCCGCAGGAATGCCTGTCACCTCATTACCGGTGCAGTCCTTAGCATCGGTAAAGTCCTTATTGGTGCTGTATTCCATGGATGGATTCACCCCGTTAAGCTTACCGTCATTTCCCCCCTGTACGGTGGGTGCTGTTCCGGTAACCCCGGCAGGAGCTCCCGGACCGTCCTTTTTGGATACGGTTACGGTAAATTCCTTTACAAAGTTGCCGTCTTTGGTGGTTGCGGTAATGGTTGCAGTACCAGGTTTGTGACCGGTGACTTTTCCGTTCTCATCCACAGAGGCGATGGTATCGTCGCTGGATTTCCAGATGATGGTCTGGTCGGATGCAGCCTCCGGTATCACTGATGCATCCAGGCTGATAGATTCATCAATTGTCAGGTCGGAAGACGGACCGGAGCTGGTTCCGATTCCTGAAACCGGTGTTGTAAACTGGACGTATCGGCAGTTCATACCGCTTTCTGAATCAATGTAGTAATGACCAGTATCATTGAGCTGTATGGAGTCGTATATCTGCATGGAGTCATATCCGCCTGTAACCCGTACTTTGCTTCCAGTTGTAATGGCAGTATGCTCTCCTGCTGTAGTACCCCCTTGACATCCATATGATCGAAATGTAACGGTTGAACTATTATTTGCAAAACCGGTTACTGTTCCACCGTATACTTTAAGAAAAGTGCCTGCCCGGATTCCACATCCGGTTACAGATGAGGAGGAAGAAGTAATTGAAGGAAGGACGTATCCTGATACAGTTCCATTATTTACAGTTATCTCTTTCAAACTTTCTATTCCATAACCGAGATCAAAGTGGGAAAGTTCTCCGGTAAGGATACCTCCATTTACTGTAATTGTATTTATTGACTCAAACTTCGCACTTGAATAAGTGCCTATGCGCCTTGAAAATTCAATAAATAC
>CAJUFL010000039.1 GCA_910585605.1 uncultured Lachnospiraceae bacterium | reverse complement strand
GAAAAGGGTGCTCTGAATTTCCGAAAAGGATGCACTTTTGCGTCGGAATACTCAAAAAATATAGAATTATTATAAATACATAATTTTCCAATCCCCAAATAATCTAAACTTATGTGATATAAATACGTTAATTTCCCTGTATTTTTATTCATTTTAACTATTCCGTCTTTAATAATAAATGCAATATATTCTTCATCATATTCACATAAATTTAATGGATATTCAAATCTTAACTTCTGATTTAAATTTTTTATATTTTCTCCGTTATATTCTGTTTTTATTATAGAATTACCAGTATAATATATTATATTATCATCACCTAATTTCATTTCTTCTGCACCAATTAAAAAAATATGAGAATCAGTATAAATAAATTCGTTTATCTACAATCATCATATCTATTGGATAATCATCAAGTTCTACAATCAATGATTTTTCTTTACCATTTGTTTTTACCGAATATATGCCATTGTCGGTTGAATAATAAATCCAATCTCCTATGACATTAAGATATTGTGCATTTTGATCCTCTGTAATCAATTCGCATTCTTCAAAATCATTATTTGTTTTATATATACCTACAGATGTAGCAAAATAATACATTTTATCTTGTTTTGAAAAATATCCATTATTGCTTTTATATGTAGAATCTTTATATATATTTTCTTTTACTGGTTCATAATCCGTCACAAATGATTCTGTTAATTGTTCACTACTTAATATTTTATCATTGTTTTGTGTTGATTCAATTATAGTTTTAGAATCTTTCGTCTTATTGTTAATCGCTTTTATAATCCCAAATACACTAACACCTAATATTCCACATATTCCTGCAATAATTGTTACACAAATACCTACCTTTTCATACCATGGTTTATCCATAATAACTTACCTCCCTACCCAGATTATAAAATAGATTATATCATACGTAATAATGCATTTACAATAAAGCTTAATATTATTGTGTTATTAACTTATGATAATGTCTCCCCAGGATTCACTTGAGATAATGTCACTTTTTGATAAACTATAAAGCTATGAAGGAAGGTATGATTACATTGTCTCAAAAACAACTCAAAACTTTGGCTGTTATCAACCGTTTCATCGACAAGTCCATTACAAGACAACAGGCTGCCGGGTTATTAGGTCTTTCTACACGCCAGATCACACGTATCAAGAAAGGAGTCCCTGAATCTGGTGCAGAAGCTCTCATTCATAAAAATACAGGCAGAAAACCTCCCCACGCCTTTCCGGATGAAACAAAGGAAGCCATCCTTAAGATCTATTCCCGCCCGGAACTGTCTGGGATCAACTTCCTTCATTTCAAGGATATACTTCTTGCAGATTTTGGAATCGATATTTCCTACTCTGCTCTTCTTAGTATACTAAAAAATGAAGGATTTGAAAGCCCCAAAAAGAAAAAAATCCGGCACCGCACACACCGCCGCAGAAGAAAACTTCATCCCGGCCAGCTCATACAGGTTGATGCCACTCCTTACGAATGGTTTGGCGGACGCATTAAATATGCCCTCCACGGTGCGATAGATGATGCCACTGGTAAAGTTGTCGGTCTGTTTATGACACAAAATGAATGCCTGTATGGATATCTGGAAACGCTCCGCTAATGCTGTCTTGACTTCGGCGTCCCCCAGACAGTCTATTCTGACAACCATACCATTTTCCGCTCACCCAAAACCGGGCAGCTGACGGTGGATGAACTGATTGCTGGAAAAGAAGTCGATCTTACCCAGTTTGGCAGAGCCATGCATGAATTAGGGGCTGACCTGATCTTTGCTAAAACACCACAGGCAAAAGGACGTATTGAGCGGCTGTGGGTGACCCTGCAGAGCCGCCTGCCTGTCGAATTAGCAAAAAGGGGCATTACAACAGTATCTGATGCAAACCGTTTTCTGGAAAACGAATACAGGGATTTGTTCAACCAGAAATTTTGTGTCGAACCGGAAGCAGGATCTATCTTTGTCCCACTGGCAGAAAATGCAGATATTGATTCTATCCTCTGTATAAAACATACAAGGAAAACAGATGCTGCCGGGGTATTCTCTTTCAAAAACAGATGTTTTCAGATCCTTGACCGGGGATTCCCGGTCATCAGTTCCAGGACAGAGATAACAGTCCTTATGAATCCCCGTTTTGGAATCCGCGTGGAATACCAGGGGCGTGTTTACGATACCATCCGCTACATAAAGCCGGAACGGAAGAATTCCGGCACAAAAGTCACCAAAAAGGTGATCAATACGGTACAGCCCCATCTTCAGCTGCGGCACAGTACAGATGCATGGAAAAACATATGGTGGATGGAAGACTATAACCTGTCATTAAAATTTCTTTATGAAATCTTTTTTGAAAAACAGCAGTCTTCCTTATAAAACATCTGGCAGCAGTATACCCGATGCTGCCAGATAATACACAATATTTATTTTAAGATGTTATTTACAAAAGTGACATTGTTAAAAGTTATTGACACAAGTTCTCATTTTTTTCATAGTCATATATTCAAAATCGTTCACCATATTGGGTACTATTTCTCACTTGTTTAAAATTTAGAATTTTTGTAATTGTACGGAATACTTGTTCCTACAAGAACATCTTCAATTTTTTCTAAAATAAGCCAATCGTCCATATTTCCCTGATGTTCAAAAGCAAGGGGAGAGATTTCCTTGACATTTTCAAATTCCACTAAGCATAGACACTTTTTATGCCACCTTACTTTTTGCTTATCTGATAAGTTTAATTTATTCTGATTATCCGCAAGCGTTTTCGTGATTTCTTCATCAGACAGTTTCACAAAATTTTGCACATCTTTTACAATGGCGGCTGCCGTTATCTCCATACTTCCTTTTTCCATGAAATAAAGACACTCACCCTCAAAAACCCTGCTATGGGGAATTTTTCTCCCTGCTGCTCCACGCACAATCATTGTCTTAGTTCCTGCTAAAATTTTATCTAATACTTTTTCACCTTTTTTGCCTGCGTTATCGCAATAAACTAAATGAACCATTTTTTATTCCTCCTCTATAATTGGTATCCATATTTGGCTTAAATAGCTGCTGTCATATACATTTCCATTGCTATACCATTCTAATTCCGGGCATTGTGCATGTCGAAACGGATATTTGACAAGCCATTCTTCGTTAAGATACTGCCAGCCTTTCTGTATTGCTTGCGGAACGGAACCTCTACAATCAAAAATTGCCCATGCAGCACTTGGAATATTAATTTCAGTAAAACCTTGTGGCGGTTCCTGATCAGATATCGCCATAATAGAATATTCTATTTCATTTAATTGTTCATCATAAGCGCCAAATAGACCAAATATCCCTTTAGGGGAAGCAGTATCTATCGAAATTAATTTTGCAAAAATACCATTACGTTGACATTCATTCCAAAATTCCGGGATTTTCCTAAAATGAAGATTATTTTCGCAAGACACAATGGTACTCTTTCCCACTAACCGAAAATCGTCTTTTTGTTCAATTTTCCACGAATATTCATGGCGTTCTGATATCTGCATTTTGGGAACGACTTTTAAAACAACATTCTGATTTCGTGCTTCTCTTGGTGATACTCCATGAAAACGTTGAAATGCTTTTGTAAATGATGTAGGAGAATCATAACCATATTTGTAGCTTATATCAATCACCTTTAAATCAGTGCTTTTCAAATCATACCCGGCTAACGTTAATTTTCGCGAACGGATATATTCAGCAAAGCTAATACCATTCATGTATGAAAATACCTTTTGAAAAAAGCCAAAAGAACATTCTGCAATTTTTGAGATTTCTTCACTGTCAATCGATTCTTCTTTTCGTTGTAAATGATTTTCAACATAATCAATAATTGCTTGCAGCTTCTCATTCCATTCCATATTGATTTCCTTTCAGTTGGACACATATTATTTTAACAAATGTTTTCCAGCACTTCCACTTTTTTTTGGTTCTGTATGGATAGTTTAGCCAGCAGTATTGCCTAATATTCGGTAAAACAGTCTTATATTAAATGAATGCTGTTAATATACATATTATAAGGCAGGACACAAGTAACGTATGTTCTTACTCACAAGATGTTCTTTATAATGCAGGAAGGTAAATATGCTGCGTTGCTTCGTTTTGTAAATGCCCGTAATCAATCCTTAATAGGCTATGACAAAATCATTTTCAACGATTGACAGTTATAGCCTTTTTTCATGCAGTAATTACCATAAGTCAAGAAGGATAAATACAGAACAAAGAGAACAGAAAAGAGAAATGATGTTAAAGATAAATTTAAACGATAGCAGCCATTGAAAAATGCTATCGCCAGTTTATAACTTTTGGTCTATGTCAGAAGGAATATATCGGACAATATCTTTTATGTCACAGTCTAAAATTCTGCATAAATCATTCAGCGTTTTAGTTGATACATCTTTGTTGTGTTTCAAACGGTGGAGTGTGCTATGCGATAAATGATGTTTGTTCGTCAAAGTGTACCAGTTTTCAGTTGATTTTTCCAAAGTCTCCCAAAACGGAAAATAGTCAATCACATTTTACGCCCCCTTCAATAGTATCTTTAACAATAGAATAAAATATATTCTGATACTTGAATATCTTCGTAAAAGCGAATATATTATAAAAATAGGAAGAACTTATGGCAAAAAGGGGATGCTTTGCGGAAAAAGCGGGAATTGGAGCATAGTAGAACAGAAAGGAATACTTGTTTTAAGGGAGTTTTCAGGAATGGAAATTCCCGATTTGCATTTATGAGGCAAAGGTAAAAAAAGAATATCCACTTTCTGCACCCATTTCGCCTCCACTTTTTCCGGTGTATGGACTATGCTTTCTGATAAATTCATTTTCTTCCAGTTCCCGCTGTTCCGCTTCATACTCTGCTTGATTAAGACAATTTTTATTACCGCCGTACCGTTTTTCAAAAAAGTGAAAATAAACGAAAATTTCTATAAAAATTCTTGACAATATTTAGATGACAACATAAAATTAAGCATATGCTTAGTTTTATGCAGGGGGTTATCTATGGATAAAGGAGATAAAAGAAAAAAACAACTTTTACAGGTTGCACTAGATGTTTTTATAGAAAAGGGTTACTACGGTACAAGTACACGCGAAATTGCAAGAAGAGCTGGTGTCAGTTCTGGCTTGTTATTTCACTATTTTAGCAATAAAGAAAGTATTTATCTTGAACTGATAAAGATTGGTGTTGAAGAAATGAAAATAGATACAGAAATAGCAATGAAAGCACCTCGCGAATACCTTTTTCAAACCATGAAGAATATATTTGAACAGCTAGAAAGCAATCCCTCATTTGGGAAGATGTTTGTGTTTATGGATAATGTGCAATATACAGCAGTTAATGATAAAGAAATAGAGTTGTTTTTGAAATCTATAGATATTTGCAGGCAGTGGATTCCTATCATTTTAGAAGGACAGCGGCGGGGCGAATTTCGGGCAGGGAATTCCCATGCATTATGTGTCGCTATTTTGGGTTCTATACAAGGAATTGCACAGGAAAAAGTCAGAATCCCCAACACACCATTACCAAAGACAGATTGGCTTATGGATATGATAGTATGGAAAGGTGAATGAAAATAGATAACATGGTGATATTATGAAAACAAAAAGTTATGATGATTTATTCGATAAATATATTCAAGAAAAAAATATATATGAAAGCGTAGTCCTAATCAAAAAAGGAACTGGGGAAACTATATTCTCAAAGGCTTATGGGGGAAAAGATATAGATAGTCCAATCATAGCGGCAAGCATAACAAAAATGTTTACTGCTGCATGTATTTTTATTCTCGTTCAGCAAGGTTATATAACACTGAATGATAATCTGCTAAATTTTTATGAACCTGCTTTTCTAAATGGTTTGCATTTTTACAAAGGCAAAGATTATTCTTATGATTTGAAAATATCAGATTTACTCTACCAAACAAGCGGATTGGCAGATATATATGAGGAGGGAAAAAACAGCATCAAAAAACAAGCTATCATTTCAGATACCTTTATTACCTTTGACAAAAATATTGCTTTAACGAAAGAAAGAGAAGCGCATTTCCCACCTGATTGCAAAAACAATGCCCACTATGCAGATATTAACTATAATATATTAGGCGATATTATTGAAAAAGTCACAAAATGCCCCTTAGAAAAGGTATTTGAAAAATACATATTTTCAAAAATAAATATGGCTAAAACTTATCTGCCTGTTTCGGAAAAAGAATATATACCTATAGTTTACTATGGTGATAAACAGTTATATAGACCGCAATTTATAATGTGCAGTAAAGCAAGCGGCGGTTGTATTACCTCTACAAGAGATTTAATGATATTTATACAGGCATTTTTTCATGGAGAACTTTTTGACAAAAAAATTCTCAATTCAAAACCGTACAGAAAATTGCAGCTATCTATGTTTCCTATCTATTATGGAAGCGGCTATATGAGAATAAAAATGGGCGGATTTTCCACTTCCTTTTTGGGGCAGGGTGATTTGATAGGCCATAGCGGATCGACAGGCTCATTTGCATTTTATTATCCTAGCAAAGAGTTATTTTTTGTTGGGGACTTTAATCAAATGAAATATCCTGCACTGCCTATCAGGTTTGTGATGCAGCTTGCTATGTTTGCTCCATAAAGATACCCTTAAACACAAATATTTTATATGGTTATATGAATCAATCCGGTGTAGATGAGTACGTTTCTTTTAATGTCCCTCCGGCTCCTTCGTAAAAATTCACAACCTCTGTTTGCTGTGAAGCTCCGGCTTCTGTATCATGATCTTTTTCTTTTCCTGTAAATATCACAAAAGAAAAAGAAATTAAAAATAAAGCAGCCACTAAAATCGTGAGTACAGTTCTCTTTTTCATCTTGCCAGCCTCCCTCAATTTTCTACATATTATTTATTATATTATTCCTGCTTGGATTCGTCAATCATATTTTAAATTTTAAAAAAGCCGTCATTCTGCCTTCCTGACTTACCACATCCTTTGTCATTCACAGCACACTGACGGCTTTTATCCTTTTCTTTACAGGGAAAACATATCCTCTCCCGTTACTGTACGAAGCTCCGACTCATCTGATGGAATTTCCTCTTCCAAATCCCCATCATCCGTATTTTCTTCCTCGTCCTTTTCATATATATTTTCTTCCGGCTCTTCATAATCTTCTGATTCTGCATAAGATTCTTCCTCTTGCGTGTTCACTCCTGCAAAATCTCCATCATCCAGATCTGGTTCTTCCTCTGGCTGCTCCTTTAAACGTTCTTCTTCCTGCCGCTTTGCCTCTCGCTTTTCTTCCTGCTTTACCCGAACCCTATCAACGATTCCCAGAAAAATACTCTTTGCAGTCCATGTTTTATGACTCCACAGACCATATATCCATAAAACCAGGCAAATACAAGGGAAAATCAGTAATATCACACGGATGACCAGTAAAACCACCTGTTTTTCTTCTGCTGCCCTTGCAATATTTTCCCAATAGGGATAACCGATACTATTCGTCCGCATACTTCTAAACTTTAAGGTTTTCAAACTCATGATCAGCGGCATTGTCTCATAACGCTTTGTATTTTCCATTACTTCGACATTATCAAAATTTAACGGATTTTCATCCTTCCCCAGCTGTTCCTCCTCTTCCTCCATTCCAAAAGCTTTTTTTAATGCGTAATATCCATAATTGGAAATCGGATTCGGAAGTACGGCCTCATAACAGGTAATATTCAGATTCTCCTGCTGGCTCTTTAGCTGATCATAAGACATATAAATCCGGTTAGTGCTTCCATAAGCCGTTTTATATAAATCATCCTCGTCCACCGCAGCCACGCCCGCAATCACATAAATGGTATTACCCATCCATACCTGCATTCCAATAATATCATTGGAACCAAACATTGCCCACGCAAAATTTTCGTCCACTACGATCCGGTCATGGTTCAAATCCTCATCTGAAATATAACCCCCGGAAAGCAGCGGAATCGGATGAAACTTGAAAAAGTCTCCGCCAACCCCTACTGCCGTGACATTTAAAGTATTGTAATCTTTTCTGATATCAGCCTTGCATTCCCCGCTATATGCGTCAATCCAAACCCTTGCGTTTCCTGCTGCTTCATTATAGGAATCTTTGGAAAGGGTTTCCATCAGGGAACTCCGAACCGATAACAATTCTTCTTTCTGCATTTTCCGCTCCGGAGAAATGAACGCACTCACCTGTGCATAAGAAACATCTTTATTCTCCCATCGGCTGGCACACTGCTGGGAATATAAACCCTTCACGGCATTGCGGGAAAAGACAGATACTATGATAAATGCGATCAATAACAGTGCATTTATCAGTAGGAGAAGAACCTGTTTTCGATTCAGATTTATTTTACTAATCCTCATATCATTCTCCTATCTACTCTACCAGGCGCACCTGCATTCCTTCCTCTAACGGTTTAGAAGAATTTGTTACCACATTATCATATTCATATACACCGCCTGTCACTCCCGAAGAGTTGTCGTCCGATGCCATCACCTCTATATCTGCACGTTTTACCTTATAGCGGTTTCCGAGAGGCGTACCTTTCACTGTAACAACCAGTACAAATTTACCTTTGCTGTCCTCTCTGACCGCATTGTTGGGTACAACCGCATCATACCGGTTACTTTTTTCTCCCACGGAAAGTGCCAGATTCTGGCCTACATCTATATTACCTTTCACCTCAAAAGTAACAATCATATTCTGATTCGGATTTTCGGTATCCGCCTTAATACTCTTAACGGATGCCTGTATATCGTCATCCCATACATTTTCAACAGATGCCTCATTTCCCACCCTGATCAACTTACTCTGGGCTTTTGTTATGGTTCCCTTTACAATATAACCGCTTTCGGCAAGCTGAATCTTTGCAAGAGGTACATCTGCTGTTACGCTGTCCCCTTCCTTAAAGTCAATCTGTGCCACAATGCCCTCTTCTTTTGATTTTACTTCCTTTAGGTCATTACTATTTTTTAATTTTTCAACCAACTGTTTCTGCTTTTCAATCTTATCCCTTGCCGCCTTTGTATCCATATCCTCAGCCTGCTGTGCTAAGGAATCCTGCTTCTTTTTATCGGTCAGGGCAAGCAGCATCTGGTCTAATGCCTTTCTTTTTTCTTTTACGGCAGCTTTCGCCTCTTCTAAAGAAGGCACCCCGCTTAATTCCTCTACCTTTGCATTTTTTTCTGTCAGCGTCTCCTGCAAGCCGGCCAATGTCTTACTTTCCTTTGCCAGATCACTCTTCAACTGATTATACGTACCACTGGTTGTCTTTAGTGTTTCTGCTATCTTCTTCTCATTTTGCAGTTCCTGCTCTTTGTTCGTAATCTCCAGCTCTTTATCACGTATCCCTCGGGTAATCTCCTTTGTATCTTCTCCATTTGTCTGGGCATCTTTTAAATCTTCTTTTAAATCAGCCAATTGTGTTTTCAGAGATTCCAGCTCTTTCGTAGATGCCGCCACCTGTGCCTGTGCCGTCTCATAATCCCCGATTTCGCCATAAGCGTCTATTTTTGCTTGTATGGCATCAACCTTTTTTTGCTGTGCTGCCACATTCTTTTTTGCTGTCTCTGCTTCCTTTTTTGCTTTTTTTAGATTCTTAGAATTGGTAGCCGCCTTTTCCTGAGCCTTAATCGCTGCATCCAAATCATCTTTTGCCGTTTTAATATCCATATTATCACTGGTGTAATCTGGCATGGATTTCAACAGTGATTTTGCATAATCCAGTTCCATCTGATCCAGAGTATCCTCTGCCTCGGTCAATTCCGTATTCTCGCCTTCATCAAAGGTAAACAATACCTGATCTTTTTTTACAGTATCTCCCACTTCAACCTTAACTTCTTTGATTATCCTTGGACCACTGACGGTAACCTCATAATCCGAGTTTGTTTCCACTGTTCCCTGTACTCTTACCTTATTGGATACCGTTCCCGAGCTTACCGGTTCTGTTGCCACCTCCGGCAGAGAATAATTCATAATGGTGTTTGAAAAAAATGTTAAAACCAGCATCGCAGTCAAAAAAACGATTGCGGCTTTTTTAATAATTTGTTTACGGCTTGTCTTTTTTTCCATCTTCTTCCTCCTGATTACCCTTTCACACTTCCCGAATACGAGATTCCGTCTACCAGATATTCTTCCCCATAAAGGAAGATTAATATCGTCGGCACCATATATATTGTCGCCACTGCAAAAGCCAGCCCCACTTCCCCGGTATTAATCTGTGATAAAAATACCGATAGCGGGTGTTTGTCTGCATCTGACAGCATAATCAACGGCTGCTCCACCATATTCCAATAATCTATAAAAACCAAAATTGCTACAGAGGCAATAGAGCCTTTACAAAGAGGTACGCAGATTCTGCTAAAAATCTGCCACTCATTTGCTCCGTCCAGCTTAGCAGCCTCAATCAATGAATTCGGTATTCTCCGCATAAACTTGGTCAACAGATACACACTAAACGGTGCAAAAAATCCCGGCAGCATAATGGACCATCTGGTATCCAGAATATGCAGCCAGTCTGCTACCAGATAATTTGGCACCAGCGTAACCTGAAACGGCATCAGCATCAATGCCACATAAAGAAAAAATATGATCTCCTTAAGCCGTCCCCGGAATCTGGTAAAACTATACGCAGCTCCTAATGCAATAATAATCTGGAAAATCACAATAGGCACCGTCAGAATCACGGAATTCCAAAACTTTAAAAGATACTCCGGACTCTTTAACAAAACCGTGGAATACTGCGATAAATCCACCATATCCGGAATAAATTTTAAATTCACTTTTTCCGCAACATAATCCGTATTCCGCTCCCCATACTGGGTTTCCTTATACTGGTTAAAGATTACACCGTAATTCGTGTTGATTTCCGCAGAAGACATAAAAGAATTTGCTATGGTTAAAATCGTTGGCAGTAAAAAGGAAATGGCAAAAAGGAAAGCGACTGCTGTCAGCAGTATTTTTTTGAAAATATGCCTGCGCCTTTTCGGTTTTTTCATCCTTCCACATCCTTTCCGAATTTGTCTTCTACAATAAATAAAAGACCAATCACGATACACATAACAAGTGCCATTATAATAGCCGCCGCTGACAGCTTCTGATAATCCAGCGAGCGGAATGTATTATTCATAAAATGCTGTAGCATATATAAGGTATCATATGGATAATCCCCTGTCAGCAGATAAACCTCCCTGAACACCTTAAAAGAATTGATCAATGAAAGAATCGCTACAAATAAAATCGTGGAAGAGAGATACCTTAGCTTAATATACCAGAATTTCTGAAACTCCGTAGCACTTTCCAGCGTCGCAACCTCTAATACATCTCTTGGAATTGCATTTAATGCTGCCATAAACAAAATCATATTGTATCCAAGATTCTTCCACAAAAACAAAATGACTATCACAATCTGACTGTAAGAAGATTTGAACCAGTCGATAGGGGATGCTCCCAGATTCATGACAAATTCATTAATCGCACCATGATAATCAAACAAAACCTGCCAGATTAACACAATAGATGCTACCGGCACCATCATCGGGCTTAAAAAAAATGTCCGGAACTGACTTCTCATCGGAATATTCTGCTCCAGAAGCATTGCCATTCCCAATGACAACACAACAGCAAGCGGCACGGCAACAACTGAAAAAGTCGCTGTATTCTTTGCCGCCTGCTGGAAAGAAGAGTTTTGTAAAATACTTATAAAATTGTCAAACCATACAAATTCGTGATTGATTGGATTATCTACCAACGCATAATAAATCACGACAAAAAAAGGAATTACAAAAAACAATAATACGCCAAACAGGCTGGGTGACAGGTAAATCACTGCATTTTTCCTGTCTTTTTTACTCATTTTCGGTTTTTTGTAGGAAATTTTCAATTCCTCTTCTGGCATTTGTTCCTCCGGCATACTTTCTGCCTCCCACTTTTAGTCAATCACCCCGCTGCCTGACCTGCGGGATATCAAACATAGTTTAAAGCCGCCACATTAAGTAAATATCAAAATCATCTTAATGCGGCAGCCTCACACTGTCCTTACAGGCACACCCCATCGGATTGCTGCCCGCAAGATAAAACTTATCGGTTTTCGTTTACATAGGTTTTAATACGGTTCTGAATAATGTCTGCTGTTTCATCCAGACTCTTCTCTCCCGCAAAATAAGCCTTTGCCTCTTCCGTGATAATCTCCATCAAAGCACTATTATATCCACCGGATTTCTTGGTATTATTCACTAAATCCTCATATAACTTTGCCTCTTTATCCGTTAGCGGAACAATCTTTACTTCCAGATCATCCCATCCCCATGTCGAATCTAATGGCTCAATCTCCTGACCAAATTCATCTGTATACTTCTCTGTCGTCGTCTTCGCCTTCATCATCATGTCAAAGCAGTCCTGTCTGGTAGGATTCCCACTCATCATACCGCTTCCAACCTGCTTTCCCTGATATTCCTTGGTCATAAAGCTTCTGATAAATTCCCATGCACCTTCTTTAACATCAGACTTAGAGTAAATTCCCATTGTACTGTTAAAGTTAAAATATGATCCTTCTCTATCCTTATTGGGATATCCGATAAAAGTAATGTCTTCTCCGAACATCTTTTCATAAAGCTCCACACTCTCGACATCTATCCAGCCATCATTAAACAGCACCTTGCCTTCCTTGATCAAAGTAGGCATACTGGGGGCATCTTCATTATACTCTGTTTCTTCATTCTTTCCTTCATTACAGATTTCAAGAATACTTTTAAAGTCCTGACCGTCAAAGCTGCACTCTCCGGTAGTCCAGTCAATAAAATCATTGATTCCGGTATTCAGGAATGAATACAGCATTTCCGATTTGTTTTCGGAATAAAATGGTCTCGCACTGTCACCCTTTTCCTCTAACAAGGCTTTCAACTCATCAAAGGTCCATCCACTCTTATCTCCCACATCCTTTGTTTTCGCAACCAATGTGGAAATACCGAAACCAGGTGAAGCAAAATAGAATTTGTCATTTGTTTTCATTGCCTCTGCCACGGATGGAATAAAAGCATCCGGTTTCACCTCAGAATCCTTTTCCATATATGGAGTCAGATCCTCTAACAGCCCCTTTGCAACATACTGATCAATCGGTATATTATCCAGACTGATAATATCTGGAACATTTCCTGCAATGATATCCGCATTCATCTTTGTTTCGGGATCCTCTTCATTGGAATAATCCTTAAACTCAATCCGATATTCCTGACTTGTTTTATTAAACTCAATTGCTGCACTCTTAATATTATCATCCATCCACATTGCACCGAATGTAATCGTCTTTTTATCTTTAATCGTGGTCGGATCTACCTTACTGTACAGAACAAATTTGCTGCCCTCTTCCATCCATGTAGTTCCCAACATCTGATCCTTTGCGATCGGCATGATATTATAGGAGGAATCCGAATTAATGTCGGAAGCCACATAATCCATAACCTTCGTACTCTTCTTACCTGCAATATCATATCCATAAATACCGGTGTTATCTTTGTAATAGAAATCGTATTCGTTGCCATCCATCAGAGAATCGGAACTCTGGAAATACTGTAAATCAAGCTTAATGCTTTCGCCCCATTTTTTATTTTCGACATCCAGCACCTGTACTTTAGCACCATTTTCATCACTGGCACCACAGACAACCTTTCCATCCTTTGTTTTTGCTCCGCCGTCTATATAACTATCTGATTTGACTTCACAAACAACCTTGGTACAGGTCTCATCTAATACGATAACATCCTGATCCTTTATAACAATCAGTCTTCCCTTATCATCCAATAACACCTTACTCATCCATGATTCCTGACCAATCTTAAGCAAATCAGTAACATCCTCTTTAAAGATTTCTTTGCCATCTGCATCAAGTTTTTGTACTGCATATAAATTCTTTTCTGTTTTTTCATCCCATGAGCCTAATACCAGAGTAAATGTATTATCTTTGCCCACAAAAAAATAATTGATATTTTCATTCTCTGAAAATTCAGGCAATGTAATCTCTTTGATATCACTTCCGTCCAGATTCATGGAATATATTCTGGTGACACTGGTTCCGTCTACCTTTACTTCCTCTTCAGTACTCTCCTCTGTTGACTCTTCCCCTTCACCGGAATCTTCTGTTGTTGATTCCTCACCGGAAGTTTCTTCTGTCGACTCTTCTTCAGAAGACTCTTTTGTTGTTTCCTCTTCCGTTGTCTGTTCGTCTTCACTGGATTCTTCTTCAGTTGCGTCTTCTTTTTCTCCTTCCACAGAATCCCCTTGAGAACCTTCCTTTTCAATCCATTCATAGGTATTAAAATATATCTTATCTCCCTGAACACTAAAGGTTCCGATATCTCCTTTTACTCCCTCCAGAGCCAGATCCGTACCGGCAAATATCATCTCCTTTGTATCTGCCTCTTTTTCTTTTTTACTGCTGCCGCCGTCCTTTTTCCCACAGCCTGCCATAGAAAATACCATTGCTGCCGTCATCACGAGAGCAATTGATTTTTTCAGTATTCCTCTATTCATGGTATACCTCCTGTTTCTTATTAGAATAAAGCTATGTACTACACTTAGCATTACTTCCTTCAACAGACTAAAGTATACCATATCATTTACTCAGAATCTATAACTTTCATAATTTTTAAGAAAAACCTTAGAATTACAAATTTTCCCCATTTGTTGCAATTACATCCTTGTACCAGTATCCGGAATCCTTAATAATCCTTTCCTGCGTACGATAATCCACATAAATCAGCCCAAACCGCTGGGTATACCCTTCTGCCCACTCATAATTATCCATTAAGCTCCAGTGAAGATAACCCATTAACGGTACGCCTTCCTCTCCTGCACGCATAAATTCTTTCAGATACCGGTGTGTATAATCTATCCGATAGGAATCATGCACTTTACCGTCCAGGCATACCCAGTCATGCTCTGCCATACCGTTTTCGGTTATCAGAATCGGCTTTCCATATCTTTCATATAAAAACTTTGCAGACCAGTACATAACCTCAGGAGACATCACCCAGCCTATATGAGTTTCCGGACTTCCCTGATAACGGTTTTCCGGATATCCTTCCTCCACTCTATCTGCCTGGGAATAATAAATATTGGTTCCGTAAAAGTCTAACGGTTCGGTTATTACTTTTATTTCTTCTTCATTAAATTCAGGTACCATATCCCCAAACTGCTCGTATAATTCCTCCGGATAGTGTCCTAAAAATACCGGATCAGACCAATAACTCAAGCTAAATGGAAATTGTTCCCCGCCTATGGAAAAGGTCTTCCTTCTTGCCTCATCTACTGCTTCTTTGCTGTCATTCTCCGGTACATAAGACGGTCCAATTGGTGTAAATCCGATAACCGGATCTCTCTTTGCATTTCTTCTGATATAGCCCGCAGCTTCCCCATGGGATAATAAAATATTACGTCCCATTTTTAATAAATCCACGGTCTGGGCATGGGCAAAAGGTGCGTGGAACCCACCCAGATACCCGCATCCCAGAACACACTGCGGTTCATTAATCGTAACCCAGTATTTCACCCTGTCAGACAGAGCATCTACGATCACTTTTGTGTACGCTAAAAACCATTCCGGACTGTCATCATTTAACCATGCACCTTTTCTGTGCAGTGCATACGGATAATCCCAGTGATAAAGCGTAACGATTGGTTCAATACCATTCCCAATCAGTTTATCCACCAATTCCGAATAAAACTGCAAGCCTTTTTGATTGATTCTGCCTGTCCCCTCTGGTATTACCCTCGGCCAGCTGATAGAAAACCGGTAATAAGGGATTCCCAGTTCCACCATCAGTGCGATATCCTCATCTACCCTGTGATAATGATCACATGCTGTCTTTCCGTCTTCATTGTATCTTGTATTTCCGTGATTTCCCGAATAAACATCCCAAATGCTAAGTCCTTTTCCGTCTTCGTTATATGCTCCCTCCAACTGGTATGCAGCAGAAGCTGCTCCCCAGATAAAATCTTTTTGAAAACCCATATCATATACCTCCTGATTACAGTATCGTTTCTATACCCTCACTATACCTAAGCATGTAAAAAAAGTAAATAAAAATATTGTATATATTTATAACATTCCTGCTTTCCTGTCTGTTATTCATATCTTTTTCCATTTCTTCATATACATACAAAGAAACCTTTTCTCCGGAGCCCTTATGCACATTTTAATGTCCCATAAAAAAAAGGTCATTTTTCTTCTTAGTCTTATTACAATCCTGTTTTGTACATTCCTTTTATCAAACAGCAAAACAGACCTTTCCACCGATACGGAGCAGTTCCATGCCAGACTGTTGGAAAAAATAGAACAGGCTGATTCTTTTGAAGATTTTACCAATGCACTTTTTTGTTACGAGGTCACGGCTGATTCTATTACTACTGCGTATAAATTAAAAAATCCCAGCTCCTATGACATTCCCTCACTGCCTGCGGTGCTCTCTTCTTTTTCCTATAAAGATTATGAAAAAAGCAGTCATAAAAAAAGTGACGGAAAAATATTTTCCCTTTTATCCTCTACTTTGAAACGTTTCCAATCCGCTGAGCTTTCTTCGCCTGAGCAGTTAAGCTTTGAACTTCTCCAAAATCATCTCACACTGAACCAGGAATTAAGCGGCTATGCATATTATGAAGATCTGCTTGGCGCCTCTACTGGTGTACAGGCAAATCTTCCTGTCACACTGGGGGAATATCCTTTATATACGGAAGATTCTGTAAAGACTTATCTAACACTGCTCAAACAAATACCCGATTATTTTGATAACGTAATTTCCTACCAAAAACACCGCAATAAAATTGGCTTTACTACCCCTGATTTTTTGATGGAGGATACAAAGGCAAAAATGCATACCCTTATAGAAAGTCTGAAAGAACCCGACAACTGCTTTGCGGCCACTTTTGAAGAGCGGATTGCTTCCATGGACGGATTATCCGCAAAAAAGAAAGCGCACTATACCAGCCAGAACCGCCTGTATATTGAAAAATATATACTGCCAGCCTATGAATCCCTTTATAGCTATGTAGATTCCTTACTTGATACATCTTTTAAAGAAAACAGTTCACTAAAAAAATCTGCCAAGGAAAAACAAACGGATACTTCACAAAATACCGATTCCTCCGCTATATGTCGTCCAGACCAGCAGACGGCTTATGGTCTTGCTTCCCTTCCTGACGGTGCCGCCTACTATTCCCTGCTGGTTAAGGATTCCACAGGGTCAGACCGCAGTATGGAAGAATTGATTGGCATGGTTGATTCTTCTTTAAAACAAACTCTCGGCAACGTGTTAAATATTGCCCTTACAGACCCAAATGCTTATTACTACTACTGTGAGCATCCTATTGAAACCTATTACCAGACTCCGGAATCTATCCTGGAAGCACTTTCCCTCATGATCAGGGAGGATTATCCGGTTCTTAGCACCCCGCCTTCTTACAAGATAAAAACCGTGCCTGACAGTCTTGCCGCTTCTTTAAGTCCGGCTTTTTATATGATTCCAGCCATAGATGATTATCAAAACAATACCATTTATATCAATCCTCTTTATACAAATGAAGAAAACGGCAACCTGTTTACCACCCTCGCCCATGAAGGCTTTCCCGGTCATCTTTACCAGACCGTCTATTTTAACGACACAAATCCTTCTCCCATCCGCAATATTCTGGACTACCCAGGTTATGTAGAGGGATGGGCAACCTACGTGGAAATGCATTCCTTCTCTTATCTGGATTATCCGTTAGAAGGGGATTCCCTGTGCCGGCTTTATCAGGCAGATACGGTCATTAATCTTGCCCTTTGTTCCCGCATTGATATGGGGGTCAATTACGAGGGCTGGACTCTGGCAGATACCCGGAAGTTTTTTGAGGATAATGGGTTTAACAGCTATTACGCAGAAGATGTATATTCTTATGTCGTAGAAGCTCCTGCCAATTATTTAAGCTATTTCATTGGATATCTGGAAATTGAAGATTTAAAACAATGCTATAAACAGCAGGAAATGGAGAACTATTCCGAGAAAGAATTTCATAAGAAGCTATTGGATATCGGTCCTTCCGATTTTACGACACTGCGGAAATTTCTGCTGGTAAATCCGTAAGCCAGCCGGAATCATTCCTGCAAAACCCCGTTTTGCTCGTATCGTAAAAGCTGATACTCCAACACTTCCTTTTCCCTGGAATATGGTTCTTCATCAAGCCACCTGCGGACACTCTGACAATCTAATGTAAACCCTTTTCCAAGATACTCATACATTTTCTCATGAGAACCGGAAAAGGGTCTTGCTATTACTCTTTTTACATTCTCTTCCACCGGAAATTTCCAGTTTACGCTCTGGTTGGCAGTCAGCAATGATACTCCGTTATCAAAAATAGGTGCACATACAAAATGCTCCTCTTTAAACATCACTGCCAGATTATTCAAGTGCCGGTCTTCATTCAGAACAATCATATCCAGCATGATAACCTTTTTCAGATAATCCCGTATATCCAGGTCACAACTCTCTTTTACAAACCGCAGAACATATTCTATCCGCTCCCCCATCTTGTCCATTCCTGCCAGAACCTGACTTAAATCCTTACCAAACTCATTGTAATATAAGCGATAAATCGTAACCAGCTCTTCCCCCTCTCCAAGAAAGTTCTTACTCCTGCATCCGGGAATCCCATTGATATACCCCTGCTCGTATAATACATAATCCGTTTGTTCCATACCAGAAAAAGTCAAAAGCTTCGATACCAGATATTCTGCCAGCCCCTCTTTTCCCCTGTTATCCTTTTTATACCAGTAATCGCCTTTTTTGTATTTTATCTGTGTACCTTCACTGGTTCCTGCCTGTGTAACAATATATTCTTCTTCCACCTTTTCCTGAAACATATTCTACCTCACCAAAACATCTTTTGCTGTCAGCTTCTCACCTGGAAAACGAAACCAGATATAATCATTATAGGATACACCATGCGTCTTCCTGACCAATGCCTGTGGATTATATTCTGTTAGTCCAAACCGATTAAGAATCTGCCGGATATCCCCTCTTCCCTTCTCAAAACACCGCATTTCCAAAATCCGGTTCAACTGGTATCTTGTCATATCCTCCTTTGCAAACAGCTGTTTCAATGGATGATTGGAATACCGGGAAACATGTACCCTGCTTCCCTTAACTGCCACCCGGGCTGTAATCTCGTCCCGCCAAAATACCTCAAAAGAATAATCTTCAAGCATACTCTCCCGCATACGCTGCTTCTCCATTCTCTGTAAAGCCTGCCTTAACTGCTCGCTTAAAAGCTGCTGCTCCTTCCTCTGCATCAAGAGCTCCTTTCTTCTGAAAATCTCTTTCTCCTCCTGATACACAGCACCTGGATATACTTTTCCCAAACATTTATACTTTAATACACCATCCTCTCTCCATTGCTCATAATAGTACTTATTTCCTTTAATAGTTTTAATCACAATTGATTTCTGACAGGTTCCCAATTCATCAAGTTCCCTGTCTATTCTTTCCAAATCGGCAAGAACTTTCTTTTCTTCTGCCAAAATGAACTGATAAATCCGTTCAGAATCCTTCACAGTCATCACCTCCTGCCATACATCCGTGTCATTATGGTATATTGTTATAATCATGTTAACATATAATCTAGTATTATTCAATTAATATATGTTAAATCCGAATGATTATCCACTGTACAGCCACATAAAAGAGACCTAAAGACTTTGAGATTATCCGGCAGCATTGATTTCAGTATATCCAAAAAAAAGAAGAAGGCTAATCCTTCTTCTCATTTTTTAAAGTATTTAATAATTCCTGGCTGAAATTTAAAATGGTATCTTGTGATTTATCATCAAGCTGTTGATATACTTTTGCGATCCCTAAAATAATATCATAAAGTGGGTTATTTTCTTTTATTAATAAATCTGAAACAATCATGGCGGTTTCATCTTCTGGTATCTTATACATGTCACCTTTGCCAGTTCTTAGCCATTCTTCATTAATAGCAAATTCTCTGCAAATATCATTTATTGTTCTATCTGAAATGTTCTTTTTATTTGTTTCAACTTGATTTATAAAGTTTCTGGATAATCCGATTTTTTTTGCAAATTGTTCTTGACTTAATTTGTTTTCTTTTCTTATTTGGATAATTCTACTAACCATGTTTAATACCTCCTAATAAATAGATTATATAACACAAAAGTTTACAAGTCAACAAAATTACATTGACAATAGTTTCCTTATGTGCTATTGTATGTTTACAAAGAAACACGAAGGCGGTGTAATTTATGACAGAATCTAAAAAAAGAGATATCCGAAATTCTACAAATTTTAATACAACTGGATAAGGAAAGTTTGCTTTTAATTGATAGCGGTATCAGATTGTTAGCGGCAAGGCAGAAGCTGGAAACAGAAAAGAATAAAGAGCAGTGATAGACAAGGTCCGGACTGCCGCCTTCACTCTGATAATCTGACCACCAGACAAAAAACCCTGTCTGACCTCATAAAAGAGAATTGCCGCACTAAGAAATTTTCTTAGTACGGCAATTCTTTATCTGCTGGCAGCCAACCATATATGAACATTATGTACATATTGGAAGAATGCTGCAAAAATCCATCATATAATATTCATTAAAGTGCATTTACCAGCTTCTCTAATGCAGCTAATGCTTCATCCGGAAGCTTATCATAACCATCTTTCTTGGTAGAGAAATCCTTAACTGCATTTACACGGGTCTGCATAGCACTCTTTAACTGAGACTTGTAATCTGCATCGTTAAGGTCTGGTGTAAATCCTTCCCAATCCATGATCTCAATATCCTCGAAAGGTCCCCACTGTGTGAAGCTTCCCTTTCCTTCTACGATCGTCTCAAGAATTCCTAATGTATCCTTAGGCTGAACCTTCTTGCCCATGAAATCACCAGTATTAATGATGTAGCAGTCTACATTCTTCTCCTCTACTAACTTCTTGAACTTCTCATAGTCATTTACCAATGGATAAGTTCTAAATGGGTTTGCATATGGAACGATACGGATAGCATTCATATCTGTTCCTGCTGCCACACGCTCTGCGGAAGAAGTCTTGGTTGCCAAAGTTGCTCCCATAACAGATGCCAGGGCAGAACCTTTTAACTTAACTACTGGCGGAATAGTCGGGTCTTTCATAATCCAGAAGATTGCATTAACCGGTGCGTCAATCTTATCTACACGGTTTGGAGACCATAACTTAGACTTGATTGCACGTCCGTTACCATTACGGATATCCTCTGTTACTAACTGAATCTTACCCTCTTCATCCTTTGTTGCAGAACAGTTCTGGGTTGTCAATAAATACTTGTTATCCGGACATCCTGTCGGATAATCTGCTGTCTTATCAAAATAAGAAGGCTCTAATGCGATAGATGCACAGGTATCTGTATTGATGATAAATGCATCATCATGTAAAACCTTAATCTCATATTTGCCATCATGCTTAGCATGGGTAAGTGTAGACTTACCAGAACCTGACAAACCGTAAACAGAAGCAACATACTTAGAACCATCCGGTAATAAATATTCTTTCTGTCCACCATGACAGGAAGCATAACCATTGCGGTTAGCCAGTGCCCATGCCATTGTCAGAGTACCCTTCTTGTGCTCACCAAAGTATCTCATACCAAGGATTGCTGCACAGTTCTCATCTGTATCAAAATAGCAAAGTGTTAACGGATCACTTAAGCAGCTGTAATCTACATCAGGTCTTTCCTGTGGGAACCACTGAGGATCAGAGAAGATATAAATATCAGCTTCCTTTCCATCACCAACTGCCTTTGACTCCTTATACATCTTGATATATTCATCTGACATATACTGGAAATTAAGCATCCAGTTATAAAGAATATTCTCTTCTCCTTCCGGAATCAATAAATGAGCCTTTACCATGAACTCCGGATCCAGACCAATGAATACCTCTGCATGATACATCGTTTTCCAACGAGTCTCATAAACAGCATCCATAACTACTTTATCTAACTTAACATCATCCACGCCAGGCTCACCCTTAATACGGCGGGCAGCTGCATAACGACCAGTTACGGCACCATCATTAAATAATAATACCTTTGCATCCTCGTCTAATCCAACTTCCTCTGCACGGAATACTGGCATATCTGTTATGATAGTTCCCGGAGAATTCTTAGCTAATTCATAAGCTTCTCTTAATGTGTTAACCTTTACCACGTTGTTTCCGTAAAATGCTGCCTCGATGATGGAACGAGTCTTGGAAAAACCAACTTTACCAGCACCGATTTCGTCAAGTTTGTAATTTGCTTTTGTTGACATGTTTTCATATCCTCCTGCATTTTTATTTTTCACATTCATTAAAATGATGAAATTTCTATTGCTATTAACCTTCCATTATTTAAAAGTTAACCACAATAAGTATATAATTATGCCGGATTGATGTCAATAGGATAAATGCCCAATTATTTAAAAAAAGAGACCGCCGTATTCGGAAAATGTGCCCTTTGCTGCACTTCCTTAACTGCCGTGATCCCTTTTTAATGATTCCGTTACTACTCTGTGATTCCTGCAAGCTGGGCCAGTCTTTTAACGGTTTCTCTACTAATCATTTTTCCCTGATATTCAATTAAATCTTCCTGACTGCCTGTAAAAATATCAGCCGGTTCATATTTTTTTAATATAATCTTATCTCCGTCCACAAATATTTCTACAGGTTCCCTGATGTCCATATGCAATTTCCGTCTCAATTCAATTGGCAGGGTCACTCGTCCCAGGCTATCCAGATTCCTGACAATCCCCGTTGATTTCATTGGTTTCCACTCCTTTCTTCATATTATTTGTTGCTGCCATACATTCATCACGTTATATCTTTTTTGAACATAGCATGAATATTCATTAAAGTCAATCATCAAATTATAATTAACAAAAAATTCATAATTTCTTTTTTCTATGTCTATCTTTTGCATATTTGACATATATTTTATAAAATTACTTTTACTTAACAGGTTCCGAACAGGGGTTTATTTTCCATGCTAAATTATCTTTGGGCGTTTATGATCATCATCGGAATATTTACTGCTGCCTTTACGGGCAACCTTGAAGCTGTCTGCAACAGTGTCTTAGATTCCGCAAAAGATGCTGTTGACCTGCTTATCGTTATGCTGGGGGTCATCGGCATGTGGAACGGCTTTCTTGCCATTGCAGAAGGCTCCGGACTTACCGGACAACTGACCAAAAAAATGCAGCCTTTTATCCGTTTCCTGTTTCCCAGGCTTCCCTCCGGACATCCGGCAGGCTCCTACATATGTGCCAATTTTATTGCCAATATATTAGGGCTGGGCTGGGCCTGTACTCCTACCGGTATAGAAGCAATGAAGGCATTAAAAAATCTTGAACAGGAGCGGGGAAACCCGGAAGGGATTGCCAGTAATGAGATGTGCACTTTTCTCATTTTAAATATTTCCTCTTTACAGCTTATCCCCATTAATATGATCGCCTATCGAAGCCAGTATGGCAGTACCATGCCCATGGCTGTTGTCGGACCTGCCCTTATTGCAACTTCTTTTACTACTATATCCGCCGTTATCATCTGCAAATTAATTTGTCATAAAAAGGAGAAGCTATGAAACTGCTTAATTTTTTATCCGTTTTTCTCATACCCTTTGTTCTTTTTTATATTTTAATTTACGGGCTGTTTCAAAAAAAACCTGTTTTTGAACTGTTTATCAAGGGCGGAAAGCAGGGGCTTCACACGGTATTTGAAATAGCACCGACCATCATTGGTCTTTTAATCGCCGTTGGAGTGTTCCGCAGCTCCGGTGCACTTGATATTCTATGTAACCTCATTAATCCCGTTGGCACCCTGCTCCACATCCCAACTCCGATACTGCCGCTTTCCCTTCTTAAGATGTTTTCTGCATCCGGTGCAAACGGTCTTTTATTTGATTTGTTTAAAACCTATGGAACCGATTCTTATATCGGATTTACTGCTTCCATTTTATTAAGCTGTACCGAAACCCTGTTTTATACTGTCTCTGTCTATTATATGAGTGCTGATATCAAAAAAACAAAATGGACAATTCCTGTGGGATTATGTGTAGCTCTGTTCTCCCTGTTCATCAGCACATTCATTGCGAATCTCTGCGTCTAAAAGAGCCTGATAAACATCCCTTTTCCCGATTCCCCGGTCCTTTGCGGCCTTTTTCATGGCCTCTTTTTTATCTATTCCCTGCTCCATGTAATATCGTACATGATCGGGAATACTCATGAAAAGAAGACCTTCCAAAGCCTGTTCTTTCAGTTCTTTCCTGTCGGCCCCCTCAATCACCAGAACAAATTCCCCCCTCGGTTCCTCTGTTTCGTAATGGGTGACTGCCCCCGCAAGCGTTGTACAAAAATTTGTCTCATGTTTTTTTGTAAGCTCCCTGCACAACGATATCTTCCTGTCACCTAATACTTCATACAAATCTTTTAAGGTTCTTTTTAATTTATGCGGTGCCTCATACAGAATTATGGTTCTTGTCTCTGTCTTTAATTCCTGTAATATTTCTTCCCGTTCCTTTTTATCATAGGGCAAAAATGCCTCAAAGCAGAAACGTCTGGTGGATCTGCCGGACAACGTCAAAGCCGTAACAAATGCTGAAGGTCCGGGTAAAGAAGTTACGGTAATTCCTGCTTCCAGACACTGTTTTACCAGCTCCTCTCCCGGATCGGATATCGCGGGCGTACCTGCATCCGTAATTAATGCAATATTCATCCCTGCTGCCATCTTCTCTACCAAAAGCTTTGCTTTATCGTATTTATTATATTCATGATAGCTGGTCATTGGCGTCTTAATCTCAAAATGATTCAATAGCTTAATACTGTGCCTTGTATCCTCTGCCGCAATTAAATCTACTTCTTTCAAAATCCTTAACGTTCTAAACGTGATATCCTCTAAATTCCCTATTGGTGTTGCACATATATATAACATTCCCGCCATCAGCTTGTTCCTCTTTCCTACAGATATTCCGTGTCCGTTTACCGATTGATACTTCCATTATTCTCAATTGGCTGTGTTTTTCCATATATCTGGAATATCTCGTCATGATATACACCCTGTTCTTTATATATTATAAGTGGTGGTTCTACCGTAATCCTTTCCCTGCCGCCCTTTAATCCTTCAATCAATACCATAGTCGGTTCTTTTTCTACACTGGGATGCACCAGTCTCATTCTTTTGGGCTCTAAATGGTATTCTTTCATTATTTTGAAAATCTCAGCAAGCCGGAACGGTTTATGTATCATAAAAAAGCTTCCACTTTCCGGCAGTACATATCCTGCCGCTGCAACTACATCTTCCAGTGACACCATCACCTCATGTCTCGCAATTGTCTTTGGCTCATATAAATTGGTCAGACCATGATGCTCCGTCATATAAGGAGGATTTACCGTTACAACCTGAAAAGAAGCTGGGGCAAACAGCTTCTTTATATTTTTTACATCTCCACATATAATATTTATCTTTTCTTCCAGTCCGTTCATCTGCACACTACGGCTTGCCATATCCGCATATCCCTCCTGTAGCTCCAAACCAGAAAAATAATCTCCCTCTGTTTTCGCTGCAAGCAGAATCGGTATCACGCCGCTTCCGGTACAAAGGTCCAATACCCTTTGTTTTTTCTTTACCCTGGCAAAATCTGACAGCAGAACTGCATCTACCCCGAAACAAAATCCTTTCGGTTTTTGAATCAGCCTGTAGCCCTTACACTGTAAATCATCTATTCTCTCATCTTCCAGAATCATATTTTTCTCCTGCCTAATCGATTTTGGAACCGCCCTCTTTTTTCTCCAATGCCTCTAACGCCTTTAATTCTTCATCATTCACCTTTTCATTATTACGGCGTTTCTTTGGTTTAAATTTCAACTCATCTGTTTTGTATTCCCGGATTTCTTTTTCTCCGTCTTCCAGTTCCACGATGACCTTAACCTTCTGTCTCAATACACTTACGCTGTTCACTTCACCCTTAAAACCATCCACTGTCCTTACAAAGTCCCCTACACTCGGAAGCCTGTCATTCAGATACTCATACGTTTCCTGTTCATTCTTAAGGCAGCACATTAACCGCCCGCAGACTCCAGAAATCTTTGTGGGATTAAGGGACAGATTCTGCTCCTTTGCCATCTTAATGGAAACCGGAACAAAATCCGACAAATGCTTATGGCAGCAAAGCTCCAGACCGCATATCCCGATTCCCCCAAGAATCTTGGTCTCATCTCTGACGCCAATCTGGCGAAGCTCTATTCTCGTCTTGAAAACAGAAGCCAGATCCTTTACCAGCTCACGAAAATCAATTCTTCCGTCCGCCGTAAAATAAAATAAAACTTTATTGTTATCAAATGTATATTCTGCATCAATCAGCTTCATTTCCAGACCATGCTTTGCAATTTTTTCAAGACAGATCTTAAATGCATCCTTACACTTTTCTTTGTTCTCCTCATTCTTTTTATCATCTTCCGCAGTCGCTTTACGAATTACCGGTTTTAAAGTGGAAGTAATGCTTCCCTCATCAATTTCCCTCTTGCTTAAAACCACCTTGCCATATTCCACACCTCTCACTGTCTCTACTATCACAGCATCTCCAATTTCAAGGTCAAGATCAGATGGATCAAAAAAATATATTTTTCCGTTCGGTCTGAAACGTACTCCTATTACCTCTATCATTTCAAATTCTCCTTTATCGTTAACAGTGTAAGCTCCATGGCAATATCAAAATTAACATTTGCCTCAAGCCGCACCTTTAACTTGTCCATTGCTTCCAGAATCTGTTCCAATCCTTCATAGGAAGCCTTGCTTGCCTGCTTTTTCATCACCGAAAATTCTTTTTTAAATATAATCTTGTTCGGTGAATTGGATATTTTTACCATCAGGATATCCCGGAACCACATTGTCATAATATCAATATAATCGGTAATGTCCAATTTGTATTTACCCATGTTTTTAACTGCCAGAATTACTTCATCCATCTCCATATCCTGAATGCGGCGCAGCAGACGGATACTGTCTTCCCTGATATCATTATAATCCGTGGAAATAGCAAGCCGCACTGCTTTTCCCAGATTCCCCTGGGCAAAATCCGTACAAAATCTTGCCTTGTCCTGATCCACACCAAGCTGAGTCACAAGATATTCCATCATCTGTAACGGCTGTACCGGTTTAAAATTCAGCACGATGCACCGGCTCAAAATTGTTGGCAGAAACTTATCCATATTATTGGTAAGCAGCATGATGATCACATACTCCGGTGGCTCCTCTAAAGTCTTAAGCAGAGCATTCTGAGCCTGGGGATTCATCATTTGTGCATCAGGTATAATATAAATCTTATACTTACTGCTATATGGCTTTAAATCAATATCATTTACAATCTGTGAACGAATCTCATCCACTGAAATCACATTTGGTTTTTCATGGTTCACCCATATAATATCAGGCTGGTTACCCGATTCTGCCTGCAAACAGGATTTACAGGTACCACATGGGTCCGGATCTCCGCTTTCACATTGCAGGGATTTGACTACAATTCCTGCTAACGTCTTTTTCCCTGAACCTTTTTCTCCATTCAAAATATATGCATGGGAAACTTTTCCCAATTCAATACTGCTTTTAAAATGTTTTACAATATCCTCATGTCCTATTATATCACTAAAATTTGCCATACAGCCACCTCTCACATCAATCAGGTTGAAATATCCAACAGCATTCCCCTGATATCATCTATTGTATTCAGTATTGCCAGATTATCCTTTTCTTCTTTCAATAATTCCTGTGCCAGATCATCCAGTGATTTGTCCACCTCTTTAATAATCCCATATACTCTGTGCCTTCCTCTTCTATCCAGAAAATTTTCTCTGGAAAATGCGTGGGAACCCGCAGTCACTTCATTCATAAACTCCTTTACAAGATTGCGGTAACGTTTCATATCCTTAATATCCATATGCTTCGCAATCTTATTCCCCTGTTCCTCTATATCCTTCATAAGGCTGGAGAGTTTTTCCTGTAATTCATTATTTTCTATATGGCTTACCAGAGTAAATTTGAAACTGTCATCACCCTTTGGTGCCTGGGTCTGCTGCTCTACCGGTGCCTGCCCGGTCAATTGATTGATTCTCATGTCCATAACATTTCTCCCCCTTACTCACTAAAAAAACGCTTCTTTACCTCATTTACAATCATACTATGTATTTCCTCTATTGACAATGTGGCATCTACTGGAAAAATGCGCTCCGGATATAACTCTGCCAACTGCCTGTAACCCTCTACCACTCTCTTGTGAAAACTCAAATCCTCCAGCTCCATGCGATCCAGGTCTGTTTGGCTTTTCTTACGTCTGATACCGTCTGCCGCATCCAGATCCATAAAAATTGTAAGTTCAGGCTTTACCTCACCCAAAGCATAATTATTGATTTCATAAACGGTGTCCACTCCCAGTCCTCTTCCAATTCCCTGATACACAGCAGAAGATTCTACAAATCTGTCACAAATTACCGCTTTTCCAAACAATAGTGCCGGTTTAATCACCTGATTCACCAGCTGTGCTCTGGCAGAGGCATATAATAACAACTCTGTCATATGGCTCATTTCCCTGTATTCAGGATTTAAAATAATCTCACGAATCGCTTCACCAATTACCGTTCCTCCGGGTTCTCTGGCAATCACGATGTCATATCCCCTGCTCTCTAAATATTTTTTCAGCAAGTCAATCTGTGTTGTTTTTCCGGAACCGTCCGGTCCCTCCATTGTAATAAATATTCCTTCCACAAATATATCCTCTTATCTTCCTTATTAAATCCCGTACCTTGCTTTAACCGGATTGGTCTTTTTCCAGCCAACAAATCTATCTATTGCGTTTTTTTCTCCGGGGCAGCCATTTGTTCTCCTTAATAACCGCCACCTTATAATCCCCATTCTCATCAGCAGCCACGCCTTTTACATTCAAACCGTGCTCCAATGATTTTTGTATATCGTCTAAGAACTCCTTAGAAAACACCTCTCCGGGCGTAACAATCGGAATACCCGGCGGATAGATATATATATATTCACCGCTGATCCTTCCCGCTGCCTTAGATAAAAAAATCGGAATCTGCTTGCTCTCTTTTGCTGCTGCAATATCCATTCTTTTTTCGGGCAGTATCTTATATAATATAGTATCGGTTGTATCCTCTATATTTGTTAACTGATTATCAATTGTTTCCATAGCCTGATAAAGTGCTTCAAATGCTTCCTTCGAGTCTGCGACAGAGGTCATGGCTGTCACATAGCTTCCTCCCGCCATTTCCATCACCTGCCCGTACTCTCTAGCCAGTATATCTGCAAGCATAACTCCATTCATCGACACAATCCTGTCTTCTTCCTGCAATCCACAATTCTTCACGGAAAACACCAGTTTCCCGTCATCATATCCGGCTACACCCTGTTTCTTAAAATCCGTCTCATCCACAAGGTGGATATGGGCAAGCCGTCCAAAACGCTTCCGATATTCGCCTAACAATTCTTTGTAAATAATGAATAATCCGTCTCTTTCATAATCCATCTTCTCAATACAGGTTTCCATTGTCGCCATAAAAACATAAGATGGAGATGTGCTCTGATAAACTGATAAAAATTCCTCTAACCGTTCCCTTGATATCATACTGCTATTCTCATGTAAAATGGCACATTGCGTCATGGCCGGTAACGTTTTATGGAGACTTTCTATCACGATATCCGCTCCTAACCGAATCGCAGGAGCAGGAATCTTTTTGTAATTCGTTGTAGAAATGGTTTCATTGGCATTTGCCATATATTCAAAATGTGCACCGTGGGCGGCATCTACAATCAGAGGAATCCCTGATTTATGAGCCAGCTTTGCTATTTTTTCCACATCGCTCACAATACCTTCATAGGTTGGTGATACCAATATGACCGCTTTCGCTTCCGAATGTTCTTTTAACACGCGTTTTACAGCATCTGGGGAAACCCCGGCGAACATGTCATATGTGTCATTCCATTCCGGCATAACATAAATCGGCTTTAGTTTTAACAGACGAACCGCATTGTACACGGATTTGTGACAGTTTCTTGCCAGTATCAGACTGTCTCCCGGATTGCAGACTGCTGAAATTGCAGCTAATATTCCGCTGGTTGAACCGTTCACCAGATAATAGCTTTTGTGTGAGCCATAAATCTGTGCGGCTCTTTCAAAAGCTTTTTTGATAATTCCTTCAGGGTGATGAAATTCATCCAAATTCCCAACCTCAGTTGCATCGATTAAAAATGGATTTTCCACCAGATCCGGAAACACGGTATACAATCTTTTTTTATGCCCCGGCATATGCCAAGGATAACAGCCCTCCGTATTATATGCAATTAATCCGTTCAGTATTGACTGTTCCATAGCAAATATTTCCCCTATAGAATGAAATTATTTTTATTATATCAAAGATAACCTAAAATTGCAAAATTTATCGACGTTTCTTCTATATTACCTTAATTACAATTTTTCTTTCATTATATTTTTATAGCCCTCGCCATATATTTCATTTGCACTGGTAATGATCATAAATGCCCGTTTATCCTCCTGTTTTACAATCTCTTCCAGCTTTGGCATTCCTCGTTTCTTAATCACACACATAATGATATTTTTTTCATGTCTGCTGTATGCCCCGTGCCCCGTTAATACGGTTGCGCCAATTTCTAATTCTTCCAGAATTCTGTTTAGCAGCTCATCTATTTTATCTGACACAACATATACCATTCGTGCTTCATCTTTTCCATACAACACATAATCCAGAACCTGTCCGTTTAAGACCACTGAAATAAAGGCATACATAGCTATATTAAAATCCTTAAACACGAATCCTGATATCGCAACAATGATAATATCTATTGTCATAAAAAACGTACTGGTCTTAATTGACGGATATTTTCTTCTTAAACTCTTGATAATAATATCCATCCCCCCTGTAGTTGCCCCAACCCGCAGTACCAGTCCAATACCGGTTCCCACCAGAAGGCTTCCCGCAATACATGCCAGCAAAAGATTGTCCGTAACTGCGGGAAACAGCCCAAATATATTTGTAAAAATGGAATTAAATGAAATTGCACAGAAACTTACTATGATAAATTTACCACCGAACTTCCACCAGCCAAACAGAATAATCGGTATATTTAGAAAAAAATACCATGTTCCGGTATCCCCGCCTATAGAATGACTGGCTATTACAGAAAGACCTACAACACCACCGGGAGCCAGTTCGTTTGGATCTAAAAAAAGACCAATGCCTGCGGAATATATACAAGTTCCCAGCATAATGACCAGCAGCTTTTTGATGATTCGTTTTATATTATCCAACTCCTTATACATAAAAAACCTCCAAACTACGTTTTCTTCTAGTTTGTACAGTTTTTAATTGATGTAAACAGGTTTCTCTTATTTTGACTTTATATTCCGATAACCAACAGTACCAAACTTATTACCAGCATAACTACTCCAATAGGCACAAACACTATTCCGATTACACTAAATATACTTTTTCCCTCTGTCCGACCACAGCGTTTCCATACAACTTTACCAACAAAAAAGAAAATGATACCGAGTAAAATAAATAGTACACCAATTCCTCCTTCAATACCTAAGTCAACTTGAATACCAAAAATTGTAAAACCACCAGAAACCTCTCCTTTTGCCAAATAAGCTTCTGCTCCTGCCGATGCCTTTACAGATGCCGTACCATTTTCATTGATTGGAATGGCACATATTGCATTTTCTGCTACTTCATATGGATTTATAATATTAGTCATACCCTCTGACAATTCTTTTGTCCTGTTTTTTATTTGATTGATATTTTCAATTGCATTTTGCAAACTTTTTTAAATCATTCTGTTTCGGAATCATTTGAGTCCATTTTTTCTTCAGCTTCAATTAATGCCTTACGAAATGCAAACTCTTCTTCATTTTGCATACCAACATAATATAAAATATCAACATCTTCATTATTGAAAACATAAAGCTGATCTTTTCCAAGATATCCTTCCGGAAACAAACATGCTGAATAATCATACAAAACATCGTTGCATACCTGACTACGCCCGATAATCAACATTTTTCTTTCACTTTCCTTTAATGTAACTACTGATCCTAACGGTAAATATTTTTTCATAAATAATCCTCCATTCTTGTATATATTTAATATGATACATAATTTATTATTGTTTGTCCATAAACAATACTTTTCATATATACTATAAAAATAAATCAATGGACAATCAATCCCACGCATAGCAAAACCACAGTAATAATTAATAGTATATTCCTAACAAGCCTAAGAATACCACCATTAAAAATAGTGGCTATTTCCGGCTGACTGGCTTTATAATAAACTTTAACTCCTCTTTTTTTCTTTCTATTTATTGATGATCTGCTGATATATATATACTCTGCTCTTGTATATTCTTTCCCATTTACTGTATATGAAAAAATAGGATAGGCCGATGTCGTATAAACTCTAACCCCATCTATATCAAAACGAGGATCTGCTCCCTTCCATGTATCTTCATGATTAAATTCTCCTGGATTGTAGCAACTATCAATAATCTGACCAGATACGACTGCATCAAATTTCTTTTTGCTACATAAATATATAGTGAAACTTATAACTATTATTCCTGTAATTCCAGCAAAAATAAGACACATTATTGCCCCAAATGACATTTTATATTACCCTCCTATAACTATTCTGGCATTCAATAAAAATTGATTAATCTTTAAATTTAGGTAGCTCAAAGTCTGACCAATCTACTGATATTTTTACACCAACCCCGAGACCTAACGAACCACCTACATCAACAGAAGCCTTTGAATTACTGACTTCTCCTCCTGCTTTTGCTCCAATTGCACCTGCTTTCCCTTCTACCGCAGCATCAATTTTTATACCAAATATCGTTATACCTCCTTTCACTTCGCCCTTTGCAGCATATGCTTCAGCTCCGGCTTTAGCATACGCTTTAAATTTACCAGTGGCATCCGCTTTTACCCCTGCTTTAGCCTCTGCTTCTGCACCACCTAAAGTACCACTGGCAGTTGCATGAACATTATTTTTAGAAGTACCCGCTCTTCCACTAACACTTCCTGTTAATCCTTTTGCTGACGCAGATGCTTTTACTTCTGCCCCTGCGCGGTACTTTCCATTCTCATCTTTTTGGGCATAAATTGAAGCCGCTATTCCAGAAGATACCACTCCTGCTGCTGCTTGTGCAGATACTTCCCCATATTCTCCAGAAGCAGACACCTCTCCCTTTAATAAAGTTGCTTTAATACTCGCAGAAGCTTCTAACGCTCTCTTATCTTTCTCAAATTTTGCTTTTGCTCCATAATCAGTTTCTATATTTGCAAAATCATAACTACCTTTATATGTTACACCATTTTTAGTATTATGAAAACTATCATTTTGCTGTGAATATGAATAATTACCAGAACCATCTGTTTTTTTAGCTATCACTTTTCCTTCTGACAATTTATACTGATAAATAGCATTTAATAATACACTACTTACACACGTTACATTACTTATTAATTTATTCATATTTTCTTCTACAATTTTTAACTGCTTTTCAACATTGTATTTTGCCGTGCCTTCAATTGCCAAATTTAGCAAAATATTATCAACCGCACTTATATAGGTATTTAAAGAAATTCCAATATTATCAAGTACTTCTATTTGACTTTCTATTTCTTTAAATATAATGCTAAATCCTGTCATATTTTCCCCTTTCCACTAAAATATCTAAATTTTCTATAATACTATTATTTTTACACCTCAAACCGGAAACTTACATCTGATAATCTGATAATATCTCCTCCCTTTATGGGAACATATTCTCCAGGCATCGCCTGTTTCTCATTTACAAATGTATGATTTGTAGAATTATTATCCAATATAAAAAACTCATTACCCTTACGCATAATATCTGCATGGTGGCGGCTGACTGACGTATTATCCGCAACTGCATAATCGATATCTCCCAGATTCTGCCCGATACGGAAAATCACATTGGATATGGGAATTTCCTGCATGGTATCCAGCCGTATTAACTTTGCATAAATAACAGGGTTTTTTTCCTCTCCTATACCAATATTCCCTTCTGCCTTCAGTCTTTTTATCTGCAATTTAATCCGGATGCTTAATAAAATAAAAACAATAATTGCTATACACATCCCGATTTGCAGCATGCGAACCGGATATTCCTTTTTTCGAAGCTTCCCTTTATATTTAAGCAACTGCTCTACTGCTTGCTGATAGTCATCATAAGTTGCCTCCGTATTCACTGTAACTTTTATCGCTTCTGCAATGGCAGACTTTAGACTTTGTACACTTTTTTTAGTGTATTTTGTTCCCTTCATTACAAGATCTTCGCATTCTAGCAGAAGCTGATTCAATTCTATCCTGATCTCTTCCGTAACTTCGTTATAATGATTGCCTCCTTCCTCACCCTGATACCGAATATTTAATACATCCAATATTTTTTTCACTTTATCAATTGGTTTTATATATACTTCTGTTTCCTTAATTGCGATAATACCCACAATATATCCTTCCGCATTCAATACTGGTATACCGGGACTGATACCCTCCAAAGGATAATCTGTCACAATTTCATCTTCTGTTACAGAAGTTACTTGTGCCACATTTTTTTGCAGGTCAAAATCCCCTATTTCCGTACGACCTAAAATATCACTATTACCACTATATCCTGAAATATATATCTTATCATTTTTTTTAACCGAGGAACTATTCCCCAAACCCAAACTCTTTACATTATTAATATTGTTTGCCAGATTTAATATTACGAAATCTTCCCCGGAACTTCCTGTCTCGGTTCGTATTCTTGTTCCAACCTGTAGCACAATATCTGTTTCTATATTTAAATCCCCTTCCGCAGAAAGACCATATTGCCGTCGTATTTTATTTATTAACTCCTCATCTGTCTGAACAAACTTATCATTTGCTAATACAATTTTTTCACCATCACCGATTTCTATCAATATACCGGTTCCCTGTTTCACATAATATTCATTCCCGTTTTGGTCTACCGCATATAGCAGCAGTTTAATAATACCCGGGTCTGCCTCTATAACCTTTTGTGGCAGCCCGGATTCTGTACTGCCAGATGCTGCTACCTGATTGTTAGTACCAATTATCCATATAAACATCAGCAACCACATTATTATATTATTTTGAACGTATTTTCTATTTGTCCACATACCGTTCTCCATTCTTATGCACAAATAGTACAGAGGCATTACCTCTGTACTATTTACAGTTATCTATTCTGTATATTATGAAATAACATCCGTTGCTAACGCACTTGCAATTGCTTCATTTGCTTTCTCTGTAGATTCATATTCTGCCGCAATATCCGTTAAGTCAGTTGAATATTCTGTAATCATCCGATACATCTGATCCATGTCTTTTTCCAGTTTTCCGAACTGCTTCTTATATGCCTCTGACGCATCACCTGACCATGTTGCTCCGTTAATCTGCTTAATCAAATTTAACATCTTATCTGTCGTACTATGTACTTTTGATGCCTTAGACTTAAAATCTGAGGCTTTACTTTTTAACTCACTTGGTGTTACTTTTAATTCCGATATACCTGCCATAATCTTTTACTTCCTTTCTAAAATTAGTTTATTATTTGTATGAACGTTTCTTAGCGGTCTGTACATTTTTTCTTTCGCCCTTTTCATACAGCTTCATAATAGATTCTAATGCACCCACATATTTTGTAACTAAACTCGTAAACTTTTCAAAAGATGCGCCATCCTTTTCATAAATAGTATTAAAAGCCTTTGCCGCATCACCTACCCACATCCCCATTAAAGATTTCTCTGTTGTATCCAAATCTTTAATCTGCTTTTTTAAATCTGAGTTTAACTGTTCCAATTCGCTCTTCTTTTTATTAAGAGCACTTTCTGTTAACTGAATTTTTGAAACTGCCATATTGTTTCCTCCTTAAAAATAAATGAATAATTGTTTCTATAATATATCTGCATTGCAGACATTATGACTTTTTATAGGACCGCATTCTTGCAATCCTGATACTCTCCATTTCTGCATCATAAATTTCCTTTGCCATCTTCTTGATCGCATCAGAAATCCTCCTGATATCATCTGCTGAATCTTCTACCTGATCTTTAAGCTTCTTGCTTTTTGTTATAAATTTTTTTGAATTTTCCCCATCCCAATTTTTATCAATTGCCTGTATACTGTCATCCAATTTATCCGTTGCAATCTTGCGAATATCATTAGATATATTCAACAAGCTGTTGGCTTGTTGAAGTGCTTTATTATAATTAAATTGAATTGTCTGTTCACTTGCCATAATTAACCTCCCTTAACTTAGCAAATCTACTGGTAATGCCGATGCAATCTGCTTAATAGCCTGTTCCGTCTCTTCATATACACCTGCCATTTCCTGCAAATCCTTAGGATGTTCCTTCAGACGTTTGATTATGGTTTTTAAATCATCCTTCATCTTATTAAAGCTCTTAATGTGCTGGTCACTGGCTTCCCCTTCCCAATACTTTTTCGTACCGGTCACCAGCTGCTCAATCTTTCCAAAATCTGTTTCAATTGCACTGATCTCCTTTGAAATCTCATCCGATTTCTTCTTCAATTCGTCCGGAGTTACTTTTAATGTTATAGAAGCCATCCCTTTACCTCCTTGTATAATAATGATGTAGTCAATTAAAGACTACTTACTTAACAAATTTC
>CAJUFL010000038.1 GCA_910585605.1 uncultured Lachnospiraceae bacterium | reverse complement strand
CCACCACCCCCTCATGTTGAAAGCGTCCCCCTTACTAAGATAAACAAGAATTTATTCTAGAAACAATCCAGGCATCCATTTTGCGAGGAATGCAGGCAAACGATACGTAAAACAAATGAACATTGCCCACAATACCAATAATATCACTCCTGCAAGTTTATTTAATTGACCATTTCTATCACAGGATTTTTTCATACATCTTTCACTGACTATGCCAGAAATTATTGCGGCAACGTAAAAACTGCCAATATCAATAAAACTGCAATTACGTTCTGTAATTCCTGTATAGGTAAAATATACTACAACAATAAATACCAATCCCGTCAGAATACTTTTGGTCTGACACCATAAATAAGCCGGATATTCTTCTCCTTTATAATAGAAGGCAAACAATGTAAAAAATAACGCTGGAACAAAAAATATTTTTAAATGCTCCCATACACTTTCATTTACTGCTGAAAACATTGCTACAAATGAATTTTCGTTGCTCCATTCATATACAAAATGTAATAAAGTCCCTCCTATCATGATAAATATACTATAACAAATAAAAATACGATATTTTTCCCAACAATCTTTAAATAGAAACCTCATTAACCTTCCTCCCTCTTTCTTTTTATATCCATTAACAGTATTCTATTACTATATTTACAGTATTTGTGATTCTTTTAGAACTCATTCCCACATTATCGCTATTTTTTGCATTTTCACATTATTGATTTTATTTTACCACATTTTATTTCTTTTATTTACAATATATTTTTTATTATATCAACCTTTTCTCCATTTATACTCAATCTTCTAAAATTCGACACAATCACATTATTTTCTTATATTTTTGCCAATATTGATTCTATTTACGTGATACTTTATACATTTTGCAATTTATATCTACAAAATATTCTATTATAAACATCAAAAAAACTACGGAGTAAAAATATTTTATCCACTCGAATATTTTTACTCCGTAGTTTTTTATCCTTTATTATATTAATACATGATGCAATATCAATAAGCATCCCGACTCTTATAAAAGCTTAAATTATAAAAATGCCCCTCAGATACTTTCCCTGTTTCATGCTCTCATCACCCCGGCTTTCATGCTCTTCACATAATCCGCCACATATGAAACCGCATCCTTACCATGTTCTGCTACCAACTTCACAATGGCACTGCCAACAATTGCCCCATCAGAAACCATCGCCATTTTTTCTGCCTGTTCCGGCGTTGCAATACCAAATCCTACTGCACAGGGAATATCTGTTACTGCTTTTACATGTTTGATCATTGTTCCAATATCTGTATCAATCTCAGAGCGCACTCCTGTTACGCCAAGGGAAGATACACAGTAAATAAATCCTTCTGCCTCTTTTGCTATCATTTCAATCCGTTTTTTGGATGTGGGGGCAATCATGGATATCAAATCTACACCACATTCTCTGCATTGGTCTCCCAACTCTCCCTTTTCTTCAAATGGCACATCTGGCACAATCACCCCATCAATACCCGAATCGGCACATTTTTCCATAAATCGTTCTGTTCCATATACATAAATCGGATTTGCATAAGTCATAAAGACAAGCGGTGTATCAATCTCTTCCCTCAGTCTTTTTACCATATCAAATAACAAATCTGTAGTTGTTCCAGCATTTAATGCCCTTAGAGATGCTTCCTGAATAACTGGACCTTCCGCAATCGGATCAGAAAACGGAATACCGATTTCAATGATATCTGCACCACTCGCCGCCATCGTCCTAATCAATTCATAACTGGTCTCAATATTCGGATCCCCTCCCGTAATAAATGCAATAAACACCTTTTCCTTTTCAAATACTTTGCTAATTCTACTCATAAATCTCCACTCCTCTATACCTGGCAATTGCAGCAACATCTTTATCTCCACGTCCAGAAATCGTTGCGATGATAATCTGGTCTTTGTCCATATTTCCTGCTATTTTCATCACATGGGCAACAGCATGGGCACTTTCAATAGCCGGAATTATACCTTCTGTTCTTGACAGATATTCAAAAGCCCCTACTGCTTCTTCATCAGTAACAGGAACGTAAACTGCCCTGCCCGTTTCATTTAGCATGGCATGCTCCGGTCCGATTCCCGGATAATCAAGACCTGCGGAAATAGAATAAACTGGTGCAATCTGTCCGTATTCATCCTGGCAGAACAAGGATTTCATTCCATGAAAAATCCCAACCGAACCATTCGCAATTGTTGCGGCATTTTTTTCATTATCTACACCGAGTCCGGCAGCCTCACAGCCAATCAGCTGGACATTTTCATCCTTTATATATTCATAAAAAGAACCCATAGCATTGCTGCCACCACCAACACAGGCGACCACTGCATCAGGCAGCTTCCCTTCAGCCTCTAAAATCTGCATTCTGCTTTCCTTGCTGATCACACTTTGAAAATCTCTTACGATCATTGGAAAAGGATGGGGTCCCATGACAGAACCCAAAACATATAATGTATCATTCATCCGGGATGTCCATTCTCTCATCGTCTCATTTACAGCATCTTTCAATGTCATTGTTCCTGTCATAACCGGATGTACTTTTGCCCCAAGAAGCTCCATGCGAAATACATTCAGTGCCTGACGTTCCGTATCTTCCTTTCCCATAAAGATTTCACAATCCATCCCCATTAATGCAGCCGCTGTTGCTGTCGCCACACCGTGCTGTCCTGCTCCGGTCTCCGCAATTACCCTGGTCTTGCCCATTTTCTTTGCCAGTAACACTTGACCTAACACATTATTGATTTTATGTGAACCTGTATGATTTAAATCCTCTCGTTTCAGATATATTTTTGCTCCACCTAAATCTTCCGTCATCTTCTCCGCATAATACAGCAAAGATGGTCTTCCGGCATAATTTTTCATCAAATCCTCTAGTTCACGATTAAATTCAGGGTCTTTTTTATATTTTTCATACGCTTCCTCCAATTCGTGTACTGCATTCATCAATGTCTCTGGTACATATTGACCACCATACTCTCCAAACCTTCCTGTTTCCATAGCTACTCCTTTCTTTATATCAACCAGCACATCAAATCATCTGGTTTCCATTTACTCTTTTGTCTTTATCTCAGACTTTAATTGATGTTTACTTTCATCCTAAACTTGGTGTATAATTTCAGTTTTTCCACCGTCCATATCCACATTTATCAAATCAATCATATATTTTCGTAAAAATCACATATAATTCCACCATCGAATCTTCCCTATCACTTTTTCAATTTTCTCCTTATCCTTGTATCCATTAGATTCCACCGAGCTACTAACATCTACGCACACTGGTACTCTACCATCTTCTTTTAATTCCTCCAAAATACAAATCACATTTTTTTCTGTAATTCCACCCGCCAAAATGAACGGTTTTTTCAATTTAGGTATCAATTTGTGATCAAATATTTTACCACTCCCACCATACGAATCCTCATCAAACGCATCCAGCAGCAGATAATCAACCGGCAGATTATCTGCCTCTAGGATTTCTTCTTCCATTCGTACCCTTACTGCTTTAATAACTGGAATATTTTTTTGCCATACTCTGCTAAACGACTTCTAAGTTCCAAAATATATGCCTCATCTTCATCACCATGAAGCTGAATCATATCCAAAATACCATCTGTAACCAACCTGACAATGAAAGACATATCTGCATTTACAAAAACACCTACAACAATAATCTGTGGATGCAAATGCTGTTTCAACGTTTTTGCTGTCTCATAATCAATCCGCCGCTTTGTTCCTGCAAACACAAATCCGACCCAGTCCGGCACCGCTTGGTTTACATAATCCACATCTTCTTTTCGTTTCAGACCACATATTTTAATTTTCACACCTAACCTCCTTCCAAAATGCAGTACAAATATTTGTGAACATTTAATTTTCATCACTATATTCTAACCATACACTCTAAATTATCCCCTTCAACTCCTTAAGCTTCTGTTCCTTACTTTCTGACTGCATCAGACTTTCTCCCACAAGTACTGCATTTACGCCTTCTTTCTCTAAAGCCTTTATATCGTCTCTTGTTCTAATTCCGCTCTCTGCAATAAAAACCATCTCCTTTGGTACAAGTTTCCGTAATCTGATGCTATTGTGGACATCTACCGAAAAATCTTTTAAATTTCGGTTGTTCACGCCAATCATCCTTGCACCTGCCCGAATTGCCATCTGCACTTCATCTTCACTATGTACTTCTACCAATGCACTTATCCCAAGCTTATTGCAAGTTCCAATGCATTCTTCAAGAAATTCTACATTCATCAGGGAACAGATTAACAAAACTGCATTTGCACCAATCACTTTTGCCTGATATATCTGATAAGTATCTACAATGAAATCCTTCCTAATTATAGGAAGATTTACTGCCTTCCTGATATCAGAAAGATATCTGTCATTTCCGAGAAAATATTTGGATTCGGTCAATACCGAAATACAATCTGCACCAGCTCTTTCATATTCTCTGGCAATATCCATATAAGGAAAATCTTTAGATATAATCCCCCTTGAAGGTGATGCTTTTTTCACTTCGCAAATAAATGAAACCCCATCCTTTTGCAAAGTCTCCTCAAAAATAAAATCCGGTAAGCTGCTCTTCGCTGCCATTGCCATTTCCTTTAACTTCTCATAAGAAATCTCTTTTTTTTCTTGTGCCACCTGCATCCTTTTATCTGCAGCACTCCTTTTTATTATATCTACTGCCATATCAATCCCTTCTCTTTCTCACAATTTAATACGCATTTGTCAATGCAACAAATTGATTCAACACTTCCATAGCCTTGCCACAATCAATCACATTTTCTGCAAGCTGAACAGCTTCCGTCATGGTATCTGCTTTCTTAGCAATATAGATACAGGCAGCTGCATTTAACACAACCGCATTTCTTCTTGCTCCCTTTTCTCCATTCAAAATTGCTCTTGTAATAGCTGCATTTTTTTCAGGATTTCCGCCTTCCAATTCACCTTTATCACATTTATCAAATCCAAAATCTTCTGGTTCCACAATATAAGATTTCAGTTCTCCATTACGAATTTCGCATACCGTTGTAGCTGCACTTAAAGAAATCTCATCCAGGCAATCTTGACCATATACAACCATACCGTTTTTTACTCCCAGTTTCGAAAGAACTTTTGCCATAGGCTCTACTAAAGCTTCTTCATAAACACCCATTAATTGCATACTGGCATTTGCCGGATTTGTTAACGGCCCTAGAATATTAAAAATCGTACGAACACCCAGTGCATTGCGAACAGGTGCCACATATTTCATTGCATTATGATAAATCTGTGCAAACATAAAGCAGATATTTGTCTTCTTTAAAACCTCGCTCATTTTTTCCGGTTCCAGAACAATATTTGCTCCTAATGCCTCTAATACATCTGCTGCACCACATTTACTAGACACACTCCGATTGCCATGTTTAGCAACAGGAATGCCTGCGGCGGCGGCAACCAGACCGCTGGTAGTGGAAATATTAAAGGAATTGGCACAGTCCCCACCTGTACCTACAATCTCCAATACCTCTATCCCTTCATGCTCCAAATGAGCTGCATGGTTTCTCATTCCTTTTGCACTTGCAGAAATCTCCTCAACAGTTTCTCCTTTCATGCGGAGTGCCGTCAGATAAGCCGCCACCTGAATCTCACTGGCTTCATTTTCAAAAATTTCATTCATACAAGAAAAAGCCTCATTATAAGTTAAATCCTCATTTTCCATTAACTTTGTAATTGCGTCTGTAATCATTTTATATTCCTCCTAACTTTCTATATACGGTTATAAAACCACTGATTATGCACTATATTCATTTATACTATAAGATATTTACGCACCTATTTCACAACAGTATTCAGTCCGATAAAATTTTCCAACATCAAGATTCCTGACTCCGTCAACACCGATTCGGGATGAAACTGAAGACCATAAATTTCTTTTTCCTTGTGTTTCACCGCCATAATTTCCCCATCTGCTGTTTTTGCAATAACTTTCAAACAATCCGGAAGTGTATTCACATCCCCTGACAGTGAATGATATCTTGCAACCTTAATTTTTCCTGGTATATTTTTAAAAAGAGGTTCCTTTTTATCAAATATAATCTCGCTTTGTTTTCCATGCATCAACTTCTTTGCATAAGTTACCCTGCCTCCAAAGGCTTCAAAAATTGCCTGATGCCCCAGACAGACCCCCAGGATTCTTGCGGGTTTTCTGTATTCCTTTATTAAATTTTCACATATTCCTGCGTCTGCCGGTCTTCCCGGTCCTGGAGACAGGATAATACACTCCGGTTCCAGATTTTCAATTTCTTCTTTTGTCACTTCATCATTACGAACCACCTTGATTCCATAGCCAACTTCTTTACCTTCTTCCGATAATCCCTTTTCATATCGTTTTCTTTTGATTCCACCAATCAGCTGTACCAGATTATATGAAAAACTATCATAATTATCAATCAACAAAACCATTACCCATTCACCTCCGATGCTTGTTTAACTGCCTCAATCACAGCCTCTGCCTTATTAGCACATTCCATAAATTCACTTTCCGGTATACTGTCTGCAACAATTCCGGCTCCCGCCTGAACATATACTTTATTATTCTTTTTCACCGCAGTGCGGATCGCAATACACACATCAATATTTCCTGAAAAATCCAGATATCCGATCGCTCCACCATAAATCCCTCTTGCTACTGGTTCCAGTTCATCTATAATCTCGCAGGCCCTGAATTTAGGGGCTCCTGATAAAGTTCCAGCCGGAAGTAGTGCTGGAATCGTATCACATCCGTCTTTATCTTCCCGAATCTGCCCTGTTACAGTAGATGCAATATGCATAACCTTGGAAAAACGATGTATCTTCATGTATTCCTCTACTTCCACTGTACCAAATTCTGCAATCTTTCCAATATCATTCCTTGCAAGATCCACCAGCATATTATGTTCAGAACATTCCTTCTCATCTTCTAAAAGCTCTGCTTCTAACGCTTCATCCAATCCCCTTGTTTCCCCGCGTTTTCTGGTTCCCGCCACAGGAAATGTTGTTAGTTTACCATTTTTTAATTGAACCATGGTTTCCGGTGAGGTTCCTGCAATCTCCAGATCATCACAGCCAATAAAATACATATACGGAGATGGATTTGTAGTTCGGAGCACCCGGTAGGTGTTAATCAGACTACCCTCATAATCAGTCTCAAATCTTCTGGAAATCACCCCCTGAAAAATATCTCCTTCCCTAATATAACGCTTGGTTTTCTCCACCATACTGCAATACTTCTCTTTAGAAAGATTACAGGTAAATTCTACTGCTTTATCTGCCTTCTCTTCTTTTAATGGTGTGGTATTCTGAATCAAATGCACCATTTTTTCAATTTCGAGCGTTGCCGCATTATATCCCTGTTCTCCCATTTCACTGCGATAGTTTACAATCACACTGATTTTCTGTTTTAAATGATCATAGGCAATCACCTTATCAAACAGCATTAAGTTATAGTCATCAAATTCACTTTCTTTTAAATGCAGTTTCGGCTCTGCATAGCCAATCATTTCATAGGAAAAATATCCAACCAGTCCACCGGTAAAGCTTGGCATACCCGCAATAGATGGTGATACGTACCGTTCTAACAATTCCCTCAATGCCTGCATCGCATCCTTTTCCTCTGTTGTTACCATAGCCCCACTTTTCATAGTAACTACTCCATTTTTACAGCTAATCTGTAACAGAGGATTCACACCCAGAAAGGAATACTGTCCCCACTGTCTTCCACCTTCTACACTTTCCAGCAAATAATATTTGCTATCAATCTCTTTTAATCTTCTCAGTAATGTAATTGGTGTTACGATATCTGCATAAATTTCCTTACAGACAGGAATGATATCATAATCTTTTTCATACTTTTTCGCTTCTTCGTAGCTTGGAAACATTTTCTTACCTTCCTTTCTATATGATTTGTTTTTCGTGATAATTATTAACTCGCAACCTCGATTCCGCTTTGCTTCATCTGCTTTGCATACCTTCGAACTAGGCTCACTTCGTTCTCCAAGGTCTCTGGCATCGGTCACGGCTTTCGCCTTCCTGTCGACCTGCAACCTCGATTCCGCTTTGCTTCATCTCGGTCACGGCTTTCGCCGTATGAGAGAAAATAATGGGATAGCGATGGATGAACAAGCTCCTCCATCGCTATCCCATTATTTTCTCTCGCAGGTCTCAATGCTAACGTGAAAAAAGCTTCTGTCCCCATACAGGGACAAAAGCTATAATATACTTCTGCGGTACCACCCAAATTGATGCAATGCATCCACTCTTCCTACATACTATCATATGCACCCCATTGATAACGGACAGGTTCCCGTTGGCATCTACTCTGATAAACATTTCAAGCCACCCTCGTAAGTCCATTCAACTATCGACCACCTGCTGTATCTCACCTCCACAGCTCTCTGTAAAGCTTTACCATAGCCTACTCCTCTTACTCATCGGTTTTGTAGTACAATATAACTGACACCTCAAATCACATCAGTATTTTTCTGTAACTTAGTATAAACTCCTAATAAATATTTGTCAAACATTTTTTTAAACTAATTACTCTTATACATTTTCAACTACAAAAACTATATTAAATAGCGGTATTTTATATCTTGTTTAAAATTTCATCTCCACATCATTACGCTTATACGACTCTGCTTCAAACATATCTCTTTTTTGAGCACCGATCATTCCAGCCACAATGGATGCTGGAAACATTACGATTTTTGTATTATATGCAGTCGCATTTGCATTATAGAGCCTCCTTGCCGCCTGCAAATGTTCCTCTACATCTGTAATACTGTTCTGTAGTGCAATATAATTTGCACTGGACCGCAGCTCCGGATAGGCTTCTGCTGTCAGACGGAACTGATTTGCAACCTCCTCCATTTTCCCTGCTTCTTCTGATTTTTCACTAACACTCATGCCAGAACGAAGCCGGATTGTCTCAAGCAGTGTTTTACTCTCATGAGACGTAAACTCTTTTACAACCGCTAATTGCTTCATTAAAACATCATAACGCTTTGTAAGTGCTACATCAATTCCCGAATCAGCTTCCTCCACTTTAAGTTCTAATGCTTTAAGCCCATTCATTGTGCTGACATACCAGATTACAAGACCTACAATAACAGCTGCTATCATTCCTAATACCATAATTTAATCCTCCCTTATTCTATCTAAAGTTGCTTTCCTGTCGAAGACCAAAACTTTATTATTCGATATATGCTAAATTTCCACATTCAGCAATTTTTCCCTTTCTGCCATGTCATCTAACTGTAACAATTCAATAATCTGTCCAATCTCTGCCAATTCATCTCTGGTTTTTTCTGTTTCTGCATATACATTAAAACCTTTCTCTGGTGGTTCAAAAATGCCCCCATGACCGGACTGAAGAAAATACAGCCTTCTCCTGTCAAAACTTATGTAAATCATTTTATCCCTGTCATATAACGTTTTAATATATTCCATAAATCTCGGGGTCAGCAGATAAAATACACTGTGCACATCCTCAGCATAAACATCAAATTTCTGGTTAAACTCCACATCCTCCATCTCTACCTCATTCAATCCGCTTTCTAACCGGGCACGTTCTCCTTTTTTTACAATCAGTATTCTGCTGTTAATCTCTTTTCGCCAAGCAAATTCCATCAGTCTTCCATCGACATCGACAATAGTTTTCCTACTTTTTCCACTTCCACTTGTATGCCTAATTCTAATATCTGCCCGTCCAAATTCTACACCTTTATACGATCCAGTTATTAAATCTTCTGAATAATATGAAAAATCATTACGCCAGTAAATCAAATGCATGCCTTTAAATTCTGCCTCTGTATACCCTCTGTCCGGATAAAACTGGGCATCATCAAACATGGAGCACAACACATTTTCTGCAATCAGCTGTTTATACTTCTTTTTATATTCGCGATTTGCCTTGGTCCACAGAACTGCCAGTATAATAATCGCAGGCAAAGCCAGTATGTTTAGCAAACCTCCTATTATAGCAATTATAAACGCAATCACATTCGTAGCAACTCTATTTAAGTTTACAAGGATAGGCATAAGATACCCCATTACTACCGGATAGACAAACATACAGCAAACATACCCTAAAAGAATCCCTTTATACCTGTTCTGTTTTTTTCTATGCGGCTCTAAAACCTGATAGATTCTTTCTTCATCTACCTGAACTTCATTCACTTATGTCATCTCCTTTTTCTCTATATCTTCAGCTTTAATCATATACATACTGCCTTTCCTAGTAAACTGATTTATTCTGATTATTCATATCATCTTCTATTACATAACTTAACCTTCTCAGACCCTCCTCCTCCTAAATCAGTCCTCCCCCACATCTTTATTGTTATTTTTTCTTCCCTAACACCAATATTAGGACAAATATCACTAAGGAAACAATCGCAAGAGTCTGAAAAAAAGTACACAAAGAAACCATCTCTCCATTTACTTTTTCTACCCTTTCTTGAACAGAGCGATACCCGCTTATCACATTCGGGTCATTCGGATTATAATACCGGGTTTCCTGCTCTCCCACAACAACGCTGTAAGGTACATTTTCCACCGTATCATAATACTCAACTCCATTTACAGTATAAGAGTACGTATTATAATATCTCGTTTCCGTACTCAACTTTCCATGAGACCTTTTTCTTGTCTTTTCCTGCCGACAATCCGTCCATGTAATCGTAACCGGTAAATAATCTACACCTTCTTCTATCCTATCCTGTATTTCTGACCTTTCAACTGAAATTATCGACAGCAATACCAATGCCGCTATCTGAAAAAACAAAAATCCCCCTATTAGCCAAATAACAATTATGGATTTTATCCCCTTTTTTACAATTCCTTTTTCCTCGTTATCCATAATCCTTATCCTTCCCACTTAGACAGATTCTTTCTCGCCCAAAGCTCCAGCGACTGTGCTGTTTCAGAGATTTCAGAAAGAACATTTAAAATCCTTCTAAATTCCTCTCTTTCTGATTCATCAATCAATCCATCCTCAGATATATCAATCAGAGAATCTTTTAAATCAGCTACATCATTCAATGCACCAAGCGTGTTCAGGATCAGACGATCCAGATTTCTCACCTTTATCTTCTTCGTTGTAATACTGCCCAAAGGACATATTGTCGCACAATACTGATGACAAAGCTCTGGTTTATCATATGCCTGAGCAATCAGCTTCACCTCTTCCTGATACGGAATGATTTCTGACAATTCAATCCGTGCCAGTCTGGTCCGGTCAATTCCAATCAAATCAGATGCCTTTTCCCTGCTGCTAAACACCGGATTTCTTTCCATTGCCTCAACTCTTGCCTGATAGAATATATTATCCGAAGCTTTCGTTGCTCTTCTCCCCATGAGAAACCTCCTTCACAATTTCCGGATATTGATTAATAATAGTACCCGCTATGCTTTTGTAAATTATTTTCTATTATCATATCAGTTTCCGACCAAAGTTTACACCAAAAATCCTGCACTTTATGAAATTGTATCGTGCGTAATTTGATACAATAGTTTTTCTACCTGTTCTGCCCTCTGCTTCTTTGATGCTGTTCTTTGCAATCCATTGCAAAACAAATCAAAAAATCATAGAAATCCTTAACAATTGGATTTTCAGAAAACTGCTGGTTATATGTAATGATAATATCCCTCTTGCATTCAGGACTTTTAATAGGCAAAAGCACCACATTTTTCGAAGGTTCTGCACTTTCCCATGAATATTCTGGCCAAAAACCAACTCCCAGACCTGCACTGATCAGGCTTCGCACCGCCTCAAAATTCATACTCTCAAATACAATATCAGGTGTAAATCCTGCCTCTATACAGAATTGGTCACAAATACTTCGAATCGGTCTGGTATCTGCCATTACAATAAATCCCTCTTCCGATACTTCGGCAAGTTCAATCTCATCATACATTGCATATCTGGAAGATGCCGGCACTGCAAGAAAGAAATTCTCTTCTAACATAATCTGATTCGCAGCCGGATTTCTTCTGGGCAATGTTGCCGTAATACACAAATCATAGTCTGTTGAAGACTGACTTTGCACAAATTGAAAATTGATATCCGGATGCTTTGCCTTATAAGCAATAATACAATTAGTCACTAAAATAGAAGCAGCAAGTACATTCAGATGAATAGTCTGATGCTGTTTTCTTGCTGTATCCGCCAGTTTTTTGGGTAAACTGTCCAGACTTTTCATAATCGGTTTTAATTCCTCAACCAAAAGTTTCCCAGAATCGCTTAAGGCAATACCTCCCTTCTTTCGGTCAAACAACTTCACCCCTAATTCTGCCTCCAGCCGCTTAATCGACTGGGATAACGCCGGCTGGGCAATATGTAACGAGTTAGCTGCCTTTGTAATATGCTCATATTGTGCTGCTACTAAAAAATACTGTAATTGTTGTAACTCCATACTTTTCTCTCCATTTCTTATCGCAAAATCTTGTTCTAAAATATAATTTATTTTTAACCCAAACTCCACAATCAGCCAGATATTGAATATACTCTGCCTTAGACTGTCATTACCTGTGAAGATAAAAATTCCTAAATCTATTCAGAAATCTATATGATTATAACTTTTATGTTATCACGTGTCAAGCTATCGATTACAGCAATATTTTCCAAAAGAAAAGTCCCGGAAACTTGCATTTCCAGGACTTTTCCATATAATCTTTTATTTTAAAATTCAGCTATTAGCAAACACCCTGTGCCAGCATAGCTTCTACTACCTTCTCGAAGCCTGCAATATTGGCACCTGCTACATAATCACCAGCCACATTGTAACGTTTAGCAGCATCATCCAGATTATGGAAAATATTAACCATAATACTCTCTAACTTAGAATCTACCTCTTCAAAGCTCCATGAAAGTCTCTCAGAATTCTGTGACATCTCTAATGCAGAAGTAGCAACACCGCCAGCATTTGCCGCTTTACCAGGTGCAAACAGTACTCCATTTTCCTGCAAATACTTTGTAGCTTCCAAGGTTGTAGGCATATTAGCACCTTCTGCTACTGCAATACAGCCGTTTGCGACTAACTGCTTTGCATCTTCGAGATCAAGCTCATTCTGAGTCGCACAAGGAAGAGCAACATCACACTTCACACTCCATACACCTTTACCTTCATGGTATTCTGCGCTCGATCTTGCAGCAGCGTATTCTGTAAGGCGTGCTCTCTTAACTTCTTTGATTTCCTTAAGCAAAGCAACGTCAATTCCTTCTGAATCATAAATCCAACCGGTAGAATCCGAACATGTAACCGGCTTAGCCCCCATCTGCTGAGCTTTCTGGATTGCGTAAATTGCCACATTACCTGCACCGGAAACCGCAATCGTCTTACCTGCAATATCCTTAGCATTACACTTTAACATCTCTTTGGTCAAATATAACAAACCATATCCTGTAGCTTCCGTTCTTACTAAAGAACCACCATAGGATAACCCTTTACCGGTCAATACACCCTCATATACACTACGAATTTTCTTATATTGACCAAACATATAACCTATTTCTCTTGCACCGGTTCCGATATCACCTGCAGGAACATCAGTATCTGCACCAATATATTTGCAAAGCTCTGTCATAAAGCTCTGGCAGAACGCCATAACCTCTCTGTCTGACTTACCCTTAGGATCAAAATCCGAACCACCTTTACCACCACCAATCGGTAAGCTTGTAAGAGAATTCTTAAAAATCTGCTCAAAGCCCAAGAACTTGATAATTCCAAGGTTTACAGATGGATGAAGTCTCAGACCTCCTTTATATGGTCCGATTGAATTATTAAACTGTACACGGAAACCTCTATTAACCTGAACCTGTCCCTTGTCATCAACCCAAGGTACTCTGAACATAAACTGTCTGTCCGGCTCTGTAATTCTCTCTAAAACTGCCTCTTTTCTGTATAACTCCTCATTTGCATCAATTACAGGTCTTAAAGAATTTAACACCTCTTCTACAGCCTGTAAAAATTCCGGTTCACTTGCGTTTTTTGTCTTGACCTTGGCAAGCACTTCATCAACATATGACATTCCTTTTATCCTCCTTAAAATATGATACATCTTTAACGTCGGCACTTAATATTGTAAACTTGTACAATCCACATAAAAAAAGAACACATAAAAAGACGTGTGTTCTATTATTAAGACGCCTTTGTCTGCATATTATTATACAGACTATACTTAATTTGTGCAAGTTGTCAACTTGCCAATTAAATTTTATTAGGCATTTTTATCGTTTCAATTTATTTTATTAAGTTTTTCTCCGCACATATAAAATATGCGTGCTTCTTTTCTTAACATTATTAAGTGGCCTGTGTTATGACCAATCACAGTATGATAATATATATATTATATCACCTCTACAATTATAAGGATTTCCCTATAACCAAACCTGATATCCATATCTTTCATGTTATCAAAAAATATGAATTTGCTCATACACATTTCTGCATAACTGAGGAGAATATCCTTAAACATACCCATATAATCCTCTTACAGATACCTCACCGGATATAATCTTTTCCCGCTGCCCATTTTTATCTTCCACAATCAACCTTCCCTGGCTGTCAATTCCAATTGCCGTCAAAATTCGTTCCTGTTCTTTCTCTATAATCTTTACTTCCTTTCCACAATTCACTAAAAAACAGTTATACTCCTCCAAAAGTATAGATAAATCTTCTGTTTCCAGGAATTTTTCATAATAAACCTCAAATACATTTAAGAACGTGCCCAGCAACTTCGCTCTGTTTATTTCCTTTCCGGTTTCCCGCCGGATAGATGATGCCATATCTTTTATTTCCTCTGGAAAATCAACCTGATTCGTATTAATTCCAATCCCTACTACCGCATAATTAATGTACTCCAAATCCGTGCTGCTCTCTGTCAGGATACCGCATAGCTTTTTCCCATTTGCAATCACATCATTAGGCCATTTGATCATAGTATCCAAATCCTCTGTCTCTTTAATTGTTTTCGCCAGAGCTAACGCTGAAACCAGCGTAATCATAGAAGCTCGGTCAACGGAAATCTCCGGTCTTAGCAAAATTGAAAAATAGCAGTTTCCCATTGGAGAAACCCAAGACTTGCCTCTTCTTCCCTTACCGGCTGTCTGGCGTTCTGTTATTACCAGAGTTCCATTGGAAGCCCCATCCTCTCCCAGCTTTTTTGCCTGCGTATTGGTAGAATCCATTTCCGTCTGATACCAGATGTTTTTCGCTATCCACCTTGTATTCAGATATTCCCGTATTCTTTTTTCCTCAATTACGTCCGGCTCACTTAAAAGCTTATATCCCCTGTTATTTACAGAATCAATGTGATACCCCTCATTTTTCAAAGCATTAATATTCTTCCATATTGCAGTTCGGGATACTCCCAATTGTTCACAGATATCCTGCCCCGATACATAATCCGAATGTGCTTTTAATAATTCTAAAATTTCCTCTTTCATACTCATTTCCCTTTGAATTCCAGACAAAACAATACTTAAAAACATAAAGATTCCGTACAGAAATCATTAAATTTCATTATTCTTATCTGTATCACCGTCTGCTTCCTCTTTTTTTAATTTAAGCATCCCATATAATGCTTTCCCAACCTCACTTTTTCCCATAAAAGGAAGAATATACTGTTCTTTTCCAATATAAATCTGAACAATACTGTAATCCATATTCTCGTTCGGAACCACATATCCCAAATCAGAAATTTCTGAATACGTAATCCTTTTTTCTTTTTTGTGCATTTTCAATGTTAACGTTTTTTCACCAAACACATAGGTAATATCATATGCCTGTACTTTTAATGTCTGCCTCAACAGATATATCCCATAAGTCATCCCGCCTGCACATAAAATAATGGTAAGAAACATACTTGTCTGTTCCTTACTGATTACCACAACTGCAAACCTCACTATAGCGATTAACAAAAACAGGCAGGCTGTTATACGCATGGCAATCCGGTTATTTTTATTCTTTTTAACTGTGTACTCCATATAGGCCGCTTTTCCTTATCTTTTATAGATTTTTTGTCAGAACCCTGACGCAGTCTATTATACGATATTTTTATAAAAATACCAATACTTAAATAATCTGTTCTCTTTCCGGACATTTCCAAATCTACTTATAACGGCAATTCAACTGTAAATGCAGTAGTCTCATTTTCGCTGAATGCTTCTATGATTCCTCCGTGCAAGGTCACGATTTCTTTTGCAATGGCGAGCCCCAGGCCTGCTCCACCGGTATTAGATCCCCTTGCTTCATCCAACCGGAAAAATTTTTCAAAAATAGACTCCAGCTTCTGCTTTGGTATCGTTTTTCCCTTATTTTGAAAGGTAATACGGATAGCACTGCCTGTATTTTCTGCGATAACCTCAATAGGGGTGTTCTGATAACTGTACGCTACTGCATTTTTCAAAATATTATTAAATACCCTTGCCATCTTCTGGGCATCAATAGATGCGGTTAAATCTTCTTCCACACAAAGGTCGATCGTATTTCCATGTGCATTTAGTATCGGATAAAATTCATCCGTCATCTGCGCCAGCATATAGGAAATATCTGTCACTTCCTTATCCAGCGAAATCTGTTGCAGATTATATCTGGTAATATCAAAAAATTCATTAATCAGTTTTTCCAGACGGTTCGCCTTATCTAATGTTATGTTAATATATTTTGCTCTTTGCTTCATTGGCATATCAGATATTTCATTCAACAGACTCAGATATCCAATTACAGAAGTAAGCGGTGTTTTTAAATCATGTGCCAGATAGGCAATCAAATCATTCTTCCGGCTTGCTTCTTCCTTTAAAATCTGTTCATTCCTCTGGATATCAGCCTTAATTTCCAACATTTGTGCCAAAATCTCTGCGTATTCCTTAGGAAAAACCTCTGCCGCCTCAGCATCCCCCTCCATATATTGATATATCATCCGGCTTACTGCCGTTATCACTCTCTTTTTTTCCTTTTTAGCCCCCAGGCGGGATGCCGCAAAAATAGAGAGCAGCCATACTACAACACCTAACAGCAAAACACTGACTGCCATTATTTTTACTCTGTACCAGTCCGGTCCTATTGTTGTAATTCCGTTTCCCTCATATCTTTCTACCATCATATATTTTGAAAACCAATCAACAATCATTCCGTTTAATACATTATCTAACAGATAAAATACACCCAGACAGACTGTAATACCTATACCAATGACAAAAGCAATTTTAACAGCATCCCACATTTTATCCTTCAATTTTATATCCACACCCCCAGACCGTCTTTACATATTTGGGATTTTCAAAAGAGTCACCCATCTTTTCCCGCAAATGACGTATATGAACGGTAATCGTATTGTTGTTTTTGCTGTAATATTCATCCTTCCATATCTGATGAAACAATTCTTCTGCACTAACCACTTCCCCTTTATGCTGGCATAGAATCTGTAAAATAGAAAACTCTGTAGGAGTCAGAGACAATGGGGTCTCATTCAAAATGCACTCGTGCGTCCTGATATTTAAAACCAGTCCTGAATGCTCTATGATATCTTCATCCTTCATATTCCCTGTATTATAACGTTTATACCGGCGGAGCTGTGCTTTGACCCGTGCCACCATCTCTAACGGAAGAAACGGCTTGGTCATATAATCATCTGCCCCTAACGTCAATCCATTAATTTTGTCCAATTCCTCCCCCTTAGCAGTCAGCATGATAATAGGATATTGATAATTCTCACGAATTTTCCTGCAAATCTGAAATCCATCTATATCCGGAAGCATCACATCTAAAACGGCCAGATCCAATTCCTTTGTTTCAATGTATTCCAGTGCATCTGCCCCATTATATGCCTTAAACACTGTAAAATCCTCATTTTCTAGATACAATGAAACCAAATCGGCAATCTCACATTCATCATCCACAACCAATATCTTTTCATTCATCAATTTTCCTCCAATCTATCATAGCAGGTATAAAAAATTTGTATCATCTTCGTTTGCATGATTTGTAAATGCATGACTTTTTCCATATACAGTTCAATGTTATTATAGCAAATTCTGTTAAAAAAACCCCTATGATTTTCTTGATAAATGATTAAGATTTTCTTAATAAATCAATGAATTAAATGCGAATCAGTTCCTATAATGTAAAAAACCACATTATTGTGACAACTGCACAATAATGTGGATAAGATAACAATATTTTACCTTTAACTTCTACGGACTATCTTTTACATCTCTTTTGTCTGTTTTATGTAAACTCCTCCTTTTATCCGACTATCTAAAAATAATCTCATCTCTTCCCGGACCATTTGAAATCATAGTAATCGGGAATCCAATCTGCTCCTCAATAAATTCGATATATTTCCTGCAATTTTCCGGAAGTTCTTCATATTTTGTAATACCTCTGATATCGCTCTTCCAGCCGGGAAGTATCTTAAGAACCGGTTTTGCGTTTTCAAGTTTTCCAGTAGTCGGAAAATCCGTTGTAACCTCTCCATCCACCTCATAACCTACACATACCGGAATTTCATCTAAATATCCAAGTACATCCAGAACCGTAAATGCCACATCTGTTGTCCCCTGAATCCGACAGCCATATTTGGATGCAACGCAGTCAAACCATCCCATTCTTCTCGGACGACCTGTTGTCGCACCATATTCTCCACCATCACCCCCACGGCGTCGTAATTCATCAGCTTCTTCCCCGAAAATCTCACTGACAAATGCACCTGCACCTACCGCAGAAGAATAAGCTTTAACCACTGTAACTATTTTCTTTATTTCGTATGGTGGTATCCCTGCACCGATCGCACCATAAGCAGCCAATGTGGAAGAAGACGTAACCATTGGGTAAATTCCATGATCAGGATCCTTCAAAGATCCGAGCTGACCTTCTAAAAGAATATTCTTGTCTTCTTTTATCGCCTGATACAAAAAAGCAGATACATCACAGACATAAGGTGCGACCATATCCCTATATTCCATCATTGTTTCAAAAAGCTCATCCACGTTTAATGCTGGCTTATGGTATAAATGCTCCAGCATTACATTTTTCTGAACCACAACCCGTTCTAATTTCTCTTTTAATGCTTCTTCATCAAACAGCTCATTGACCTGAAAACCTATCTTTGCATATTTATCTGAATAAAACGGAGCAATACCGGACTTAGTAGAACCAAAAGACTTACCGGCCAGACGTTCTTCCTCATATTCATCAAACAAAATGTGATAAGGCATTACAAGCTGCGCTCTGTCAGATACTAAAATCTTGGGCATCGGGACATCTCTGTCCACAATCTCTTTAATCTCATTAAATAAAACAGGAATATTAAGTGCTACACCATTACCGATAATGCTTGTAGTATGATCATAGAATACTCCGGATGGCAACGTATGTAATGCAAATTTACCATAATCATTTACAATGGTATGTCCTGCATTTGCCCCACCCTGAAAACGGACAATAATATCAGCCTCCTTACTCAACATATCTGTAATTTTTCCTTTTCCTTCGTCTCCCCAATTTGCGCCTACTACTGCTTTGACCATTCGCTTAACCCTTTCTTTCATATTTATTTATGAATAAAAATACATACCTCTATATTCATCCCCAGTATACTCCTTTTTCAGTCATAAGTAAAATTAATATTTCTAATATATTCCATAAGTATTACTTATGTCTTTTAAGATAAAAATCCCTGCTGCCGACACCGCCGGAAGCAGGGATTAAAAAGGAATATTAAGCTACCTGAATATTCTTTTTTATGAAGGTTCTTATCAACGTTTTTTCTTTCTCTGTTTCAATCGGATCTAACACAATCCGACCATTTTCCTTACCATATATGCAGGCATACAAATCTACCTGTTTTCCACTCTTTTCTTTCGCATTTTCTGCCTCTGTATAGATTAAATATCTCTGTCCATTCTCTGGATTCTCCACCACGCTGAGACCTACATATGTAATTTCTTCTCCATTTTCATTTGTCAGTTTAAATGTGTTGTTCAATTCCATTCCTTATACCTCCTAATTTGTAATCAATTTTACCTTGCAGACTTTGTTTGCCGCGATAATTGTCAAATGTATATCTAGTATCTACGTTAACTCATTATTCCCACAAATTGATTGCCTGCCTATCTGCACTATCCTTTTCACAAAGCATTTCATTCGATTTTCTAATCATATCCACTCTGCAAAACATTGATAGCCAAAATCATCATAATGATTGCAGAGTAAAGGTTCTAATTCTGTTTCTCTTCAACTTCAAGCAATTCCTTTAACTTTGATGCAGCAACCGACATCGTAGAGCGTTTGTCAATAATCAGGCACATATCTCGTTCCTGTATCTGCTTTTTAAATTCCAGACGGAATAAATCCCCACTCTCAATCTGTATTTTTGCAAAGTCTTCTACCACACATCCAATTCCCAGATTGCGCATGGCAAATTGTACAATCATATCACTTGTCGCCAGTTCAAATTCCGGCACAACTTCTACCTTTTTCTTTTCTAAATAGCTATCTACATATTTCCTTGTACTGGTATCCCCTTCCAAACATATGAGGGGCAACTTAGAAAGCTCATTATAATCTAGTTTCTTCCCTCTTAAATAGTGGAACTTCTCCCCAGCCACAAACACATCCTGTATCTTACGGACGCTAAAAACATCAAACCTTGAGTCAACTTCTAAAGGTCCGGTCACGACCCCGAAATCAATACGTCCCTGATGCAGGTGGTCAATGGTCTGCGGCGTGGGGGCATTTGTAACTGTAACCTTAATATCAGGATACTTCTGATGAAACTTTTCTAGAAAAGGCAGCAAATAAAACTGTAAAGTCATATCACTTGCTCCGATACGCACTTCTCCATATTCCAGATTCATCATCTTGGCAAGCTGCTCTTCACCTGCAAGAATCGTTTCATATCCATTCCCCACATAAGAATACAATAAAGTTCCGGCTCGGGTTAAACTAACACCTTTTGCACCTCTGGTAAAAAGCTCTATTCCCAGTCCCTGCTCGAGCTGTTTGACAGCTTGGGAGACGGCAGGTTGCGATATACAAAGCTTCTTTGCAGCACCAGTTATGCTAAGCTCGGTGGCTACATGATAGAAAATCTTATAGTATTCCAGATTGATATTCATATAATCTCTCCTTATGTCTAATAGATTTTCCATAAGCAGATTATATACCAATATTGTCTGTTTGTATACCCCTAAATTCTACTTTTTTTGATATATTTACGCAAAAATCCAGTTATAAGTCAAACTTATAACTGGATTTTTTTCATCTTTATTCTACTATATTGTATTTTTATACAAACGTCACTGCCAGGTTCACTACCTTCGGAAATCAAATGCTAAATCTGTTCAAACACTTCTCCGATTTTTTCCTGAATCAACAAATCTGCATGGACATCTCTGGCTGTTTTGTCCATATTAATAACAATCAGATGGCTCCCCCTAAAATAATCAATAAATCCCGCTGCCGGATATACCGCCAGAGAAGTTCCTCCTATGATCAAAACCTCCGCATTCCGGATATAACTTACTGCCCTCTGCATCGTTTCATAATCCAGACCTTCCTCATACAACACCACATCAGGCTTTACCCTTCCACCGCATTCACATTCCGGAATTCCAGAAGATTCCATTATATATTCTACCGGATAAAATTTTCTACATTTTTCACAATAATTCCGATGCACACTGCCGTGAAGTTCCATTACCTCCTGGCTGCCTGCCATATAATGTAAACCGTCTATATTCTGTGTAATAACAGCCTTTACCTTTCCTTCTTTCTCCAGCTTGGCCAGCTTTAAATGTGCAGCATTTGGTTTTGCCTCCAAAGCAACCATTTTATTTCTATAAAATTCAAAAAATTCTTCCGGATGGCTTCTATAAAAACTATGACTGACCATAACCTCAGGCGGATATTTGTATTTTTGGTTATATAAGCCGTCTACACTCCGAAAGTCCGGTATTCCGCTCTCTGTAGATACCCCGGCACCGCCAAAAAAGACAATATTCTCACTGTTTTCAACAATCTCTTTTAACTTATCGATCTTTTCCCCTGAATCTGTATGCTGCACGTTACCGCCTCCTACTCCTTTTTCTCCTCAACCGCCGGCAAACCAAACCCTTCCTGCATAACTGTTACAAGTGCTGCCAACGCTTCGTCTTCATCTGCTCCGTCACAAATGATTTCGATTTCGTCTCCCTGCTGCACTCTCGCAGCCAATATACCCAATACACTCTTTGCATTCGCTATATGTGTACCTTTTTTAATCTGTATTTTCGATTGATATTCAAGACACATCTCACATAGTTTCCCTGCTGGACGCAAATGCAAACCGGAAGGTTCGGCAACCACAATTTTTTGTGTTACCATACCATCCCTCCTCATCCTGTTATTCTGCCTGAACAATCTCCAGTTCTACCTTTATCTCCTCCAATATTTGAATTCCCTTAATCTCCCTTAAATTCACTGTAAAAGTATAAATTCCCGGTCCATATCCTGTTACATCAATACTCGGAATCAGATTGGTAACTTTTAAAGCTTCTAAATCAGCCTTTAATCCCCTCACTTTTAAAGAATATTTGGATTCATCCTTAAATACATAATTATATCCTTCTTCCTTTCCCACTATATTGATTTCATCCGCATCCATCCCCAGAACTGACTCTTTTACCTCTTCCACAATCACTTTTACCATGACTTCTTCAGTATTTTCCGCCAATGTAATACCATCCGGAAGATAATTTGCCAACACAACTGATGTTTCCAAATCCTTGCTACAATCAGTCACATCAATATCATCAATTAAAAGCTCCTCTACTTTTGCAAGATCATCAGCTTCTCCCACTACTAAAACACTGGTCGGCTGGTAATCTATACCTGCTATCGCATACCCTTCTTTGGGATCGCCTGATGTTTTTACTTTAACAGACAGCTTCTTGGTCTTCAAAATTTCTACGAATACTTCAACCTCTTTCACATCATACTCAAACTTTGCTGCATCAATAATTTCTCCGTTCTTATCCAAAAATACAGGAATTGCATAGGATGTGAGGCTATGATCTGCATTCTTTACATCCACATCCACCACAACCTCTTCAATCATATTAACAACACTTTCCGCACCCTCCACCGTAATCAGGTTTGGTGTAGCAGATTTGGTCCGAATCGCATATCCTTCCGCCACTTCCGAATTTGCCCTGACTGAAATCGGCAGCTGCTTCTTCATCTTATCCTCAACAGCAATTACAATAGCATCTTCGACATAAGAAATAGTCAAATCCTTTGCTATATAGCTGCTGACCGGAGATACATGGATTGCTACTGCATTGGTAACAGACATTTTCGACAAATCTGCCACGGCTTTAAAGTCCTCATTGGTCAGCTTTTCCACAATACTTCTCTTGCCCTTTACCACAATATCAATCGTAGTCCCTTTTGGAATTTCATATACCTTATTTTTTTCAGTAATCGCATCTCCATTTACAAATTCAATTTCAATTTCCGAAATCTGCTTTGTCGTCTTGTAATCATCTACATTTGCTACAACAATCCAGACTACAATTGCGATCACCAGAGATAAAATCTTTAATCCCAAATGATCAAGAATTCTGTTTTTCATGTTTACCAAGACCTTTCCACCACTTCATTTTTCGGGTAACCGGTTCATTCTTACTAAGCTCTTCTATCTTGCCTACAAAATTATCTTTTGAAAGATTTCTATATATCACCCCGTTATGGGCAAGGGAAACTGCTCCCGTCTCTTCTGAAACAATAACAGTAATACTGTCAGAAACCTCACTCACCCCGATAGCTGCACGATGCCTGGTTCCTAAGGATTTATTTATATCCAGATTATCCGATAACGGCAGATAACAGGTTGCACTGATAATCCGATTATTCCGAATCAAAACTGCACCGTCATGCAGGGGAGTATTATGCTCGAAAATATTGATTAAAAGCTGGCTGGTAACCTCTGCATCTATTGTAATCCCGGTTCTCTCATAATCTCCAAGACGAACCTCCTGTTCCAATACAATCAACGCACCGGTCTTCACTTCTGACATTGCATATACTGCTTTTGAAATTTCATTTAGTATTTTTTTATTAAATTTTCTTCCATTTCTGCTCTCATCTACTATAAAAAGCGAAGAAATAAATTTCTTTCTTCCCAGCTGTTCCAATGCCCGCCTGAATTCCGGCTGAAAAATAATGATAACCGCAATTACACCAACGCTGATTGTATTTTTAAAAATCCAGATTATTGTATTAAATTCAAAAATCCTGGCAATTCCCGTAAAGAGCAGTAATACTAAAATACCCTTCATCAAAGTCCATGCACGGGTCTTTTTAAACCAATCCATGATATAGTAAATCAAAATCGCAATAATGACAATCTCTATTAAATCTGTAATTGTAATCCTGGGAATATAAAACCAGTCAAAATAAGTTTTTAAATAATTGATAATCTGTTCCAATCGCCTAACATCTCCATTTAATTATGTGTCTTGGAATTAATATGCTTCACATTTTTATTTGATTCTGATACCGATAACTTCGGAATTGCTTTTACATAGTAATAATATTCATCATCTTCAAACTGCAAAAGTTCCGTTTTTTGATAATCAACAATGCCTTTCACAAATTGCAGACATACTGCAATCAAAAATCCGGTCAGACTCCCAAGTAAAATCTGTATAATTTCTACCTCTATTGATAGTGTAACACTTCCTACCAAAAATAAAACAACATTTAAAAATCCGCCCACTAAAAATGATACAATCCACGAATGTTCAAAAGATGCTCTATAAACCACATAAGTTACCAGAATAACACATGCAAACACTATAAAAGCTAACATCATAAGCTTATCCCCTAACAATTCACTCATGATATATTGAAATCCCTGAATCATTTCTTCATCTTCCGCAGATGCAGCAAGTACCTTTACCAAATCAGCCAGACTATTTTCATAATGATATAATATCATACCAAATATGGCAGGTACAATAGCAGCTGGTCCTACTAAAAATCCCAAAAGAACCGGCAGTGCATATACAAGATGGCTTATATAACACAATGGTACCAGGAATACAATGATACCAGTTTTGGTAGCAAATCGCATATAGCCGCAATAAAAAATAAGTATAAATGCTATGCTGGTAAGTCCCACATCCAATGATACCTGCATTGACTGTAAAACAATCATAACAGCACCAATCCCTGTTATAATCTCAATCGGCAAAAAGGCACAGATAAAGGACAACAATACAAGCAATAACCCATTACCCAATACTGGCATATAGCCAAATTGTCTGTTTAGAGAAACAAACACTAACAGTGCAAGTAAAAACTTGAAGACAGGAGTCGCTATGTAGTCATACCGACTTAAAAAAGTCTTAATATTATCCCTAAAAGTCAATAAAGTCGTCACCGATTCCCACACCTCCCTTGGCTTTTACAACCTCTTTTCCTGCTTCCGTCCGCAGCTTTTTCAGATTATGGTTGTAAATAATGATATTGGGTCTTGCACTTTCGTATTTTCCTGCATAAACAGCCCTTGCTATAAGCCAGTATAAAAAAATCCAGACCCCATAAACGATCAAAATGGTAAATCCTATTTTTTTATAATCCAGCTTTAATATATTGGCAAGAATATAATCCAGCTTATAAATGATTCCCATTGCAAAAACCAGTGCAAAAGTTATGGTGGCTGAGACAACAGCTTTTAAGGAATGCAATCTGACATAGTCGCTTTTATAAAAGCTGTTCATTACAATCTCTTCTTTTCCTTTATTTCTCTCATAGATTGCAATCCGGCTCATCAATTTTACGTTTTCTTCACGAACCATTCCCATCCTCCTCTCTTTCCAATCAGTCCTTTACCAGAGAAAATAGTTTACCCTAATGTCTTCATCGTCGGGAATACTTCGGGTGGTAGATTATTTACACCCATTATCCCGTAAATACCAGTATTTTCAGGTAATCGTTAAAAGTATTACCATGTATTATTAAGTACCATAATTGCAAAAAATGCTGTACTTTTGCTGTACTTTACACTTTTCCGCTGTACTTACCAGAATCCTTACCTAAGGACTCTTTTCTAAACCATTGTCAAATACATGCTAGAATACATTAAGATTTCTAGCTAAATCTTCCAAAGCTGTTTTCTTCTTATCATCAGTAACCTCAGCATAAATATCCATTGTTGTTTCGATACTTGCGTGTCCCATAACTAACTGAATTACTTTGACATTTGTTTCATTCTCACAGAACCGGGAACAAAATGTATGCCTTAAATGATGACAAGAAAAATGCGGTATAATTACAGGTTCTCGCTTCTCTTTCCTTGCTTTAACAATTTCTTCTGCATTATATGCCTCACGAATTCTTGTTATTGCTCGATTAACTGCTGCTGGATTGTGAATCATATCAAACCTATTGGTAAAGATAAATCCAGTCATTCCATCCACTTCTGTGGTACAGAATCCCTCTTCCTGCTGTCTTTCATATTCTGCCTTTAGTGCCTCATATACGGGCTCCATCATCGGAATTGTCCGCATACCTGCATCTGTCTTCGGAAGAGAAACCTTAAACTCACATTTGTATGTGTCTTCCCTTCTTGGATAATATGTCATTGCATGGTTAATGTCAATCATCCTAGTATCGAGATTTACATCCTGCCAACGTAAACCAACCGCTTCACCAATCCTACAGCCTGTTCCCAATAAAACTGTAAACAAAGGAATCCAAGTACAAAACACCGGACTCTCTGCCATATAATTCATAAAAGCTCTCTGTTGCTCAAGTGTCAACGCATGGCGAACACCTTTGTTTTTACCACTCTTTTTCTTAATCTCTGCCATGACTCCATCACTTGGATTATTCCTAATAATATCGTCACGAACTGCCAGTTGAAACGTGGGATGCAATACTGTATGGATGGTTTCTAACGTGTTAATCTGTATACCCCTTATATTAAGCAGGTCATAGTAAAAATATAGTACATCCGAATACTTAATTGCTCCAACCTTTTTCTTACCAAATCCATCTCTGACAAAATGGTCATACATATATGTATAATTCGTATATGTTGACTTCCTAAGTTCTGATTTGGTAGAAATATACCTGTCAAATACATAATTCAAATCTGCATTACCAGCTACATAAACATCGAGTCCGTCTAATTGCTTCTTTATCAATTCATCTTCCCGTTCTCTCAGTTTCTTCAATTCCTTTGAATAAATGTATCTTCTGATACCATATGGATCAACGTATCCATACACATACTTTCCATCACTTTTACGTTGAAACTCACCTTTTCGTAAAGCTCTTCCTTTACTATCCTTTCTTGCTGCCATCTCTTTTCTCCTTTCATAAATCCAAAGAAAGAAAAGAGTCACCCACGCACTTACTTATGGGATTGACTATACAAAAGTTCAATTCCACACTTGATTGCTTGTGTAATCGTTAGATTATGAGTTTCCGCATACTGTTTTAATGACTGATACTCACTCTCAGTAAATCTTATCGTCGCACGATGCGTACTTGGATTATTACTGAGAGGTCTTCCCATCTTCGCCATGTATGCAACCTCCTTCATAATCTTAAGGAAATTATACTTTATGTCCGACAGAAAGTCAAGGATATTTTCTCTTTTCCTTCTTAAATAATTTTTTCATTCTTTTATATGGAAAGTCTCCAGATATTCCTCAAAAATTTCACAATTTACCAGCACCAATTTATTAAGCTTATAAATTGCTCCTGCATCCTTTGCCATCTGTTCAAACTTTGACTGACACATAGAATACAGCTCTGCACCTTCCTTATATCTCACAAACCTCTTTTTATCTATCTTTGCTTTCATTTTCACACTACCTTTCTATTTGATTATATGAAACCCCTTACGCATCAATCTGAATCTGCACTGCCTTTGTTACCTGTTCCAAAGTCCCGGCATCCATTTTGCCAATATAATCAATAACCTGTAACTTATCCACAGACATAACCTGTTCACACAGTGCCAGACTATGCAGGCTCAATCCACTGCAACGGTAAGCAGAAACAAATACATGTGTCGGTAAGTTCCGTTTTTTGCTGATATGGCTTGACAGCGGAACCACTGTAATGACGGTACTGTATTTGTTCGCCCTGTTGTTGCTGATAACCACCACAGGACGGGTGCCGCCCTGCACACTTCCCCGATACTTTGCACCCAAATCTACATATAAAATATCTCCACGCTTTACTTTCATCCGATTACCTTCTTTCTTAGCACGAAAAAAGAAAGCTCTCTGGCTTTCTCTTTCTCTAATGCTGCTATTCTGTTTTCTATAAAATCAATCTCTGTGGCATATAAAGTCAGCCCGCAAATCCCAACTGCAACCGCACTGCCGCATCAATCTTTTCCATGACTTTTGAATCCTCTGGAATATGACCTGTCTTGCTAATCACTTTCCGCTTATCAACTGTGACAATCTGCTCTGCAAGTAGCACCGAAGTCTTTTCAAAATAGCCTCTTACCTCCTCCGGCTCAATCCGTACATGCGTGGGAACATACTTTTTGGAAACCCTTGCTGTGCAGGGGCATACGCTAAGTACCTTTGCATATTGATTATTCCGGTTATTGCTGACTACCACGCAGGGACGCATCCCAGACTGGACAGAACTTTTCGGATGCTGTCCTAAATCCACATAAATCACATCGCCTCTAACAATCTGCTTCATTATCCATTCCTCCATTTCTTACTTTCTCATAGTCCTAATGGCTATGTAGGTATGCGTGATTGCCATGCAATCCCTCCTCGCCCGCATACAAGGGATTACAGAAAACCGCTGTGTAAGCATCCACGATTACTCCGGCAATCCCCTCTGCCGCCCGTTTTGAGGATAGGGACTTTCTTCTTTCCCATGTGGATATAGATTCCGCTGCAACTAAACAGCCTGTCTGCTCCACCTTTCAGCTCTCATCGCATATACTCTGACTGATTACCTGTCTGCCCTGCACCGGAATCCTCTTTTTCTGTAACCGAATATTCTATTGTGGTGTGGCTGTGTTATCCAGCCATCTTAATTTTCAAATCTAAATTACCTTCATCAACCGTCACAATCTGCCCTCCGGCAGCATGTACTTTTCCAACCTTGCAATAGGCATCAATCTCATCTGTTGAAACCGTACCCATGTTAGCAAGAAGGATTCCTTCTGCCTCTCCGTTATGCAGCTTTACCAGTAACGCATTGAAATGACGGTTTACCTCATACTGCCCCAATATGCCTCTCCGATATACCTTTACAATCTCAATGTTATGTGCCTTTGCATACTCACGAATGTAACGGAGCTGTTTTTTCTCCTTTTCCTCTACTGTCTTCTCCTCTGCCTGTGTTGACAGATAGACAAAACAACGCAATTTCCTTCCCTTCTTTCTCATAACATCCACTTCCTTTCCTTGATATAATGCTACTCCACATCCTTCTGTTTGAACATGGCATGACATGGTACTCTTTTTGCTATGTATACCATGTCATGGTGTTTTTACTCAGGACATAGCCGGAATGGTCTGAATCATGTTAAGAAAAGCCTTTTTCAGATACTCTCTTTGCAAAACTGGCAGCTTGTCCAATTCCTCATCAATGGATATCTCCATACTACTTTCCTGTTCCCTGTCACATGCCTCCTCCGTTTTCTCAATCCTTAATATTCTGTTTGCGTCCGTATCAAGAACGGAAACAAGGGCAAGGAGCAAATCAACACTCATTTTCCGGCTTCCCAACTCCAGTTGGTGGATATGGGAAACCGATTTGCCCACCCGATCACTCAACTCCTCAATCGTCAACCCACGTTCTGTCCGAATGTCACGCACAGCCTGTCCGATTAAAATTCCATCGTATTCCACATATCCACCTCCCCTCTGTGATTATTCTAACCTTGATGTTTCAACCTGTATCTATATGTTAAATGTTTTCAACAAACAAAAGAAGTTGATTATGTGTTGAAAAAGGGGAAGAAATCCAACAGTTTTTGTTGAATTTTTACATAACAAAAAAGCAGTTACTAAAACAGCAACTGCTTTTTAATCACACAACTACATATAATATTATGCCATATGAGGTTTAGTAAACACCAAATTCCCAGAAACATTTCCTATCGTAAGTGCAAATGATGCAGGAATCAAATCCTCAGTCGTATGCATAACAAATATGGTAACACCAACAAATACCGCAACCGTTATAAGAATTTGCATAGCCTGAACCTGAATTCGCTCCCCCGAACACAATTGACTCAAAATATTCCATCCCTTATCCCACTCAATATCTTTCTCATTACGAAAAAGGCTAACAGCAAAAAAGAAACTTCCAAAAGCTATAAGAACCATATTTACATTAATCAAAGTAACACATGTCCCGACTATCATAAATATTCCAGCCATCACCATCGCTCGAATCAACTGAGAGCAAAAACTCTCACGAAATTTACTCAATCCTTGACTAATACTTTCATTTGTTTCTAGCACATTCGCCATTATAGTATTGTTCATTGCGAGAAAATCTTGTCCACTTTGAATTGCTATTTCCAAAATAAGTGCTACGATAAGTGAAAGCAAAATCACAATAAAATAGTATACATCTCGAGAATATTCTCCGCTTTCTTTCCCTCCTAGTTCCGTTATAAACATTAATGTATTCCGAATATATTTATTATCTCCAGCAGACTGAACCTTAAAATCTTCTTCTTTTTCATGTTGTTTTGCAATACATTCATTTTTCAACTCTGCAATAGCCTCATCCAATTTTGATTCTTGTAATTCACTAATCTCCTTCTCCTTTTCATCATATCTTTCTTGAGCTGCCAAATACTCTCGATACAACTTATCCTTTATTTCTTTTGTTCTAACATATTCACGATATGGAGTATATATCATTTCATAATTATCATAGGCTTTTCTTGCAGATTCAACCATTTTCCACTCAAATTCAAGCTTTTCTTCCAGTTCACTTTGACTATCCTCCTTAACTTGCTGTATCTTTTTATCGTACTCTTTAACAACAGATTCTTTATCTGTCTCCAATGCTTTTGTAACACTTTGTTTGTTATATAATGCATTTGAAGTATAAAACATGGTACAAAGAAAAGAAAACGTGATTAATATCATACCTACAAAATTATACCAAACGGCTTTTCTTTCCTCTCCCGCCTGCCGCAGTCTCTGAGAATAGAATTTTAAGAATAGTTTCAAAACTTCCATAATAATCACCACAACAACCGGAATGTAAGAACCAACTATTTCCAGTTCTGGCATTTGTAAAACCTCACTCACAACAAATATTTCTATCACAGCAGACAATAATGTTGCTGCCAAACATACTAATAAGAACAATACCACCTCTACTGGAATAATAATCACCCTAATTGTTTCAATAAATTTTTTCATAACGACACCCCTTTCGTCAAAACCTAACGACATGTTACATTTTGCAGAGTGCATTCATATACTTCATTGAATAATCTTGTTGTCATAATTTGTAAATAGCACCCCGATTATTTAGATAAACCAACCATCACGCCTCCCTTCATATTATTATATTTTTATCTAGAGTTTTTAATCAAATATAGCTTTTTTTATACTGATTTTATATTACCATATAATCATTTGAATTGCAATTACAAAATAAGTTTTTTCTGAATGTTTTATCCATAAAACAAATCCCCAAAATTTAATATTGATACGTTGAAAAAAAAAATTATTTATGTTAAAATTTTTATGATTATATTTTTTGAAAGGACATCTTTTCCATGGATACAAAAAAACTTATAACACAAAATTCCGATTTATTAAACCTATTACGATTTTATAAACAGATTAACAAACCTGAGATAGCAAATTATTTGAATTTATCTATGCCAACAATTTATAAAATTCTTGATGAATTAAATGATTCAAAAATTATCAACAAAGAGGATTTGTCCATCTCAAAAAGTTATGGTACTCTTTGTGGAATTTCTATTGGTAGTTCGCTATGTAAAATTGTACTTTTAGATATGGATTTTTCTCTTTTTTCTGAAACAAAGTTTGCACCATATAAAGAAACCCTTTATAATAAACTTTCCGATTGCGGACTTAAGAATGACGAACTATTAATTAAATGCTTTGGGAATACAAAAAAGAATTATATATATTTTAAAACACCTTCTCAATTCGCTACGTTAAAAGCCGTATTAGACAGCGTATTTGATTGTATTAAATTATGGCATACTCATGAAAAATCACTAAATTTTCTTAGCATTGGTATTTCATGTACAGGTGTAATTAATGAGCAAACCCACACTATACTTAATGCACATATAAGAGATTATCTCAACGAAACAACCCTTACAGGTTTATTATTTCCAGATAAACAAGCTTATTTTAAAGAAAACGAAATAGATATATATTTAGTACAAAATGCAAATGCAGCAATGATTGCGGAAAAAATAAATTTGTATCAAACAAATTCAAAATATATTATAAATAAAAACATAATGTCTCTTTATCTAGGTGGGGGAATTGGAGCGGGATTATATTTTGAAAAAATATACTCTGGTACATGTGGATACTCTGGAGAAATCGGTCATATCCAAGTTCCCGATTTATGCGAATTGATAACTCCAAATAATATAAATAATACTGACAAAATTGATTTAAAATGTACTTGTGGAGGTAAGAACTGTTACGAACATCGAATACGAACCGACGTATTTCAAGCTAGTCACGAAAAATTTTGTGACCTAAGTTCCCAAGAAATTGCAGACATATTAGAAAAATCTACTGAGAAGGCATCACTATTCGGTTCATACCTTGGACACATGATTAATACCAGTACTAATTTATTAAACTTGGATTTAATTATATTTACTGGAAAATTCTATAAAAGCATGAATATTTTGTTTAATCATATTACAAAAGTGCAAGATGAGAATCATCTAAAATTTAGTAGAAACGCTTGTACTTTATTAGTTTCACAATTAGGTCCCAAAGCTCCCGCCATTGGTGCCGCAATATATTCATATCATATGAAATATAATTTAAACTTATCATGGGAATATTATATACAATAGCGAAAGAACCTCTCCCAGTTCATCAAACCTCTAAACTGATATGATAGAATCTTCAGTTTAGAGGCTTTTTATAATCCAAAATACCGCAATTACAACTACTATATATACATACATGCTATTTCTCATTTATAGAATTCTTTTTATCAATACACTCCACTATACATCCCCAATGTTATCTTAGCATGCATCACAGTCTGTTCTAGCTCTTTATCACTCAGTTCCGACAAAAATTTCATATAGTCCTCCCTATTTGACAGAACACATTGCTCCACATCACTTTTACTACCCTTGAGGAGATAATCGGTGGAAACATTCAGAATCTGGCTTAATTCATATATGTACTCAATTTTCACACTCAAGCCTCTGTATATTCTGGAAATCGTCGCATACTCAACATTCATTTCTTCTGCTAGGGAATCTCCTGTATATCCCAATTCCTTTGCCCGCCTCTTTACACGCAAACCGACTTCTCTTGCATTAAAACATTTATCAGAATCCACCGTTATCACCTCCTTCATCTCAAATTTGGGATTGCGGAGGCATCAAACACTGATATTCTTTGAAAACCAACTTATGATAACAAAAAAAGACCTTCACACATACCCATTCCAGACATCACAAAAGTATTCTAAATTCTTAACGTAGTTCTCCTAAGCAATTAAATTACTTTAGTTATGTAAGTTGTTTAATATGTATAAGTCTCTCGTTTGCTACTCATCTATTTGTATTTGGTACGATATTAACATAAATTACCATTATAGTCAATATTTCGACAGCATTTTATACGTTTTCCTGCCTTTCCATGACAAATAAGACACAGGGAAAAGACAAATACAACCACAACTTGTCTAATTTCCCCTGCGTCTTTGGTGCTGAATATCCTTTCGGATACTGCCCGTATCAGGTGGGCTTATTCTATTGTTCTGGTTCAGACAAGAAACTTTCCATTGACGGATTTTGTTCTTATCTGTAACTCGGTATATTTTTTCAAACGCATTACCCGCTTACATCTCTCACACTTCATCTCAATCTCAACACACATATCTCCTGCTATGTAATCAAATAAGCGTTTATTACACTTGCTGCAATGAAATTCAATTTTCTTATTCTCCAATACTGTTCACTCCTATCAATACAAAACTCAGGTTCCATTTTGTACTTGCTAGGGAAAGGGAAATCAACCTTGGCAAGTTAGCTGGTGCCGGAAGTTCCGACGCATGATACACATGCTCCGGCTAATTTGCTGATCTGCCTGCTTGCTATACGGTTTTCCACATGAACCACATATCCGTCTGCTTTTGCTTTTCTATCTTACCCATGTCATGCCTCCTTCCCATACATTGCAAACTCACGTTCTATTCTTGCATTATATATTTAGCGTTACTAAAAATCAATGGTAACATATTTCTTTTTTTATTTTAACTAAATTTTTCTTAATTTTTATTTCATTTCCCTGTATATTGGTATATAACAAAACTTACCGAGAGGACGATGAACAATGAAAGCAATAGGCGAAACAATCAAAAAATATCGAAAAGCTGCCGGACTGTCATTAGCCAGCCTTTCGGAAGAACTGAAAAAACATAATATTTCTATCAGCACATCTTCACTGTGCTGCTGGGAAAAAAATATGACCACACCAAACACAAACCAATTTCTGACCTTATGCAAAATCTTAGGAATTACAGACATCTATGGGGAATTTATTAGCAAAGTACAAAATGATAATCCCTTTGCAGGATTGAACCAGAAAGGCATAGAACGGGTAAAAGAATACATCCAACTTCTTCTGCTTTCTGACGAGTTTAGAGAACTTCCAGATAATATTATCCCCTTTGAACGGTATCTGCCCAAATTTACGATTCCGGTATCTGCCGGATTGGGAGAGTTCCTTGATGGGGATGATTATGAAAATATTGCTGTTAATGAAGATATCCCCACACTTGCAGATTTTGCTCTGGAGATAAGTGGGGACAGCATGGAGCCACGATTCCATGACAAACAGACAATATGGGTAGAACGGACAGAGGAACTTAATCATGGAGAAATCGGTATCTTCTGTCTGAACGGAGAAGCCTATATTAAAAAACTACAGGATGATAACGAGGGTGTCTTTCTCATATCTCTCAACAGTTCCTATCAACCCATCCCTGTCCATGAGGACGATTCCTTTAAGATATTAGGACGAGTTTTGCACGAATAATGATAAGACTTTTTCAGAAACAGTTACATCACACAAATAAAAGAAAGAAGGGAAACTATGGCTGTAATAACCAATTTACGAGAAATCCGCACAAAACATAACTGCCGCCAAAAACAGATTGCCAATGCAATCGGCACCTGTCCTCGAAGTATCAGTAATATTGAACGTGGCGAATATTGCCCCTCACTAGAAAATGCTCTCCGTATTGCTAAATATTTACAGGTAAGTGTAGAAGATATTTTTGTGCTAACGGACGATAATCCTGCATCCTAAATCTATGTGCAACAAACGCTGGCACGCTTGGCAAGCCAGCATTTGCAATCAAAAAGCGACAGCTATTATCAATCCAAGCTGCCGCTTTTTCCTTACACAAACCAACTCACAAACTCCAAAAGCGTCTGGTTTAGTCAAAGTATGTCAAATCCATATTGTTATCATCTGCCAATTCTTTCACCCCCTGTGCTGACATTTCATATATCGTGTACTGGCGTGGTTTGGGTTCATTATATCCGGTAACGACCATATAAAATATTCCGTCTGCTTTTACTAAGGTTTGCCCATGATAGTCTATGTTACGACAGGCAACCGCCTTAATTCCCATATGTCGGCACATATACATCAAAGCATATCGGCTGGCAGAGCAGTCTCCCCGATGTATCGTGAATATATGATACCATTCACTATCCTGTGCTTGATAATCAGAAGTTGCACCGATATACCATGCCGCTTTCTCTACTTTTTCCTTTTGTGTCATATTTGCAGTAATATACTGCTTTTCAAAACTGTCAAATACGGAATCTATGTATATATTCAGTTCAGAATAGGCTCGGACAGTTGCCTTTAGTGTTCGCCCATCCTCCAAAGTAGCTACCACCGTTGCAGTCACACATGGAGCAACATACGCTGGTCCCCACTGTGTTTTTACCAGTCCATACGTTGTAATAGTAAAATAATCAGCATTCTCTCCGATAACCTCCCATTTGCTTACTTCCTTTTTTGTTCCAGATACCTTGAAACGATACTCCCTCAAATGGTTCTTATCATATGGAAATTCTTTTTCATCTGGAGCAGACAAATGATATAAGGTCACATCGGTACTGTTCAACACCGGATTATCGACTGTCGGCTTCTTATCTTTGACTGTGATTTTGCATTTATATGTCTTTTTCTTATATTTTGCTGTAATAACCGCAGTTCCCTTTTTCTTTGCCTTTAATGTAACGGTATTCCCTTTTTTCTTTGCAATCGTCACCACAGACTTTTTACTGGTTTTCCATTTGACTTTCGCGCCGGAAGATACCTTCTTTAATTTCAACTTGTAGCTTTCTCCCGCTGTCATTGTTTTTGCTTTTACAGATAATTTAGGCTTTGCTTTTGCCTCCACAGTGATAGCCGGAGATACTAATGTAACCAGTAGTACACAGATAATAAAGATAATACTCTGCTTTCTCATAACCAACACCTCCTCAATTCACTTCATTTGCCATATCCTCGGTAATATTCTCTGCCAATTTTTCACTCTGTATCTTATATAACAATAATCTTAATGTATATTCCGGCATCTCTCTAAGCCCCCGCTCCCACTGCTCGTAGGTTCTTAATGGAATATGGAAATACTCAGCAAACTCTTTCTGTGTCATTCCGACCTTAAAACGGACTTCCTTCAGTAATTCTTTTGTCTGCATTTTCCGGCTCCTTTGCATTAAACGAATTTATTGAAATATTTTCTAATTATAACCTACCACTCATTGAGTGGTTTGTCGAGATACATAAAAAGTAATTATCTCAAACTTCGCACATATTTTTCGCTTATGCACCTTGAAAATTCAATGCATGGCAATTATTCAGTTGTTAAAGTTCCGCTGTTATGCTGTTTGAAGCTGTGAT
>CAJUFL010000037.1 GCA_910585605.1 uncultured Lachnospiraceae bacterium | reverse complement strand
TGCGCTCCCTCACTTTTGCAATCATCTCCATGACTTCATTCTTCACGCTGACCGCCGTATTTTTAATCTGCGTACTTTTGTACGTTGCGTACTGTGCGCTGTGAAGTTCCTGCTTGGCAAGCATGAGTATTTCTTTTGCCTGCTCCAACAGAATGTTATGCTTGTTGATTTTCCGATTGATGTTGCCCCTCTCGGTCTGTATGCCCTTGCGTTCTAAAGCGTTGGCAACCGCCCCGATATGGATAGTCGGCTCTCTGTCAATCCCCTGTTCCTTAAAAGAGTGGTGTTCCCAATGTAGCGCAATCCCCAACTGCTCATTGGTGGCATTGATTGTGTCGGCTAAATCCTTGCGCCACATTTTGGCGTTTTCCCTGCTGTTCCAGTCGGTGCTGTCGGCGGTGTGGCATTTCCATTGTTTGCGGTTGCACTTGTCAACTTTCTGCTGTCCTGTCTTTTTGTCAATGACGGGAATACGCTCGCCGTTTTCGTCAAGGTCATAGATTTTCTTCTGTTTCGCTCCCCATTCCCCGTTTTCAGTGAAGGGGCGCATTGTGAGTAAAACATGGATATGGAGATTGCGCTGTCCTTTGTCGTTCTCGCTGTCATGGATTGCCCAATCCGCACACATTCCCTTATCAACAAAATTCCGCTGAACGTAATCCCTCACAACTTCCTCTGCAAGTTCATAACTCCATTCGTTGGGGAGTGACGCTTTTAACATTCTCGCAAGCTGTGATTTCTGTCCTTTCTCTGACAGTTCAACAGCGTTCCATAAGGTGGCTCGGTCTGCATACTCTATGGGCGCATTTGGTGGGAGAGTGATTTCGCTATGCACTAAATCCTCATGGTATTTGGGACGGTAGGTCTGCCCGTCATACTCGCTCACAAGAATACTCCTGCTGATGTATGATGCTTTTTCAACCGCCGACTGTCCTTTGCTCCGCTTGACTATGGAGAAACGTGTGCTTGCCTGTTTTGTGACATTACCCATACGCAACACCTACATTCTGCCGATAAGATAGAGGGGCGTACCCATAGACTTTGTGGGTAGATAAAAGCCTCACTTTGGCTTTTGTCTGAACGCAAATGTTCACAAATCGAAGCAGGGCTTCACTTAAGGGTAGCAAGCGCAGCTTGCGAAGGGGAATTGCATAGGGTAGCCTGCTGACCTTTTCCCCTTTTGCCTGCCGCAGGGCAGACAACGCCCTCCGAGGAGTCCCATGCAAGTGAAACTTGCTCCCCGAAGGGCGCACATACCACCTCAGATGGCATATCTGTGCACACCCTGTAAACGGGCTGAATACGTTACCTCGGTTTTTCAGTTCCGTTGCCCTCGTCATAACAGTAACAGTCGGGGAAATACTTCACGACAATACCACCCATGATATACTTGTGGTGGTTCTCGGCTTTGCGTTTCTTCTCGTTCTGTTTTTTCTTCTCGTTGGCTACACGCTGTTTCGCCTGTTGCAATGCTTGTAACGCCTTTTCTAAATTTCTGCTTGCGTCATTTTTGTTCTCAATCATTTCCGATACCTCGTTCCTTTCTGTGATTGTGTTGATAATTTCTGAAAGTCGCCCCCACCCGTAAAACGGGTGGCTAGGGACGCGGGCTCTAAGCCCGCCCTACTCGGCTGCGTCTCAAGACGCTGGCTTTCTCTTTAAGACCATGGGAAACCTGCACAGGCGTTGCCCCCTTCTTTTCTCCGACCGCATAGAGCATATCCAAAAGCGGCTGGTTCGCTGCCACATTCTCCTCGCTGAACCGGGTAATCACCCGCCTCACATCATCCCCGCTGTATGTGCTGCCCTTCCCATATTTCCCACTTAAAAATCCGCTGGCAAGTGGGGAAAACGGCACAAATCCAATGCCAAGCTCCCCACAGAGCGGGATAACCTCTTTTTCAAACATCCGCTCCATCATAGAATATTCACTCTGAACGGCAGTAAGCGGCGTCACCGCATTTGCCCGCCGAATCTCCTCCGGAAGCGCCTGCGACTGTCCCCATCCAAGAATCTTCCCTTTCTTTATCAGACCACCCATCACTTCCGCTACTTCCTCCACCGGAATGTCCTGATTGACCCGGTGCTGATAATACAGGTCAACATGGTCAGTACGCAGCCTTCTTAGGGAAGCGTCCAGACGTTCTTCCACCTGCCGTTTTAGATTTTCGCCTCTCTCACTTCGGATATGCAGCTTCGTGGCGATCACCACATGGCTCCGTACCGACTCCAGAGCTTCCCCCACCAGACTCTCATTATGGCCCATGCCATAACCCTCCGCCGTATCAAAAAATGTACAACCCAGCTCATACGCCCGCCGGATCAGCCGGATGCTTTCTTTTTCTGGCGGCAGCTCCCCATAACCGTGGGACAGCCCCATACAGCCATACCCAATGGCAGATACCGTTAAATTCCTTAATTTTCTTGTTTTCATGTTCATCCCTCCTGTCCTATTTCTATGGCACTGGCTGTTTCCCACCTGCCCTTGAAATAATAAACATAATTGATCGATGCCACAATCACCCATACCATCGGCTTGCTAATAAAAAGCGGCCGATATCCAATCACAGGAATATGCTGCAGGGTATACGCAAAAAGGAAAGTAATCGCCTTTTCCCACAGTTACCATTTCATTGCGCTTTCTACCAGTTCCGGCGTTTCCGGATTTCCAATCATAGCCGTTCTTTTATCCAAAGCCTTTATTGCTGCCAATTCATTTGCAGTCAGCTCAAAATCAAAAATATCAATATTTTCTTTCATCCGGCTTTCATGTACGGATTTCGGAATAATAACAACATTGTTTTGCAGCAGAAAACGCAGCAATACCTGTGCTGGTGTTTTCCCATACTTATCCGCAATCCTTTTTATGGCTTCTTCCTCAAACATATCGTTCGCACGGCCTTGACCAAGCGGAGCGTATGCCTGATGTGCTACGCCGTATTTATCTTCCCATTCATGCTCGATATGACGCTGGCAGTAGATATGTGTTTCGATTTGATTGATTGCCGGCTTTACTTTATTAAATGAAATAAGATCGATTAGTCTGTCCGGTTCAAAGTTTGAAACACCGATAGCTCTGATTTTTCCTTCCTCAAACAGCTTTTCCAAATCACGCCAGGCACCGTAAACATTTCCGAACGGCCAATGGAGCAGTACCATGTCGAGATATTCCGTTTGGAGCTTTTTCATAGAGTTTTCCACGGTTATTCTTGTGTTGTCATAGGATTTGAAATTAACTTTTGTGGTGATAAAAAGCTCGCTTCGTAATACGCCACATTTTGCGATAGCGTTACCTACCGCTTCTTCGTTGCCATAGGCCTCCGCTGTGTCGATCAGACGATAACCCGCTTTGATTGCACTGAGAACACTTTTTTCGCATTCTTCGCCTTGTACCTGAAATGTTCCAAAGCCAAGCATAGGCATTTCAATGCCATTATTCAATTTTACAAAATCCATAATAAAACCTCCGTATTTGATACTTGCACAATCCTCAGATTTGTTTTATTGTAATTATAATAAGTTCGTGTAACACGAAGTCAATAGGCTTTTTAACATTTTCACAAATTTTTTTGGAGGATACCATGTACTACACAATCAGGCAGTTTGCAGAAATGTTTGACACTACCGAACATACTATACGGTATTATACAGATATTGGATTGCTCCCTTGTCAACGGGACGGAGGAAACCGCCGTGTATTTGACGAAGAATCGGCCAACTGGATGCAGGGCATTGTCTGCTTAAAAGGCTGTGGGGCATCCATTGAGGATATTAAAGAATACTGCCGCCTTTGCCAGTTAGAAGAATCCCATGAAAACCTAAAGGCAAGGTATTCCATTTTCCTGAAACAACGGGAAGAAGCATACAAACGTCTGAAAGAAATACAAACCACCATAGATTACATGGAATATAAGATCAAGCATTATGAGGACATTCTTTCAGGAAACATTTCAGATGACAGCAATCCAAAAAACTGGACGATGGAAACACGCCCCCAAAAACATGATCTGTAAATATGGGAACCTGACTTTTTAGCTCAGGCATCCCTCCTCTTAAAAAAGTATAGGAATTTCCCCGCATAATGGGAAATAAAAATACAGGTTCCCATCAGGGATAAGTAATCCAGATAAAACAGGATTTTCGCCTCCCCATAATCCATAAAGACAAATTCACTCCGTAAAAACATATAGGTGGCAAAATCCCTCTTTACGAACACCCATGCCCCATACAGCGCCACGGCAAGTGCCATACCAAAACTAAGATACCGAAAGCCCTGGGGCGCGGCAGGGAGTTTTTTCTTTACCGCTCCCATGACCATATTCCAGTGCAGCCCCAGGTGCAGGCTCATCAGCAGAAAGCCCCAGTATGAGCCTAAGATATGCAGACGTCTTGCCAATGCAAGCCCGCTTTCGATTGGTAAAAACGCAAATACATGACGGGACAGCACAATGCCACTGTACATCTGGGCAATCATGGAAAACAGCGTCAGCACATCAATTACCGTCAGAAAAATCCGCATCGGGGAGTATTTCCCACGGAACAGATTTTTGTGCCAGCCCCCATTCAGGATATGGTGGGCAAGAAATAAAACAAACATCCCTGCACCCACCCATTCATGAGCCGTTTCGCCCCAAAACTGGTATCCCATCAAAAACAGCAGGGCAGCCGTCATCAGCACATCGACAGCCATTTTCACTTTTCCTTTCATTTCCGCCCACCGTCCTTTCTTATTTTAGGGTTCCATATACGGCATCATCCACCGCTTCCAGCCACTCGTTGGAGCCATCCACGCCCGGAACCTCAACCGCCAGATGGGAAAACCATGAGTCCGGCGCTGCGCCGTGCCAGTGTTTCACGCCTGCCGGGATATTGACCACATCCCCCGGATGAAGTTCCCTCGCCTCTTTTCCCCATTCCTGATAATAGCCCCTGCCGCCTACACAGACAAGGATCTGCCCGCCGCCGCTTTTTGCATGGTGAATATGCCAGTTATTCCGGCATCCCGGTTCAAAAGTGACATTGAAGATACCCACCTGTTCCGTGGACAGCGGTGCTAAGTAGCTTTGTCCAATAAAATACTGCGAAAAACCATCATTCGGTTTCCCCACAGGGAACAGCATGCTTTTTTCATGGGCTTCTCTTGCGTTGTCCGCAGATGCCTCCTTGTTCCATACTTCCTTTGCCATCTTAAAAGCCGCCCACGCCTTCGGCCATCCTGCATAAAAAGCCGCATGCGTCAGGATTTCCGCAATTTCCTCCCTGGTGATCCCATTATTTTTCGCGCTCATCAGATGAAACTGGAAAGAAGAATCCACCAGCCCCTGCGCCATCAGGGATACCACCGTCACAAGGGAGCGGTCCCGCAGGGATAGCTTTTCCTCCCTGTTCCACACCTCGCCAAACAGGACGTCATCATTTAACTGTGCAAATTTCGGCGCAAATTCTCCAAGCAGATCCCTTCCCGCTGTCTGTTTTACCATTGTCATCACCTTTTCCTTTCACTTATTTTACACAATGTCAGCTTTCAAAACTTTCCGCCCATTTCTTCAGTTCTCCGGCATCCAAACCGCCGTTTAAGAGTTTCCCGTCTTTCACTGCCGCCGCAGGGACAAGCTCCTGCAGGGTCTTCGCCGCCTTTCGGGTTACTCCACTTGCACTGAAATAAGCTACTAATTTTCTACTCATAATTCTGCTGCCTCCTTATATTTTCTGATTCCCGGTACCCCATACATGTTTCTCCTTTGACGCCGCCCTGGTATTCTGCGCCATGACACCCACAAGGGCGTGGGGAACGTAAGCCTCTTCCAAATACGCACATTCTTCCTCAGAAAGAGCCAGCTCTACCGCTTTCGCCGCACCCTCAATATGATGCAGCTTTGTCGCGCCCACAACCGGGGATGTTACCTTTGTCAGAAGCCACGCAAGGGAAACCTCCGTCATGGATACCCCGTGTTTTTCGGCAAGCTCTGCCACACGGTCTATGATAACGCCGTCCTGCCCTGCAGTAGCGTCATATTTCCCCTTTGCATAGCTGTCTTCTTCCAGCCGCTTTGAAGTCTCTCCGGGAGCCTTCGACAGACGCCCGCCTGCAAGTGCGCTGTAAGGCGTCATGGCTATATTATCTTCTGTACACAGTTTTGCCATCTCTCTTTCCTCTTCCCGGAAGATCAGGTTATAATGCCCCTGAATGGAAACAAATTTCGCAAAGCCTTCTTTTTCCGCCAGCGCATTCGCTTTCGCAAGCTGATACGCAAAGCAGTTGGAAATGCCGATACACCTCGCTTTCCCCGCTTTGATGATATTGTTCAGCCCCTCCATGATGTCATAAAGCGGCGTCTGGTAATCCCACATATGATAAATGTATAAATCCACATGATCCATACCGAGATTTTCAAGGCTTTTGTTTACCATGCGCTCAATGTGCTGCTGCCCCGTGATTCCCGCCTCAATGTCAGCAGGAGTCCTCGGCAGGAATTTGGTCGCTACAACCATCTCGTCCCGTTTTGCAAAATCTTTTAATGCCCGGCCCACATACTTCTCGCTGGTGCCGCTCTGGTATCCAATTGCCGTATCAAAGAAATTGACGCCAAGTTCAAGCCCCCGTTTTATGATCTCACGGGAATGCTCCTCGTCAACCGTCCAGGAATGCTGCCCGTTTGCCGCATCCCCAAACCCCATGCACCCCATACAGATACGGGATACCTTCAATTCTGAATTTCCAAGTTTTGTGTATTGCATATTCTGCCCCTTTCTCCTACTCCATCTGTTCCAATGTTCCTGTGAAATCTTCCTCCATGCCCGCAAGGATCTCCAGTCCACTTTCTACCTTTCCGAGCGGAACCAGCTCATCGGAATGCCGGAAATCGCCATAGAAAATCGTAAAATTCCCCCATGGGCGGTAAATGACCATTTCCCCGGCTATCGGAGCATAACCCGGTTCCTCATCTCCTAACGAAAACGGTTCATTTGGCTGTTGTATCGGTTTTTCTATCCCCGATAAATCAAAAAAGGAAAGATTTTCCAACGGCAGCCGTTCAAGGAACGCATCCACCGCCGTATTATCATACATCGCAATGATGATCTCTTCCCCATCAACGGTCAGTTTCAGCTTTTCCCCACTGTATGTCGGCGTACTGCCGTCAGGATAAACTCCTGTCATCATTCCACCCGAACCGCCATCACTTCCTTCCAAGGTTTCCGGCACAGATTCTTTCTCCGTGGAAACCGTATCCTGAACAGCAGAAGAATCCGCCGACTGTGATTTTCCTTCGTTTCCGCAGGCACCTAAAATCAGCACGGCAACTGCCATAATTCCGGCTATTATTGTTTTTCGTTGCATAACCATACCTCCTGTTATCTTTTTCCTTATTGCAGCATTCCAATTTCTTTCAGCCAATCAGCAACTTCTTCATCTGCTCCTGAAACATTTCTCATCGGAATATGCAGTCCTTCACCAATAATCTCCGCATCCGGCATCATTTTCTGGAGTGTTTCAATCGTCCCGGAAAAACCGCTGCCTGCGCTTGTTGCAAACGGAATGACTGTCTTGCCCGAAAAATCATATTCCTCCAAAAAGCTGTAAACAGGCATAGGCATATCATACCACCAATTCGGAAATCCCAAAAAAACCACATCGTATTTGTCCATATCCTCCACATGGCTCTCCAATTCTGGTCTTGCCTCCCGGTTTTTTTCTTCCCCGCCCTGATCGATCAGTGTATCATAATCAACCGGATAGTCCTGCACGGTCTGTATGGAAAACAGCTCTCCTCCCAAATATTCCTGAATCATCCTTGCAAGCGTCTCTGTATTCCCATATATTTCATTACCTGACCGCTGAATGCTGGCGGATGATATCGCATCAATATCATCTTCTTCCAGAGAACCGTAGGGACCACCGCCCTGAAGGATTTCATCAATCCCGCCACTGGTATTGTCAAGCCTCGTAAAGTAAGCGACCAATATTTTTGTGTCATCGGATTCTCTCTCCGGCATTTCATCATCGAAGATTTCCTCCGGTTCTGCACTGCCCATCGTTTCATCTTCTGCTTCCGTTTGGATTTCATTCCCTGTATTTTTGGAAACCTCTGGGCTGCCGCAGGCTCCAAACAATAGGACTGCACTGGCTGCCACTATCAAAAGGCATATTTTTCTATATTTCATTTCAGCCTCCGTTCCATCGTTTTCTCCCATTGTTTTTTGATTAAGGTTCAGAAGCATCTATCCCATTACTTTCCAGCCAATCTGCAACATCCTCCGGCATAGTGTTTCCTCCGGAATAGTGGATGGACAGCGCCTCTCCCATGACAGCGTCCGGAGCCAGCTTTGCAATCGCCGTCAGGCTTTGTCCGAAACGGCCTCCGCCATGGCTGCAGAACGGAATGATTGTTTTCCCTGAAAAATCATATTCCTCCAGGAAAGATGCAATCGGCATGGGGATGGATGCCCACCAGTTCGGATATCCGAGGATAATCGTATCGTAATCATCCATGTTTTCCACATGGGATGCCAGTTCCGGCCTTGCCTGTTCGTTCTGATCCCGCTGTGCCTCATCCAGAACCGTATTATAGTCACTGGAATAAGGATTCACCAGGGTAATCTCAAATAGGTCTGCTCTTGTCTGGCTCTGGATTTCCTCCGCAATCCCCCGTGTGTTTCCTCCCCACGAGAAATATGCGATCAGGATACTGCTTCCGGTTCCGCTGTCTCCCGCCTGCACCCCTGTTCCTTCCACGCTGCCGGAACCGGGAACTGCATTCCGGACAAGCCGGATGCCGATATTGAAACTTCCCTTGTCCTGATCCATCATGGCACGGTAGGCGCAGCGCATATTTTTGGCAAAGTCATTCCACCCGCCGCCACGATATACACGGCGTATCCCGGTGGCTGCGCCTACCGGATCAGTCTGTTCCCCATCCGGATATACTCCATAAATATCCCATGTCCACTCGCCTACATTCCCGTGCATATCATAAAGCCCCAGCGGGTTGGGTGAAAAGCTGCCCACCACAACCGTTGTCTGGCGGTACTCTCCGGGTTTCACGGTAAGATTTCCCTGTGAGAAGTAATTGTCTTCAATCATATAGGGATAATGCCCGTAATAATTGGCTTCCTCCGCACTTGGGGAATTTTCCATGTAAAAAGGCGTTATTGTACCTGCACGGCAGGCATATTCCCACTCTGCTTCCGTGGGCAGTCGGTATCCGCCTGCACTGCGGTTCCAGCTTACATTCTGTCCATCAATAGAATAAACCGGCTCCAGCCCTTTCTCTTCGCTGTATGCATTACAGAAGGAAACTGCCTCCAGCCATGTGATATTTTCCACTGGAAGGTCGCTTCCAGAGAAATTGCTCGGATTGTTTCCCATGACCGTTTCGTACTCTGCCTGTGTCACCTCATAAGGAGCCATATAAAAGTCGCTGACCGTAACCGGATGCTGTGTTTCATCATCACTGCGCCAGCTTTCTGTATCCGGGCTTCCCATTTGGAACGTGCCGCCTGTGATACGGATAAAGCCATCTTCTACGTTCGTTTCCTGTACCTGTACAGGCTTATCTTCCACATCTGTACCTTGCGTTACATTCTCACTGTTTTCAGTCTGCATATCTGCCTGCGTGTCTGCCTGCTGTTCCGTTCCTGTCTGCCCGCAGGCGGCAAGCGATACGGCAAGAATTATGGATAAAAATATTGCTGTAACTCTTTTCATACTGCCTCCTGCTTAATCCTGTCCAATATCCGTAAGCCACTCTGCCACGGCGCTTTCTGCGTTATCTGCCGAAGAATCACTGATATGGAGCCCATCAAGAACTGTTGCGCCTGTTTCCATCTCTGCAATCGTTCCCGGCGTTCCGGAAAGCCCACTGCCGCCGCTGGTACAGAAAGGAGCGATTGTCTTTCCGCTGAAATCATAAGTATCAAAAAAGGTATACAGGATTCGCGGCATATCTCCCCACCAGATCGGGAAACCCACATAAATAACCTCATACTGCTCAAGATTCTCGATGCTGCCGGATATAGCCGGACGGGCCTCCGGATTATTCTGCTCGGCTGTCGCCCGTGTTATCCGGTCATTATAGTTCAGATCCTCGTCTGTATACGGTTCTTCCGGCATAATTTCATAAATATCGGCCTCCTGCAGCCCTGCAAGTGTTTCCGCAACTGCTTTTGTATTTCCTGTAGCCGAAAAGTACACCACCAGTGCCTTCGATCCTGTTTTATCTGTTTCTTCCGATGATGTTGGTTCTCCTGTTCCCTCTGATTCCTGTTCGTCAGATGCCGGTTCGGTTCCACTGGTGTCCTCTTTTGTCCCATCTTCTTCTGCCGTTTGTACAGAAGTTCTCTGCTCCGTGCTGCGGGATGATTCTTCCGTCCCATTTCCGCTGCCGCAGGCGGCAAGACTCAGTACGATAGCAAATGTCATAAAAACAGAAAATAATTTCTTCATAGATAGTTCTCCTTCCATACTTTTGATTATGAAGCCAGGGATTTCCCAAGTTTATATGCCATCCCTGGATATTTGCTGCCTGCCGTCATGGACGGCGTCCCACAGCCTTTTCCTAAAATCATGCCCTGATCCTTGAAGTTCAGATATTTTACAAGCGTATGGTAATGCGCCGTAAGTGCGTCAAACGTCCAGTCGTCACTGTTCCATGCCGCCGAAATAAGAGCCGATTTCATTTTCTTTCTCTGGATGCTTCCGTTTATAGCACAGAACCTGTCAATCAGGATTTTCAACTGTGCGGACATCCCGTAATAATAAAGCGGCGTGGCAAATACCAGCATATCGGCTCCGAGAATGTCCTGCCTAATGTCCTCCATATCGTCCTTCTGCACACACGGCCCGTTATAACCGCAGGATACGCAGCCGGTGCAGGGACTGATCTTACTGTGTGCAGCCGAGACCGTAACAATCTTATGCCCTGCCTCTCCCGCTCCTTTTGCAAATTCCTCCGCAAGCATATGGGAGGAACCCTGTCTGTTCGGGCTGCCTTCCAATATTAAAATTTTCATGCCGTCAGCTCCTTTCTGATCACATTTTCACTCCATTTTCTTTTCCCAATAACGGATTGTGGAAAGTCCCAATTCATCCGCTGTTTTTTCCATAAGTTCAATTTCTTCTTTTGCCAAAATGACAGCGGCTGCTTTTACCGCATCCTCTACATGGTGTACCTTTGTGACACCGATGATGGGCAGGGTGCCTTTTGTAACTGCCCACGCAGTTGCCGTCTGTGCTGCGCTTATCCCATGTGCCCGTCCGATTTCTGCCAATACCTTTGTGAGCCTCTCTATCTGCGGCATCATAGGGTTATATGCCTTCCCCCGGTCGCTGTCTTCCGGGAAAAGATGATCCGTATCGTAATTCCCCGATAATGCGCCCTGCTCCAATACCATATAAGCATAAAAAACAATTCCGTTTTCCTTGCAGTAATCCAAAATCCCGCTTTCTTCCGATGAACGGTTTAAAAGGCTGTAATGATTCTGAACCGCAGAAACTTTAAGACCTGCCTTTCCAAGAATCTCGTTTGCCCGCTTGATTTCTGTAAGGCTGTGGTTGGAAACGCCAATCTCCCTGATCTGTCCGCTCTGTGCAAGCGGAATCAGCATGGGCGTATATTTTTCCACATCCATCGGATTGTGAATCCAGTAAATATCAATCACATCCGTATGCAGGCGTTCTTTGCTGCCATCCAGCATATTCTGCATTGCCTGCACAGTACCGTCCTCAATCTGGGGTGTAAATTTCGTGGAAAGGAGCAATTCTTCCCTCGGAGTATCTTTCGTCAGTTCTCCGAGAATATTTTCTGAGGTCCCCATTCCATATACCACCGCTGTGTCCCATAGAGTTAATCCGTTTTTCATGGCAGCCTCATATACTGCTTTTAAATCTTCTGCTGTATAGTCATTTCCAAAGGTGCCGTCATTTCCCCATGCCCACGCACCCATTGCGATTTTAGGTAATCTGTTCATCCTGTTATCCATCCTTTCTTTTCATCATGCGCCTAACAGTTTTTTTACCTCAGCGTATGTGATCTCATAAATCGACATATACACATAATTGACTTTTGCCTGCGTCATTGCCTTCCTCTGTTTTTCGGTTACCACTGTGTAAGGGTAAATCCCAAACATAAAAGGGAAAAACGAGAATATGAAATCCTGTTTATCCTGAACTGTCATTTCCGTAAAAAACTTATCCAGGCAGTTCCTGACCTCTGCCAGCGACTGTCCGTATACCACCTTAAACTCAATCAGCCGCTCGATCCGGCTGTTTTCCTCCATGTCATAGTGGTTCATGGACATGATCTTCAACAAATTCGACCGTTCTTCCAGCGAATGGGCTAACGCATCGGCAAATTCTGCCTTAGTCACCCTTTCATGCTCTGCCTGAATCTGTTTCAGTCTCCCAATCCACAATTCATATTCTCTTTGCAGCAACGCAAGAAAGATTTCTTCCTTAGTCTGGAAGTAATTGTAAATAGATGTCCGGGTGAAAGAAGTCGCGCTTCCGATCTCCTTAATGGTAATATCTTTGAAACTCATAGTCTTGTACAGCTCGGCACAGGCTGTTACGATTTCTTCTTTTCTGGCTGCAGTCAGTTCTTCTGATCCCTTTGGCATCTTGCACCTCCTTATATGCTTTCCCCATCCTTAAATGACAGACATTTTCCAATCACTTCACCGGTCTTCAGATATTCATAGGTCGGGAATTCAAACAGCACAGGTTTTAATGTATGGTAATTAATTTTTCCCGTTTCATCCAAATGTTCTTCCTCTACATAGGTATTGCTGATTGTACATATAAAACTTTCAAATCCTGAAGAATGATATTCATCAACTACTGTACATTCCATGACAAGCGGCGATTTTTTGATAATCGGTGTTCCGGCCTCTCCCGTTTCATACCCGAACAGATTGCTTTTATCTGTTTTTGCCCCGCTTACCGAACCTGAATAATCTGCCTGCGGCAAAATATTTTCATCCACAATATTGATGGAAAGTCTTTGGTTTTCCCTGATTACATGATTGATAAAATGCGAAGCCGCAAGGCTTACTAAAACACGGTCATGACCAATGATACCAACATGGGCAACCAGCGTCCATGTAGGCTTATCTCCATTCATTGCACCGATGATGGTAGCCGGTGTAGGATATAACGCTAACTGTGATCCAACATTCTTTTTCATTCTCATACTCTCCTCGGTTATATTCTGACATAGTGTCAGTATGCGAATTATACATCCGTTCTGACACAGTGTCAATATGATTTTTGAACTTTTATCAATGCTTCACAAAAGTTTCACACATTTATCACAATCTAACATTTTGATTTTACCTTAAGGGGGTTCAAATTTCTGCGGTTTTGCCCTTATTCTGTTTTTTCTCTTTGTATCAATTAAGCGAGTTTTATTTCGGTAAAGTGGCGTATGCCCGTAAAACCGTTCTTTTCCGCATAATCCTCTAACATTGCCTTTTGGTTGGATATGCTGTTGCTCTTTTGTATTTATTTTGATTAAGAAGCCTTTTATATTTTATAACTCCCGATACTGCTAATTCTACTCATCTGCTCAACGGTCTTTGGCAAGCCCTCGACGCATGCGCCGGAACGTATGCCAACTGAAAAGGGAACTTTTTCAAAAAAGTTTCTGAAAAAGCAAAATACGCCTGTCTGCAAATTGCACAGACAAGCGTATGGGAATTATAAAAAGGTGTCAATGACCGTGGGATTTTGTCCAAATAGTATGTGCTTCATGGCGGCTACCTCCTTTAGCCGCCGCTTAATAATGAAAACTGCGTCATTCCTTTTGAGGAAAAAAGAAACGGCGGCTTTTTTTCTTTTGCCGTCGTGCAGCAGATTAAAAATTGGGTAGTGAGTATGCTTTCATTACAACTCTGCTTTATTGAAAATTACAGAACCAGCCAAAAGTAAAATAAACATTATAAATATCAAAATAATGATTGTACTTGTATAATCATAAGCAGAAAGTGCTTGTTCATAAATCAAAGGAATTTGTATGATCGGAGAAAATCGTAGCAAGCTATTGTTAGGCTGCTGCATAGAAAAATAAGCCTTATTAGTGAACACTACTCCTACAATGGAACACGCAACTGAAATACCCATTGCCATAGTTGATTTTCTTGTTATTATCGCAAAGAAAAAGAAAATCGTAGCAATTACCCAAAATAATGGCAAGGAGAGAAATAGACTCTTTACAGCGTACATAAATAGACAAGGTAAGGTAATATCTGTTCCCAGTGCCAAAAAAGAAATCATTGCTGAAACAGACATATATGTAATTATGATAATGGTACAACCAAAGATATAGCGGCAATATTTTGCTAATAAAATTTGCAGTCGCCTATTTCCATAAGTGATTGCATAAATGACAGTACGGTTGGTGAAATCATCCGTGCAGGAAAATCCGACATAGATAGCACACGCCAAAATTAAAGTCATGCTCTCTTTTCCTAAATTTAATACCGTGTTTTCAGCACTGGAATATACCTCCGTAAAAATTGAAATGCCTGCACAACAAATCAAAATGAAAGAAATTATCCATACCGAAATATCTTTTTTGAATTTATACAGTTCTGCTTTCATTAAATAGATCATTATTGTTGACCCTCTATTACTTTCTCGTAATATTGCTCTAAACTATCTGCGGATTTGGAAATGTCTGACGAAGATATTTCTTTGAGTAGTTTTCCATTATGTAAAAAACCGTAGTTTGTTGCAATATGTTCTAACTCATTCAAAATATGACTTGATATAATGATTGAGATATTATTATCTGCGTTAAGTTTTAGAAGCAATTTCCTAAATGCAATAATTCCCATTGGGTCAAGCCCGTTGGCGGGTTCGTCCAGTATTAGGAGTTTAGGATCGTGAAGTAATGCGGCGGCAAGGGATAACCGCTGCTTCATGCCTAAAGATAAATGTTTTGCCTTTTTTTGCTTTTGACCATATAACCCCACTAATTCTAAGGTCTGATTTGCATAGTCAATATCTTTTTTTCCACAATATTGTAATTGGCTGATATATATGTTTTCTAAAACAGACAAATTAGGATATAGGGCAGGCGCTTCAATCATAAATCCGATATTTCTACGTTCCTTTATCATCTCTGCTTCTGTATTGGCATTAGCTAATACTACCTGACCGGAAGTTTGTCTTGATAGTCCCGCCAAAATGCGAAATAATGTTGTCTTTCCCGCGCCATTTTCACCGATAAGCCCGTAAATACTTCCTGTCGGCACCGATAAAGACACTTGTTGTAAAGCTATGGTGTCCCCATATTTTTTGCAAAGGTTATTTACTTTTAAGATATATTTTCCCATGAATAAGCGTTCCTTTATTTAATAAAACTTTCCTGTTTGCATTTAGGACAAAATAGGGGGAAATTTATAAGGACGGTATCTTTGCGGATTTTAGTCCTTGTCTTACTTCCGCAGAAGGGACATAAAATCCAGTCTACTTCTATAACTGTAAAATCCATGTTCGCACCTCACACTTCTTTGTTTTTCAATATCTTAATAGATACCAATATAGAAATAACATACATTACAATAACAAAAATAACAGCAAGTAACATCAGCAGGGCAGGGGAATTGATAACCGTAAAAAGCAACTTACTTTCACCAACAGGAATTTGGGTAATGGGCAACAAAGTGATCAAAAAACCTGCAACCGGGATATATAAAAACACCCTGCCTTTGATAGAACCAAGTTTATAATATCCGGGCAGTTGAAAAACCGTATAAAGAGCAAAAAGGAATATCCCTATGGAAGCAGCGTTCATACAGTCGAATATGCTGATGGTTTCTCCCAAAATGGTTAAGAGGATTGGGTGTGCAACCAAAGAAAATATCAGTGCAGCGAAACCCATGATAATCATAAAAATATACCGCCCAATAACCATATCGCTTTTTCGGATTGGTAAAATACCGTAAAGCCGTTCCATAGAGTTCTTTTCTGTAATAGAAAATGTATATCCCGTTGTCTTAGCAATAAGGCACATTGCAAATGAAATTCCTGTCAGTAAAGAACGATTGACAGCGGCAAATACAATAGGCAATATCATTATCAAACATATTGTTTTCACATAGGGCTTTACTAAAGAAAAATCCAGTTTTGCTGATTTCCAAATATTATTCATACTGTTCACCTCTCTTGCTGGTAAATACAACAATATCGTCAATGGTTGCCGGTTCCACATTTAAGTGTGCAAACTGTTTCAAATCCTCGGTTTTGACAAGAGCTTCAAATCCAGTTGAAAAATTTCTGATACCAATCATTTTTTTACCCAAATCCGCAGACAGTTCTTCACACCCGCCTTTGACTATCCTAAAACGATCTATAAATTCATCTTTACCGCCACTGAAAAACAATTCCCCATAACTGATATAGGTAATGTAGTCAGCAGCTCGTTCCAAATCCCCGGTAATATGGGTAGAGAACAAAACGCTATGCTCGCCATCTTCAATATATTCCGACAAAATATTAAGAAGTTCATCTCTTGAAACAGGATCAAGCCCGCTGGTAGGTTCATCTAATATTAATAATTTTGCATCATACGAAAAAGCACAGGCAAGCATAAGTTTCATCTGCATACCTTTGGAAAGCTCTTTTACTCTTTTCGAGGGCTGGATATGAAACCTTTTCAATGTCTCAGAAAATTTTTGTGTATCCCAATTTTCATAAAAAGATGATACAGACTTTTCAACCTGTGAGATTTTCCATTCATCGCTAAAATAATTGGAATCGAAAACAACGCCTAAATTTCTTTTTGCTTCCTGTTCGTTGGTAATATTATCAAATCCTAAAATTTTCACTTCACCACTTGTACGTTTTAGCATATTCAGTATCAATTTAATTGTCGTTGTTTTTCCGGATCCATTCGGACCGATCAGTCCCATAATATACCCTTTAGGTAAAGAAAAGGTTATGTCACGCAACTGGAAACTCTCAAAAGACTTTGACAGATTTCTTACTTCTAAATAATTATTCATCTGTTTTTTCCTCCATTAAAATACTCAAAAGATGATGCAGTTCTTCTTCGGAAAGATTCGCAACTCGCGCCGCGCTTATTGCTTCCGATAAATTATTTTCTATTTTGCAAATGAGCTGTTCCCTCAAAAGTTCAGAACCCTGTCCTAAAACAAAACACCCCCGCCCTTGAATATTTTTTACAAACCCCTCCTGTTCTAATTCCGTATACGCCCTCGTCACAGTCAAAACACTAATTTTTAATTCTTTAGCAAGCGTCCGCAATGAGGGGAGCGTTTCGTCCTTTTGTAAATCGCCGGACATAATAGCCGATTTAACTTGTTGTTTAATTTGCTCATAGATTGGTATACCCGATATATTTGAAATAATGAGTTTCACGATCCACCTCCCAACTGCTCAATCTATTGTTGTATTATGTATAACAGTATAACACACAAAACAGTAGAAGACAAGAGACGTCCAAATAATTTACCTTTTTTTCATCTTTCTAAAATGCGGTATAGCACTACATGTATTCTATTTTGGGTAATTGATAGCACTGTTAGACATATCCAAAAAGAAAGAGGAACAGACAGGAAACGACGTTGTAATCTTTACGGATTGCAGCGTTTTTCTTTTGCTCATTACCTCCTAAACGGTTGCCGTACCTCTCAAATAGAAAGGAGCCGATAACTGCATTTTAATTTGCGTGTTACCGGCTCTGCGTCTGTGCGTCTGGCTCTTTGATAATTGACATATTCATTTGCTGAACATTGATAAGCGTTTTTTGTTTCCGCAGATTGGGCATAGTAACCAGCTTTCTTGTTTCACGCTTGCTCCTCCGTTTGTTGTTTTTCTATATTTTTAAAAAGGTTTATGGATAATAATCCAACAATGCAAATGATTAGGCCTGTAGGGATCAAAACAACATAGGCAGCATTACGGAATTTATCAAACAAAAAGCCATATACCATCTGCCCTATCGGTTGAGCACACAAAGTAACAATAGATGTATAAGCCATAATTTTTCCGATTAAATGATTAGGCGTTCTTTGCTGTATAAGAGAAACAGCGAAAATTGAAAAAATGCTAATTGCAATCTGCATCCCACAAAATGAAATAATATTGATAATGTACCTGATCGTCGGATTAACCGGAAGAATGAAAGCAATCCCAGCAGGAATAACAAAAATGCCAAGAGAGCCAAGTATAAGAGACAACTTATGTGTTTTTAGTTTCTCTGTGAAAATCCCAGCAGCAATGCTTCCTATAATCGTTGCAATCGCCAATGCACTTTCCGCAGCACCATAATACTTTGCATTGAATCCAAGAACCTTGCGAACAATAAAGGGAAGTCCGACTATCGTAATCCCCATTACAAAAAACCTTGAAAGAGCAGTTAAAAACAACATTTTCGAGATACTGGTTTGCTCCTTTGAAATATATTGCATACTTGATATAAAGTCCTGTTTTACAATAGACAACACATTTTCTTTACTCTGTGGACGTTCATAGCTTAATTTTATAAAACACTCAAACAGTGCCGTTATAAAGAAACAGACTACACTGGCATACATGACAGGCTTTAATCCCAGAGCAGCATATAATATTCCGCCTAACATTGGCGCGATTAAATAGGAAATTGAGGCCACTTGATTCACAACAGCATTTCCTTTGGTTATATTATCACCCTCTAACATAGTGGGGATACAAGCCTGCACTGTGGGAGTCTCAAATGCACCCAACACAGAAAGAATAATTAGTAGCACACAAATTACAGTAAGATCATTTTTTGCTGTCAAAAAAAGCGCTGAACATAAAACGGAAACGCCTGTTAAAGTATCTAATGCCACCATAATATTTCTTCTATTTGCTCTATCCGCAAGGATGCCTCCCAATGGTGAAAGAAGAATTGTCGGAATTATTGCAATAGATAAAATACTGGCGAATACAGCCGCGGAGCCAGTTGCGTCTAATACATACATTGATAAGGCAAGTTTTAATATGAAATTTCCAAACAGAGATGTTAATTGTCCTAAAATAAGCAGTACAAAATTTTTGCTGAACAATTTTTGTGTCATCTTTCTTTTTCCTCCCTTTCTGAAATGTCCGTTACAAATTTTTCTGTATAAGCAATTATTTCTTCATCAAAAAATGGTAAGCCCATGTGCGCTAATACTTCCATGACAAAGCGGTACTTATGTTGCAATTCTTCCATCGTTGCAGGGAACACCGATGGTATGAGCCAAAAATTGATAAGCGGTAAGAGCTCCGATAATTCTTTGGTATACTCTGTTTTAATCGAACCGTCCTTCCTCCCTTCTTCTAACAATTCAAACCATAGCGGCGTTAAGATTCGTCGGTTTTCTTCTATTGCCACTGCCAGAATATGCGGATCTTTTAGAATAGAAATTGCCTGAACATTCAACTCATTACGTTCCGTGTCTCCAGAATACTGCAGGAGTAAAGACTTGATTTTTTCTAAGCCATTGAGCTTCTTTTGAGCTTTTACTGTTTCAAATGGATTATTTTCAAAAAATAATTGATTTCCTAATGCGTGCATAACCTCCTCTTTACTTTTAAAATAGTGATAAAACAATCCCTTTGCACCACCAACAATGTTCATAATGTCAGAAACCGAAGTTTCCGCATAGCCTTTTGTTATAAATAAATTTTGAGAGGCACTTAAAATTTCTCTCTTCCATTGTTCTGGTGTTTTTTTATTTGGTCTTGCCAACTTTCCGGCACCTCCTTATTATATAGTTAATGACTTGCGGTCAATAACTATATTACCACTATATCGAAATTCTTACAATAGCTTATAAACATTTACTTTTTCGGGCGTTACACACAACAGGAAATCGGAGAACTATACGGACGCTGCGGAAGTACAGCATGGCATCACATACACAGTGCCTTACAAATGCTGCATGAGGAAATGGAGGTGCTTTTCCATCATCGGCATCGGCACGCCCCTGATTCCCCTGCTGTCGGTCCTGTTTTAAGGACGGCGGTGACGCAGTCATCTGCTTTGGGGAGCCTCCCTGATACATGGCACAAAAAACGGCGACTTTGTATATCCCATAATATTGATTAATGACTTGTATCAAATGAAATCGAAAGATTTTTGCACTGACTTATAATCAACAATTTTTTCAACAAAGTAAAGATAAATGATTTCCCTCTTTTTCTCCGTCAAGGCAGACAGGGCTTCCGCAAGCTCCCCGTTTGTGAGGATAACCCTCTGACCGCATATCATAACCGGGTATTGCTTGTAGGAGTCTATGAAATAGGTGTCTGACGTGCTGAATGGGTAACACTTTTCTTCTGTGAGGTATTCAAAGGATATTTCCCTTTGCCGCCGTTTATCCCTGTCACGCCATGTGTTGATTGCTGCATAGTGTATGACGACTCTGCAAAAGGCGTTAAATGTCTATTCGATATGTTCCTTGTATGCTTCTGTGCAATTCATAAATAATCCCCCTTTCTTTTCCAGTTCAATATCCTGTTTCGATTTAGAAATTCAATCTTTAACTTAACACTGAATTGCACATCATTCTTTTTTTCTCTTTCAAAACAAGCAATACGGAAAGAGCCGTTGCAAGTAAATCACTGATAGACTGTGCAAAGAAAATACCATTGATCTCAAGAAGAATCGGCAATATATAAATAAATGGCACTAAAAAAATTATCTGTCGCAAAACCGTTATGATAATAGATGGTGCTGGACGGTTAATTGATTGAAAAAAAGTGGTAGCTAACATTACAAATCCCAAAACAGGTGTAATACAGAAATTTATACGCAAACCGGAAATTCCAATTCGGAGCATTTCTTCTGTTCCACCAAAAGCAGCAAGGATTTGTTTTGGAAAGACAAGAACCATAATCCAAATAAAACAGGTAATGGACACGGAAAATACGGTAGCCTGACAAAGCGTTGATATGACCCGCTTGTAATTTCCAGAACCATAATTATTTCCGATTATTGGCTGGATGCCTTGACTGATACCGCTTGCGGGCATAATTACAAACGTCATAATGCTTGATATGACAGCATATACACTGATTGCAATATCACCGCCATATTTTCCTAATTGACTGTTATAAACAAGGCTGATAAATCCCATAGCCATCTGTGCTACCCAAAAAGCAAAACCGCAGGAAATAATCTGCAAACATAATTCTTTGTTCAAATGAAAAATATCCTTTGAGGTTTTAACCTGTGTTCGATTTCCAAATACTAAATACGCTCCGAAAAGAGCTGAAAAAATCTGTCCTATTACCGTAGCGCTTGCAGCTCCTATCACGCCCCAATCAAAAACAATAATGAAAACAGCGTCCAAAATAATATTTGTGACTGCTCCTATGCCCGTTACGCACATTCCTAAAACCGGTTTTCCCGACACACGGACAAAATCACAAAATAACTGTGATAGTCCTTGAAAAATACACCCTAAAGCCACAATCCGATAATATAAAATTGCATATGGATATGCGGTTTCCGTAACTCCGAAAACCTTTAAAATCGGATTAGGAAATATGAGCAGCAAAGCACTTAGTACAATTTCAAACACACAAACAAGCACCATAGCATTACCAAAAGACTGATTCATTTTTTCCGGTTCGTTCTGACCGGAGAATAAACTGAAAAAGGTAGAACCCCCCGCACTACACATCAAAGCAAAAGCCATCATCATATAAGATAAGGGAAAACAGACTGATAAACCCGCTAATGCAGAAGTTCCATTAAAATTGCCAACAAACATTCTATCCACGATATTATAAATAGCTGTTATCAATAGTGAGATGGCTGCTGGTATAGAAAATTTTAAAATCATGGGAAATAGTTTCCCGTTTAAGTAATCCACTTTTGTTTCATTCATAGTGATACCTCCATTTGTTAGTTTCCTAAGTTTATATTTTAAAATGTAGCTGCCGATTTATCGACAGCCTTAACACTTTCACGAAATGTTATCAAGCATTTTTTCAATTACTTTGAAAAAAATATCCAGCTCATTTTGCGAAATATCTTTTGTTAGTTCTTCTTCCAGTGCGGTAATATCTGCTATCACCATATCCTTATACTGCAATGCTTTTTCACTGACAACGATTCGTTTCATTCTTGCGTCACTTGCCATAGCTTCCCGATATATCAAGCCGTTTTTTTCCATTTTTTTCAACAGTTCGGTTGCTGTTGGCGGGCGCAAGCTATATTCTTCTTCTATATCTTTTTGAAAAACATCATTGCTTTGAGCTAAAATAAAATGCAGCACTCGTCCCTGAGAACCGCTGAAAGATTCCTTACTTGAAAAAGCATCTATTTTTCTGCGTAATTTATTTGACAACTTGCTGACATAACGTGCTGCGTGTTTATCGTGTTCCATACCTCGCCCTCCATTACTTAGTAACCTAAGTATAAGAAATAACTCCGTAAGTGTCAAGCCGGTAAAATGAAAATTGCCCTATTTTGTGAGATATGATAAATGAGCGGGATTCCGTAGTAGTCAGCATTGCGGGAATGTGTATAACTGGCTGTTTTATAGAGTTATCCATGACAAAATAGCCTGTTATGCAGATTTCCACAATGCTTGTCTTTTGCTCTTTGGTTTCTTTGGTTCGGAATAGTGTGGTGCTGGCAGTCTATCTCTTGTTTTCGGTTACTTGCTTCTTTACCGTACATGAGCATTTGAGCCGGGGTTGTCCGATCCGTATCCCTCCAGCAGATTGACAACGCCCCATACGCCCAGGCCCGCGCGATCACAAGGGTCTGCAAAGTGGTGATAGCGGATGAAAAGAATGTCGATATTTCCTTGATGGTGCTGGCCTCCCAGCCCCCGCGGAATACCACACTGTCCATGTTGCCTAAAATGGTTTTCGCGTTCTTGTCGTAGATTGCCTTACATTGGGCTAACTGCTGGTAGAACAGCATCAGGCTCACCTCTCGGGAACGGATGACCGCCACCAGCTTTTCCAGGTTGGGCACTTGGCCCGTATTCGCGGCCTCGTCCCACAGCCTGTCAAGTTCCATCTCGTCATAGCTCATGATCTCCCGGAGCTGTGGAATGTCAAAGGGGGCCAGCTCCTTCACCACCGGCACTTCCATATCCGGAATTTCCACTTCCTCCCAGGCACTATCTTACCACGCTTCGTAACATTCCTCTGTATAGCTGTTCTGTTTTGTCGTTTCTCTGCTCCCCGTTTCCCCAACCTGCGACATACATACTTATTCTATTCCGTTTGTTCTTTTATACTCCCTGATCAGCTCATCTATTCTGTCACGGGCAGCTTGATATGCAATCCGGTCTGCGTCTTTTATATTTATCATACCGCCGGAGGACGCTAAAGCATAAGGATCACCAATCACTACCCTGCCACCTAACAACAACGCTTTTTCTTGACATAATGCCATTTGCCGCTCTGCTTCCGACATATCAGCACGATAGTAAGGAGAACCCACAAGCAGGCCAAATTTCGTGTATTTCAGCGAAAGATAATTCATGCTATCCGTAATATTTCCCCGTGAAAGGTTGTCGCGATGAGCTTCAGCGTAATACGCCTTAATCCTGTTTTCCGCACATTGATATTGACGAAGAAGGGATTCCACATAGGTAAGCGAATAAATTTTTCCGTCCGGGTCAACAATTCTTCGATAATGCCATTCCTCATCAACGGGCAGACTGCCTTTTTGCTTCTTAATCTCTTCCAAAAGCGCCGGTATGTCCGCATTTTGCATAGCTGTCTCAAGCCTCTTTGCTGTTTCTTCGTCAATATCAAAACCAGCAGTGAAACGTCCTTCTTGTGAAATTTCCACGCTGTCTTGTTTTCCGGCATACAATGTTTCATTATTTTTCTGCTTACAATTGGCAAAACTAATTGCCGTTGCAGCATAATTCTCTATACTTGATTTAACAGATAAATTTACATTCATAAAAACCTCCGTTCTGCATCGCTTAAGTCCTTTCCCTCCGCCATGTCCTGCAACAGTTCATCCCACCCGCCTTTGTACTTCTTTTCTTTCCCCCTCCCCTTATTCTGTCCGCCAGGCTTGAATTTCCTGTTGCTTTGACCGGCTTTTCCTGACTCATATAAATCATTTTCTGTTTCTATCTTTAGGGATGTTTAGCTGTTTCCTGTTCATTTAATTTATCGGCAAATACCAGCAAAAAAGAAGAACGGTTGTTGTATCTGGACATTTGGCTGTAGTGACTGGACACTTGAACAGGGACATATCACTCCCTCACGGGCGGATGAAACGCACTTAGCAGATACAGGGAAGTGGAAACCGTCATGTAAGCATATGGACTCCGGTTTGCCCTTTTCCGTTTTCAGTGTTAATTTGCGCTGTTTTCCACTATTATTTGGTGGAGTCCTGTTGTCGGATTCTTTGCGCTGCCTTGCTGTCTTTATCATCAATCTGCGCCTTAACGTAAAAATCCCCCTTAAATAGACTTTGGTTATTTACCTTGTCTACTCAAGGGGTATCATATCATTGTTTTCTATACGCTCTAAGGCTGTGTGGCTTGTTCCGTCTTGATCGTGATAACGGATGTATAGACAAATAGGAATTTATTTAAATATTTTCATCTTTCCATTGATTTTTACTAAAGCGCAGGAACATAAAATCAAAATTGTAGTTGCAGTGATATTTCCCCATATCTTATCATTGATGACATAAATCCCCATTAAAGAGTTTACAATACAGTGAAATAATACACATAGCCATACGCTGCCCGTATTTTTTCTTATACCAGCCAGCGCAAAACTTAGTCCCAATACGTTGATTCCAAATGCGAAATAATTTTGCCCATACTGACCCACTCCTTGTATGTAAAACAAAGGCAAATGCCACAACCACCAAATAATGCTAACTATAATAGTTGAAAGAGGGAATGAATACTTTTTTTCCAATTCCGGCTGAAGAATATAACGCCATCCTGCTTCTTCTAACCCACCTCCAACAAGCATCACAGGAATCATAACAATAATTGCAAAAAGCGGCGCTCCTTTTTCGTATCCGGAAATAAAACATTGGGGTAAAATGAACAGAATTGCCATAATCACTACCATAAGGTAGGAAAAAATATGATGTCTAAAATCAAAGATATTTTTTAACCACTCTTTAATATTGGTAACTTTGTTGTTGCTCTTTAATGCTAAATAGGATGCGATTGTAGGTGACAATCCGCCTAACAGGTATGGCACATATAACCATCTGTTATCATTTAGCAAAATTCCATTAAAACTGCATAATAAGCAGCTCCCCCAACCAATCAACATGATCAGAAAGGTAATGCACAGATAATTTTTGTTTAGCTTACTCATATTTCTTATTTCTCCTTCATAAATCACGATTTGTATCACTAATAGAATACCATAATCACGCTTATATTCCTATCATATTTTCATTCATATTGTATCAGTAGTTTTTAAAAATAAAAAACAGCTCATTATCTGTTCAGTTAACCATTCCCCAAAGGCATACCATATTGATTTTTCCTATCTTTTATGTCTTAATGCTGTTCCTCCAATCAAGGGAGAAGCAGCGTTTATGGATGTATCTTGTTTTTTATACGCAAACTTGCCTCTATGTGCATGATCCAATGTCTTGAAAACGGCATTTGTATTAACCCTCGAATATCTTTACCGCACCAATAATCAATCAACCAAATTGCATTTTTGTCATCGCTTACAACATTCAGGGATTTTAAGTATTCTTTTCTTTCTTCTGCTATTTTCTTTTTCAATTCATCATAGGATAAACTTTTGATGATCTTCTCGGTACTATCCTTTACCTCAAAAATATATGAATAAAGTTCTTTCAGATTAAGCCGTTTTGAAAAATCTGCAATCTGCTCTTTTACAAGTTCATTTCCTGTTGTAATGATCGGTGAATTGATACGTTCTTGATAATTGCCTGAAAAAAACACTTGCTTGTTTTCACTTATCAATGTATGTGCAACTATATCTTCAATACGGAAAATATGCCAAATTGAATATGCAATCGTTTTACTATGATAACCGTCTGCGTTTTTAAATGGAATTGCATTAAAATCTTCTCTGCTTAATTCCTCATTAAATGATGTCAAAGTTTCCATTAATTGATTCCTCAAATCAATTAATGTATCAATACCTGATTCGTAAGTATCTTTCTTTTTTATTTGTGTTTGCATTGTTTTATTTTGCTCAGACCATACTTTATTCACAATCAAGTATCCTCCAACAATCCCGGTTTATATCTCATTTCTATTATACAGTCCTAAACTTATGTTCCATCCAAAAAGCTGCTTCTAATCTTTGCATTTCCTGTACCTGTATTAATATATTATCGTTAAATCTTCTGCATTAAAGTATACATTCGCATTCTTATATCCCGACTCCCACTCTTGCCAGACAACGGCGCCTATTCCTGTTTCGTCAGAATTTACATATCTTGAGAGTCCAGCAACATCTTTTACCAATACTACCGTTCCATCTGCTATCTCTGCTTTACTCCCATCATTTAATACCGGATAATAATCACTGATCTGATGATACACAGCAATGAACTCACCTATTAACGCTGCCGTCTTCAAATCATCATTGTATGTCCAATATGGTTTTGTCTCAAAATTCATGACATCTATATAATACTGCTGTCCACCTTCAAGTTCTTCCACTAAGAGGTATCCTGAATACGACCCATAACCTTCGTGGGTCAATACCTGGTCTCTAACTATAACTTCTGTTTTATGAGGAATAACCACTCCCTCCGCAACATTCCAAAATTGCTTGTCAGGCTCATATGTAGGTATGACCCATAAATCCATATTTTGAAAACTGTCTGTATGCTCCAAAGTATAGTTCTGGTCATACCCCACAACGACATAACCTATTACATTTACATATTCTGCCGCTCGTCCACGACCTTTAAGATTCTCATTTCTAATACCTTCATTTATTTCCATATTATCTTTAATTGCTTCGCTTTCATCCTCATCACTTATAAACGGCGTATCCTCAGCTTCAGCAACACTTACTGTTGGAGATGCGTTTTCTTTTTCATTGCCTTCTTCTATTTTAAATTCAGTATTATTAGAATATGATTCCGTATCATTTACGTTCTCGTTATCATTTGTAATTCCAATTATAAAGAAAAAAATCCATAGTACCACTATCAAAACAATCTTGGCAGGTAATCTCAGCTTATTCGTTTTTACTAAAAAAATGGTTATCATTATTGGGAAAAAGAACACCCATAAAAATATTTTCCAATAAGTTCCTTTTTTCTTTCGCTGTGATGGGCTGTTTTGCATATCCTGTTGTTGTGCTGCCCTATAATTAATATTTGAATGTTGTTCCTGAGCTTCTCTCCTTGCTCTCTGCCTTCCTTTTTCAAAATGATACCCTGCTTCTTCCGCATTATCATATCGAATATGTTGTATCCCATCATCAATTAAGATAGTAGCCCCACAATAATTACAAGTCACCCTCTTTTTATCTGCGTCCACTTTGAGTAATGCTCCACAATGTTGGCAAGTCATATCCAAAAGCCTCATTTTAGTTATCTCCATTCATCTTCTGTTTTTAAGATATTTATCGTATTTTCATAATAGCATATAGCTAATGTTCTTGTAAATTACTGTAATAATTTAAACTTTTTATAACTACACAGTATCATATTCACCTTATCATACCGTACCTGAAAACCGATCATCACTGCAAATGTGGCAGTAGATATGTCCCTCATGCCCTCGTATCAAAGCTGCCCTGCACTTCCATAACCCCGGCATTCCTCTCCTGCCTTGCCGCCCGGAACGCATCATAGTAGGCAACCTTCAAATCCCTGCGTACTCCTGTCTCCGCTTTCGATTCCTTCTCATGCCAACCCACGCCCGCCGTATATGTAAGGATTTCATCACTGTTCCCGTCATACACATAGACGGCGGAGCCCGTACCTTCCGACTGGAACTTGGTCTCATACAGTTCCCCGAACAGGATACACAGCCACCACTCATCCGCTTCCCGTATCTTCTTCATGTCCTGATGGAGTTTCCTCATCAGCGCGGCCCTGTCTGGCGCTACTTTATCTTCTTCCGGAGGGAATCCACTTGATAATATAGGTTGTTCAACTTTTCTTGTCCACACTTTATATACTAACACCAACCTGCATGAGAATGTCATAGTCGATATTGTCCTTGATGATCTCCTGGTAAATCTCAAAAGCTGTCTGTGTTTCCGCTTCCTTTCGTTTCCGTTCCGGCGGCGTAGTCGCTTCCTGCTCCAAAAAAGAAGGGTTAGGGGAAAGGATGTGAATGGAATGAGTACCTTGTAAATCTGTATTTATTTTTTCTTTTGTTAGTAAGTCAGTTCTTGTATATCTTTTTTAATTGCATTGGATTTTCCAACATTGTTTTTACCTGCATTGGATTTTCCAATGTAGGTAAATCCGGCATAGGTTCTGTGTGCGGCTGCTCATAGATTACATAATCGGCTCTCCGCAAGCGTCCTTTCTCGTCGCTTTTCCGTGAACGGACGATATACCCGGCGCGTGCCAACTCCTTTATGACTTCCCGGATAGCGTCTATGTTTTCCCGGTTTATCCGTGACAACCCCGCAAGGGTATAGTCCCAATCTTCGGGAAGTAACAGCATTTGCGGTAACAGCCCCTTTGCCTTTAACGTCAGATCTTTATTGCGTAGGTGGTGGTTGCTCACAACGGTATAGCCCTTGTTGCACTCCACTCTGAAAACTGCCATAGCTTCATCACTCTTTTGGTTGTGGATTTGTCACACGATAGAACGCTATTTTGCCGGGGTTAGGTATAAATCCTTATCCTCGGCCAAACCACGCCCGCAAAGCCGCATATAGCGAGACTCTTTTCGTCCCTACTGCATAACATAAGAGCATAAAAAAGCGGCGTTCCTGTTCTCCCTGTATTGGGTGATAGAGAAACGCCGCGTCTGCGTCGTATTCAGTTTTCATTTATTCTTTCTCAATACTGTATGCTGGTGGTTGGGCTGGCAGGGTTCCAGACGGCATATCAAGACTCTTTCCCTCAAAGTAGTAAATTGGTAGTAAACTCAGCTTGAAATCCTGCTTATATGCCCGTAAATCAAGGCCTTTTGAGATAATCAACCATTTTAAATAAAAATCTTCAGCGATCATCTAAAATTTCTATATTTTTTATACTTTCATTATATCTAAATTCGTACTGCACATCGGACAGACCAATGGCTCTCGCACTTGCCTATTCATATAAGAAAGTTGCTTCCGACAATCTGGACATTTCATGTCAATATAAACCCCGTCTGAATCATCCTTTACAAAACTAACTGGTTTTGGTCTACTAATTTCTCGACTCCTTAACGGTTTATCGTTCCCTCCATCCCTACCTGAACTTTCCCTTACATCCTCTCTTTTAGCAGATTGATTATCCATAATAATATTAGTCATTTTTGTCTCATGTGAAATCAATTTCTTATCGATTGAAGTTGCTTTTCATCGATATATAATTCATTTTTATAGGTTGGTTTTACTACTTTATTATCAGTCTGTATTTCTTGTGATTCAGTTTTCCGCCCACACCATGTGCAAAAATACACAAATTATTTTTCTATTTTCCACATTTATAGCAAACCCTTACTTCAAAACGTATTAAAGGGTTGCAAATTCCTCCATTATTCTCTCAGAAATTGCATCTCTTTCCTTATAGATTCCCTTAAACTGTTCATATTCAACATACATCTTATGTAGGATATCCAAAACATTCGATTTCTGTTTCTGAATTCTAAGCACAATATTTTTCTTCTTAAAATTATTGGCAATAAGAATACCCATTCCAGCTATAACACCAATACCAGCACCCACTAACAAGAACAAACTCAAAAAAGGAGATGCTATACCACACGCAACAGCAACACCAAAAGCTACATATGCACTCAAGTTTTTAACAGATGCCAATTCCACTTGTTGTTGATCCTGATAAAACGACTCGACTTTGCTATTTTCAGCAGCTTCTTGTGTAAAATTCACATATGTACTGTAATCAAGAATCTGCACAGGATGAACATTTTTATACATCGAACGATAATTTTTGAAATATAACTCTGCTGCTTTCTCCTGTAAAGTTTTCACAAGAGTGAACATATTCAAACGCATCTGACCATTAACATCATCGTTTCCAAAATCATAAATCCATCCAATGACGCTCGAAATAATATTTAGTTCTGATTCTCTTCTCAATAACTCTGCATCAAATTTTTCTTTTGCCAGCTCAACATCACCACTTAATCGAATAACAAGTTCATTATATTCAATTTCATTGTATGTTTCAATTTCAACGTCATTTGGCTTAGCTAACAGTTCATTCAAATATTCTTTCAGATAAGTATTTCTTTCTGCTATTGGAACATTTTTTATTTTCATAATAAATTCAAGGACATTGTAGTTATTATTAGCATAATTAGCCATTCTATTTAAGCTACTATAATCCTTACAATATTTTGCCAAAGTAGGTAAATCATATGATTCCAGTTTAAGCAACGAATTCATCTTTGAACAAATCAATCCAACAACATCTTCTTCGCTGTATCCCTCTTTTTCTGCACATTCTACAATTAATCTATGAATGTAATCAGAAATCAAACGCGCTGTCTCATCATCTACTGTATCTGAAAGTGTTTTACTTATTAATGAGAACAACATGAGAAATGTATTTTCATCACTACCTTTAAGTTCACATTTTTGATATTCTAAAAACCACTTAACAGCAGCACTATTTCGTCCCATTCTCATGTTAAATATCATATAGAACATACATGAATTCTTTAAATCCAATTTCATAGCTTCCGCTGTAGCTCTATCTGCTAATGCCTTATCATCATTCTTCCAGGCCATAACACTCACCAAAGCCGGAGTAAGCCAAAAATCAGGTGTCTTTAAATGTTGCCACTCAATAGACTTATATATGATTGCGTCACTAACCATATTCAAATCAAGATTATCCATCATTCCCTGAACAATCTTTCTAACTGTTCTAAAGTTATTAAAATCGTAATATTTCTTATTATTAAGCGCTCTTATTTTTTTATTTGCCAACTCTACATTCTTATAGCGCACATACAACTTGTCTATTTGTCCTTGAAGTTCGTAAGCATCTAACGCGCGATTAATAGAACTAATAATTGTTCCATTGGCATTATCCAAAGTGTTTCTTATATGCTGATTATAATCAGACAAATTTCTCTCTGCTTGATTAACACTATTAACCGTAGAACTGATTTCTGATCTTAAAGCATTATTCTCACGTTCAATGTCTCTAAGCTGAGACTCAAGTCTACTTACTTCAGCTCTTAATTCATAATTGCCCAATTTCCTCGTCTTCCTTTCTAAATTGATACATTTATTGCACGTTCTTTACCCCATTCTTCAATTTCAGAAACAAGTTCATTGTTAATTGTTGAAATAGGAATAATTGATTCAATCGATCTAACTAGCAACTCCGCATCAATTGTATTCTTTTCTTGAATAAGCATATGCTGTGCTACTTCTTTAACTGCAGTTTCAATATCTGCATATGAATATCGATCTGTCATGTTGACCAGTTTTTCAAGCAACGCATCAGACGGTGAGCATTTTAAAGATCCAGTTATATACTGTTCCAGAACACATCTTCTTTCCTTTGCGTTAGGAAGACCAGCATAAAACACCTCTGAAAAACGTCCTTTTCTATATAATTCATATGGCAAAGCTTTTACATTATTTGCAGTTGCCACCATAAAGACCTTGTTCGACGATTCTTGTATCCAAAAAAGAAATTCTCCTAGAACTCTCTTTCCTGTTTCATTTCCTGAATCCGTTGTTGAAAGCACTTTTTCAATTTCGTCTATCCAAAGTACACAAGGAGACATATTTTCAATGAATTGTAGTGCTTCTCTCATCTTCTTTTCACTTTCTCCCACCCATTTATCAAAAACAGAACCTATATCAAATCTAAACAGTGGCAATTCCCATTCTTGTGCGACCAATTTTGCAGTTAATGATTTTCCACACCCTGGAACTCCCACCAACAAGATTCCTTTAGGTGCACTAATCTCATACTCATCCAACTGCTCCTCTGGCAAAAAAAATATTCTCTTTTTCTCATTGAGCCACTTCTTTAGCCTGTCCATACCCGAAACTTTATATGTTCTGTTTATATTAATATGTTGAACTGCTCCTGCCTTTGTATACAAACGCTCTTTTTGTGATGTCAACTTATAAATCTTGTCCCTTCGCAAACCCCGATTACCTATAATTTCCGAAGCTAACATATTTTCTATCTGAATCTCTGAAAATCCCCGTAGCAATGCAGCTGCATGTATAATATCTTTCTCCTGCCAGTCAATTGTAAATCTTCCAGAATATATTTTTATAAATTTTTGTATCTGACAGACTCGCTCATTACTATCAGGTAAATCTAGCGATATAACCATTCCAAAGGATAAAATTCGACTCCAAGCCTGATCTGTAGTTATTAAAACAACAACTCCATTATTTTCCTTTGCCATATATAGCATATTCATCAATTCGCGAGAATATGCATTATCGTCCGAAATTCTACGTACATCTCCCAAAACTATATTCAAGCTTCTCTGCTTTTTTAGTTGTTTAAGGAAATATCCTAACGGTTCATCCTCTGTATCAATGCTATCGCCTTTTGCGCCGAGACATTTAACCTGCTTTGCATCAGTATAATAAAGCATACTAATTTGAGTCTCACTAGAAATTTCATTCAGCATTCTTTCAACACGCTCTCTTTCATCTGAATGAATAATGACAAGTGGTGTTCGCGCATATATGTAATTAATTAATTCTTTTTTTGCCTCGGCAAAATTAGACATAATTAACACCTCTAATACATATTTTCTATTTTTTTCAAATTCTTTTTACATATATAAACATAGTCTTGTATGAATACACTATTGTCTATGTATTCTATCCTTTTTAAATATCTCACAAATGATTCTATAAATGATTGCATATTTCTTATAATTTCATCCGACATTTTACTTTTTACGGATTCCGAATAATCCGGAATCTGTAAAAAAAACATACAGTTTATATAATGTCTTTTAAGCCTTGCAAACGCCCTTTCTGCAATTTCGAGATCAACCTCTTCTAGACACGATGTCATTTGTTTTTGAAAACTACCAACTGACTCTTTAAGCATATATTTCTCAAGTTTTGCCAATTGATTATATATCATTATGTCATAAGACTCGCCAGCAGAGTACGGATATACCTCTTTCAGTTTGCCGAGTTCTTCACACGCCAAACCTTTTGTCATGACATCTGAAATTAATGAAATCCAATCTGAATATGAAATATATTTCACGTTATCCATAGTTTATTTCAAAAAACTGAAAGGTGGCTCAAGACTCCAATTTGGAAGTTTTTTATTCATCTCCTTAAGCCTCTCGTCTGAAACATCATATGTATTGCTTTCATTTAAACTAAAATTCTCCTTAATTCTCTGTTCAAGCATCTCACCTAATTCTAAATTCATTTCGTTATCCATGCTAGTTCTCCTTTCGATTGCATCTTATAAATATTCTACTTTACTTAATAAAACATCTTTCTTCTCACTTGAATCAGTGTAGAATTGCTTGTAATCTGCAAGTTCTGCCATACTTTGATTCAACAATTCAAGAGAAGCATTTACCCTTGACGGATAATCCTTATTAACTTTTATTAACCTAAATACCAAAAATCCAAGTGCTACTGCAGTGGCAACCAATGAATATGGTGTAACAAAAGCTAATCCGATCGATAAAACAAGAACGATTATTGATACTATATTCGGCGTATTAATATACATAAGCTGGAACTTATTATTGTTGTAATATTGTTTCATGTTTTCAACTTGATCATTTTGATCTTGTCCGTTAGATACAGAACTCCATGTATCTATTGACAAAGGATAATCTAAAGGTTGAGTTTCCTGCAACATCAATGCCCAATTCTGAATCGCCGATACAAACCATTCTTTCGTATTCTGCAAACCAAATTTTTTTACTTGTACGTTCGTCCGATCTGCATCATCATAAACAGCCCATCTAACCATTTGCCTGCCAATATTAAAGCTTTCTTCCTGAACTGCCTGATACTCTTGATACTGTTGCTCCGCTGCTTCAACAACTCCATTATTTTCGATAATAAAATTAAAATATTGTTGCTGATTCTTTAACTCTAATTCTTCCTGATCGTAGTTTGAAATTAAAGCCATAAGGATTGCATCGACACGGCCCTTATAATTTGCTTCCGTCTGTTCTTCAAGTTCGACATCCATCGCCTCGATCTCTGCAATGAGCTTTTCATATTTTGAAACATTCGCATATGATCGCTTTATTTCCTTATAATTACTACATATATCTGACAAAGTTTTATAGTCACAATGTTTTACTGCTGGCAACAACTGTATGTACTTTTGATATGAAGCTGTCAATTCATCCGCAATTTCTTGATGTGCGTTCAATTCAGATATCCAGCTTTTAATAACGTTATTAACATCATGCTCAAGTTCTTTATCGGTTCCAAATAAACCATTCAAGTATGCCTGCAATAATATCGCTGACTCTTGCTGGACTTTTGTCGGATCAATTGTCTTTAAGTATTCGAAAAACCACTTCTTTGCTACATCATTTCTTTCAAAGCGAAGATTGAATAAACATAAAAACAGCGATGCTTTTACTGGATCTCTTCTGAAACACTCTGCTAATGCATTTTTCGCAACCTCTTGATAGTCGTTAATCCATGCTGTTATAGCTATCAGTGCATATGAAAGCCAATATCTAGAACTCGTAATCCATAGTTCTTCTGATATTTCCTGAATTGATTCATTTCTTACAAGATTAATATCAAAATCTTTAACGACACCCATAACAGTTTTTCTGATAGCTTCATGGTCTCCAAACTGTTCTTTTAAAATTTGTTCAATTCTTAATACATTCTCGTGCGCTAGCTGTTTCTCTTCGTTTTGAACCATGTTCTCTTTGAAACGATTAACACTATCGTATATCTTGTTCGTAGTTGCTTTTATACTTGTTGTAGATGTATTTACGGATTGAATTTTTACATCCACTTTTGATTTAAATGAGCCAATAGTTTCATTCAAATTATTGACTGCATTATAAGATGAACTCGCCATGCCTTATCTTCTCCTTTACTATATTTCTACATTTTCAAATACGCTTACAAGGTCTGCATTCTTTTCGTCCGCCGCCTTATATAAAGTTCTCCAGCTTCTTATTTCCTCAAGAGCCTTCTTCAACAGTTCATATCCCTTTTCTCGCCTTGCTCTTATAATAACCTGCATGTCTGAAATTCTTCTCCAAAGTAAAAACCCACCGACTACACCTAACAAGATTCCTATTACTAAAGAAATCTTATTAAACTTAATTATAGTAATTCCCAAAGTCATCAAAGATGCAATGACCATTCCAATAAAGATAAGCACATATTTATCTTTTATGGTATCCCAGACTCTATTCTTGTTGTAATGCTTTTGAAGTTCGACCTGTGCGCTGTCAAATGAATTTTCATCACACTCGCCTTGCCAACCATCTATTTCAATTTTAATCTTTTCTTTTTCTTTCTTTCGATAGTTATCGGCATAGAATTGAAAACCTTTTGCAATCCACTTTTTCAAATACGATATAGAAAACTTCTTTACTGTTATATTAACTCTATTAACATCTTCTTCGAACGCCCATGTAAATAATAAATCTTCCAATTTTCTCGTGCCGGAGTCCAATGGAAATTCATAATTAAAAAACTGTTGTGCCATTCCCAAATCGCCTTTAGATTTAAGAATCATCTCATTGTATCGTTTATTTTTTATAACAATCATCTCATCTTTATCATAGGCATTTATCAAATTATATAATATGTTCTCAATTCTCTGGAACATATTATATTCAACCTGTGTATTATCTTCTACAATGCTTCTGAAATGAACCGCTAATTCTTCATTCTTTTCAGCCGAAGATAAGAGTCTCTTTAATTCTTCATAATCTGATGAATATCTTCGCAATGTTTCAAACTCATTCTTTGTAACATGGATATATGACTTTGAATAAGCTAATGTTTCTTCTGCTACCCTATTACCATAGTTTGGATGCATACTCTCCATCTGTTCAAGCATATTTGCAAAGCATTCATGAACAAGATAATTGAATTCTTTATCGACTCCGAAAACACCTGATAAGTATGCCTGAAGTAAATACTGCCATTCTTCGCCTAAGTTCTCCATATCTACCCTGTCTAAGTAAGAGAGGTACCACTTCTTTGCTGCATCAACACGTGTAAAACGTAAATTTATAAGTAAGAAAAATAGCGATGTGCTAAAATAGTCCATTGTCAAAGATTTTGACATTGCTCTTTTTGCAGCTTCTTCTTCATCGCTTGCCCAAAGCATAACAGCCATTATTGCATATGCAAGCCAATACTCGCTATTCTGCAAGTATGCTTCTTCAACTTTTTTTCTCATAGTTTGGTCTGAACAAATATGAGCATCTAATCCAATTACATATCCTAATGTAATTCTTCTAAGTTCATTGAAGAACTTAAATCTTGTGTAATATTCATCCGTAAACTGTGTTACGTTTTTTGATGCTGTACTTAAATTTTTAAATGTAAAATATGAATTTGTAAGGTCATTAATTAAATCAAACAATTCTTTTGTACTAACATCCGCCTCTTGAATACGTCCCTTTACATACTCCATGGATTTACTGACTTCAATGTCCATAGCTGCAGCGTTTTCTGTTACTATTTCAACATTTTGAATTAATGATTCCAATTCAGCTTGAAGATTTTGATTTTCTATAATAGCTCTTTCAATCTGATACTGAAGTCTTCTAATTTCCGCAAGTAGTCGCTCCGCTTCCTCTCGTTCAGCTCTTGCTTCTTCTTCTGTCATGCGAACTTCCCTCCTATATACTTAATTCTTTATAAAACAACCTATATTCCTGTAGAGTAATAGCATACAAATTATTTAAATACGCCTGATAGGTATCATTATAAAGTAGATTCCCATAAATAACACTCTCTATAGAAGTATCGAACAATGTATCCATTACCCTAAAATAATCCTCTGTACCTTTCTTAACTGTTGAATCATCAAGCGAATAGAGTTTATCAAATAATTGCGTTGAAAAATCATTTTCAGTACAATCAAATAATTTAACTAGTTCTCCATTTTCAATATCAACTAGAATCCATCTTGTTGGACGATTATACATATTATCAACCAGGTTTTGCTTGTTGTAGGTATATCCAAAATAAGCAATATATATCTTTCCAGCTTCGCTATGCAGGACAGGATTTGAAATTCCATTAGGAATCTTCATATCGTCAAACATATATTTCTTGGCTTCTTTATTGATTAAAAAATGTTGGAATTAATTGCAAAATAACTGCACAATTAGGATACTGTGACAGTACATTACTTACACTTGAAATATTCGTGTTTTCCGCAGGCGTCGGAATAAACGTCTCATATATTTATCCATTTTGTGATAAAACTGAGACAATTTCATCTTCTTTTTTTGATACGCTAGAAACGAGGCTGTAAAAAATCTTGTGTCTATGGATAAAAAATTTTTTTGATATGAATCA
>CAJUFL010000036.1 GCA_910585605.1 uncultured Lachnospiraceae bacterium | reverse complement strand
ACGGAAGCCGTGAGCAGGAAGTAGAAATCTACTACCGCTTCATCGGCAAAATCGACTGACCTTTCTTTTTTTACCCAACAATATCTTTAATTAAGGGAAACGGGAAAAAGCTGTCCAGATGTATCAATAATGATGGAGCTATGTGACATTCTTGGAATAAATGTAAACGAATTGTTATCAGGAGAAAGGATTATAATGGAAAATTATCAAAAAAAGGCAGAACAAAATTTGGTGGAATTACAGAAACAAAAAGAGCAAGCAAACAAGATGAAAAGAAAATTAGAAATATTATGGGGGGTGATTGCAATTATTCTATGCCCAGTTCATTTAGCTATAAATTATTTTTATCCTGAAAATCAAGGAACATATATTGGCTGGGTGATTTTGATAATAGGGGCTCTTTTGTTTGTGCCATATTTTTTGAAATATTACAAAGTAGAAATTAAATTGAAATAAGTTACAAGATGATATATTTGAACTTTTTTTTGTAAAGAAAAGCCAAATTCCTATCTATCGGGCAGGTAAATATATCATCAAAGAACCCGATGCAGAGAGGCAGAGCTGATAAACAGGTGGAATAAAAATCACAGTTTATCGGTTCTGTTTCATTTCATAAGGATTTAAGGCAAACGCCACCATATAAAAAACGGTGTATTGGTGGGCTGTTTTGCTACGCCCGAAAAGACTTAACAGACACTCTCCAGACCTATTTTAAAGCTTGGAGGGTTTCTTTAATGTTCTTTTTTCGGGCAGTAATCTATCTGCTCATGCAACGCAGACTTGACTTATACATAGCATATTGGGGAATGGCAGGAAGCCAGTTAAAAAAATCCCTGCTTATGCAACGCTACTTCTCACCATGAAACCAGAAGTAGAATCTCCACTTAATAGAATTAGTATCACTTATAACTGTAGAGGTCACAGAGCCTTGGCTGTATCAGCAGAGTAATGTAATTGTGGCGCTGACGAAGTATTAAAACTTAATCCGTCTTTCTAATGCGGTCTATAATTGATTGCTGGTACAAAGATTTCTTCTGATATATTGACACTACATTATAGACCATTACAACAGCAGCAAGGTATAAAAACACAAAAAGAACCGGAAAATGATATTCAAAGTATGAAAATCCGGGGATTTTTGATATTATGGTACAAAGAAAAAATCCGATTGGTATACCTAAAATGCAGCTTCCTATAAAACTTCCAACCAGATAGATAAAGTTTTCTGACTGTTGTACTTTTTGCAACTGCAATTTTGTCATACCTGTGGCTTCCAGTAGTGCATAGTCGTGTCTTCTGGCAATAGCATTTGTAATGCTAGTATTCAGCATATTTATAAATGAAAACAGACTAATAAGCACCACCAAAACAGTAATTATAACTTTCGCATTATGGAAGTAATCTTCCAATGCCATAACATCATCAGCCAAAACTGATATATTAACTCTGTCATCATCTGTAAAAATTTCCTTGATTATCGTTGTTGCTGCATCTTTTCTGTTATGATCCAAACAAATATACCATGCAAGTGTACAGTTCATCTCTGACAGCGATTTCATATTTTCACTACTTGTATAAATTACAAGCCCGGTATCTCTGTTTTCTACAAATCCGCTTACGACTAATTTCACTTCCTTTTTACCATAACCTGTATCTATGGTATATGGCAGATAATCTCCAACTTGAAGCTGCATATTCAGTTCCTGATAATAGGGCGAATGTCTATTGATAACAACAGGAATTACGCCGTTCTGTAATTCCTGACTTGGTTGCACACCCTCAACAATTTCATTTTCAAATGTAGCTGAGTTTACGATATTTTCAATGGACAGTTCAAATTTTTCACCCTCGGAATTTGTAAGAATACCGTCTAACATATATAATTCATAAACATCATTTACACCTGAAATATTATATAATTTTTGCTTTTGCTCCTCTGTAAAAGGCGCAGACTTCATTAAATCATATGTAGATTGCTCGTCAGCTGTTGAATTTAGCAATACATATACATCACTATTCCCCTGATAAGGTTGTGCCGCAAGTCTTTCGGGATTTATCGCATTCAATATTGAAAAAACACCAAACATTAGAATTCCACTCATAACGAGAGATAAAAATGTATAGGCAGCCTTCTTCCTATTGGCTCTACAATACATCCACCCGATTCTTATAGGGGTAAGCTTACCCTTTGTCCAAACATTTCTAAAATAGTTTGTTGCTTGTGTATGTTGTGCTTCTATTGGAGATGTAGATGCAGCCATTTTCGCTGGTGCTTGAAAAGCCAAAGCTGTAATAATCCAAATAAATATACCGGAAATTACAATACATACAATGCTTGGTATCCAATAAAAATGAAGTAGTAAAACTAAGTTTGCTAAAAAACCGATAATTGTCCCCAACACAATACAAGGTTTCGCTATTTTGTCACATTCTTTCTTGACCACTGATTTAATTTGCTGGTATGTTGCACCGATTGCCCGTAATTGTGCAAATTCATGTACTCGTTGCAATACAGATACATAAAAAATATTTTTGACAGCCAGTCCTGCTGTACAAAGAAGTACAATAACAATTCCTAAAACAGTTCCTAATGTTTCTGCCGCATTATTTATACGGGTATTCTGCTGCATACTAAGCGTTGCGTTACACAAAAGAATACCAGAAAAACTCAGTAAAAATGACGCAATCAAGACAATAACCCTGATTAGAAATGTCCTATTCTTTTCAGAAGATACGCTCCTTTCAGCAATCCTTTTCTCTATTTTCTCTGTATCATTTTCAAAAGGATAAGTCATAATTCCCACCTCCTTTAACCCATAATTTTGCCATCCTCAATCCGCACAATGCGGTCTGCGAGTTGGGCGATCTCGTTGTTGTGAGTAATCATTACAATGGTCTGATTAAATTCTCCGCTGGTACGTTTCAAAAGCCCCAATACATCTGCACTGGTTTTGCTGTCCAAATTTCCAGTCGGTTCATCGGCAAGGACAATCGCTGGTTTCGTAATTAAAGCTCGTGCAATCGCTACACGCTGCTGCTGACCGCCGGAAAGATTGTTCGGCATATTTTTCAGCTTATCTTCTAATGCCAACATACACACCACTTCGTCCATGAATTTTTGGTCTACGGTATCGCCATCCAGTTCCACAGGTAGGACGATATTTTCATATACATTCAAAATTGGTACCAGATTATAATTTTGGAAGATAAACCCGATGTTACGACGACGGAAAATTGTCAATTCATCATCATTCTTTTTTGCAAGTTCTTCCCCCCGTACAATCACGCTGCCGGAAGTAGGGGTATCAAGTCCTCCCATCATGTGGAGCAAAGTAGACTTACCGCTGCCGGAGGTTCCAACTACGGCAACAAATTCTCCTTGTTCCACAGTAAAATTCACACCGTCAATAGCACGAGTAATGTTTGGCTCTGTGCCGTAATACTTCTTTAAGTCAATTGTTTGTAAAATGCTCATATTCAAATGCTCCTTTCAAGGCTTTCCGCCTGTTGATAAAGGCATTGTAAACCACAAATGTCCGAAGCAGAAAAAATTTTTACCGAAAATCAGGGCGAAATGTTACAACGCTCGGACATTTCAAAAAAATGTCTATATCTTACCTTACAGGAAGCATAATAGAAAATTCCGAACCTTGTCCCGGCTCCGAAATGACTTTGATATAACCGCCTTGCCGTGTTACAATCTCACGCGCCAAATACAAACCAATCCCCACGCCCTGTTGTTCATGTACTTCTTCCTCACGATAGAAGCGCCGGAAGATGGCAGCCTGATTGCTTTCGGAAATACCTTTGCCGGTGTCGGCTACTTTGATTTCAACATACATTTCCCACAGCACCACCGACACAGAAATTTTTCCACCTGACGGTGTGTACTTTACTGCATTATCCAACAGATTGAAAATGGCTTCGCTTGTCACTTGCTGTCATGGGAAATCGGCAAATCTTCTGGGCAGTCCACAGATACAGCAATTTCTTTTTTCTCTGCGGCATATACAACTCCACTCATGGCTTGTGCAAGCGTATGAAATAAATTGCTATCTTTCTTTTCTAAGCGTATCGCTCCGGTTTCCAGCCGGGATGTTTTAACCAGTGCTTGAAAAAGAAAGTCCAGTTTATCGGTCTGGCTGAGTATGCCTTGTAAAAAGTCCCTCCGTTCTTCTTCTGAAACAGGCTTTGTCAGAAGCGTGTCCGTTACCATTGGCAGATTGCTAACTGGTGTTTTGACTTGATGGGAAATATCAGAAATCAGCATTTGAAGCTCCTGTCGTTCCATGTCTACCTTGTGCCGGTTCTCCTGCATAATCTCATATAGGCGTATTAGACGGTGGTTGATACGGGCGAAAAGAGTTTCACTCCCATTTGATTTTTGTAGCTCCTCGTTTCCATCAATCATGTTGTCCAATGTCCGGCATAAATCAGAAGTAAAAAGAGAAAGTCGTTTTCCAAAAGACACCACCAGTAGCTTAATCCAGAAAAATGCGCAGAGTGTCAAAGTTCCACCTGCTATGAAAATTTTCATATCCTGCATTATGCTACTGAGAATAACAGTAAACACCAGCATAGAGAGAATCAAACCAGCACTAACCAGCCTACAAATTTTCTTGGAAGAAAGATTATTTAGCTTCATTTCTTTTCGCCTCCTGTCCATTGATAACCCATACCATAAACCGTCTTGATATATGTGTCGCCATCCGCTTCAATCTTGCTGCGAATCCGGCTGATAGAAGTAGTAAGGGTATGTTCGTCTACATATTTTTCGTCAATGTCCCACAGCTTTTCCAAAAGTTGATGGCGGGTAAGTACTTGCTTCGGGTTTTTGAGAAATAGGTTCAGCATTTTATATTCCATTGTGGAAAGTGTTAAGGTTTTCCCATTCAGACTGGCAAATTGTTCCGAAAAATCAAGAAACAGGCTGCTGTCCTCGTAAATATCCTTAGTCGGTTTATGATGCTCCAGCATAGCAAACATAGCCTTTATTTTTCGTTGCAAAGCACCAATCGAAAAAGGCTTCGTGATGTAATCCACTGCACCAGCTTCATATCCCCGTATCTGATCACTTTCCTGATCGTTAGCAGTTAGAAATATAACTACTGTATCGGGATTCTCTGGCTTGATAAGGCGGCATAGGTCATAACCATTTCCGTCTGGTAAATTTATATCCAGCAATACCAAATCAAAAATGTTTGTTTTCAGTGATTCAGCGGCTGCTCTTGCATTCAGAACAGCAGTTATATTGTAACCGTCAGATGCCAAATTGTAAGCAAGGGTTTTATTCAAAAGATTATCGTCTTCGACAATTAAAATCTGCTTCATATTGTCACTTCCTTTTCTTTTTGCAAATAGTATAACAGGCAAATGTCCGAGAAATGTTACAAGGACAAATATATTTCTCATTTTACAGCTTTTTTTCGGTTACTACAATTTTATAAAAAAGAAAGAACAGCAGTATCAAATTGCTGTCCTTGCGGTTTATTATAGCTGGTAGTGTATAAGCGTGGGTTCATCATATTTGGTGTGGTATCTTTAACTATGGGAATCTCCCCTCTCCCATTTTGAAACAGCTTTATCTGTTAAACATAATCTCTCTGCCAGATCTTTTTGCGTCATTCCCTGTTCTTTGCGAAGAAGTGTCACAAAATTTCCAAACTTTTCCTTTTCCATTTCTTTCATCCTTTCTGCTGTTATCTTACTACTTTTCCTTTCTCCTTATCAATCGACTGATGATGGAATCACCTGTTCCGTCTCCTCCACTACCAATAGAGTTCCTTTCCGCCATCTTTTCTGGCATCTTATGCAAATTTTTATAAAATGCACATAATAAGCTGTTCCTTCATTATTCATTTTCACAACAGACAAAAATCCCCCTAAAATATCAGCTTTTTTAAGCTGTATACTTTAGGGGGATTATAGCAAACGGATGTATCAATTTTTTATATTCAGGTAACATATTTTCGGAATATCACTGCGTATCCGAACCCCTGATACAGAATAAGTTCTTTTTCTTTCCCATACTATAATCAAAACAAACATTGTACAGGATATCGTACTTATAATATATCCTACCCTGAATCCGGGAGCTTCAAACGTAATCTCAATCCTGTGATTTCCTGCTTCAATAGGAAACCCTACAAATGCTGTATTAACCTTCCGGGGAGATATCCAAACACCGTCCAGCTTAATTTTATAACCTTTTCTATATGGATAAGAGGTAATAAAATATCCGGACTCTTTCATATTGATTTTCCCTTGAAACACATTTCCTTTTTTCTTTGCTGTCTGACTTTTTACCTGTGGTATTACAATATCCGAATGGTACATCCGTTCTATATCCGCTGTATAAATATTAATATTGTCTACCGTATACCTGCCTTTTGAAACTTCTATCTCCAATTCTTCCAATGCATCTTCCGCAGATATCAAATAAGTAAAATCATGATTACGGTTGGGATAAGGAGCACTTTTTGATGAAAGCTTATTTTTTATACCATTTATACTGATAACCACTTCTCTGCCATCTGCACTTTCCACATGGAATTTTAAAATCAATACCTTTTCATAAATCGGTTCGGCAAGCTTCAATTTATAACATTCCTTTTCACCTGACGGATGCAGTAACTTTTCCCCTCCGTCTTCCAAAAAGAAGCTGTCCAGTTTTTCCTTCTTTATATGCGAAGCAAATGATTCTTTTTCCTGTGATAATCCTGCCGTAGCTATCACATCATCTGAAGGTATTACTGCCTTGCTGCACAAAGCTTCCACCGTATCCGGAAACTCCAGCCGTTTATAATCCTCCTCATTCAAAACTTCCCCAGTTCCATAACAGACAGGCAGTACATTATCATTTTGGGCTAAAATATAATCACCTTTCTGCATTATTTTTTTATAACCGGCCGGTAAATTCTCTTTATCTGTCAACAAATATTTTAGCCCCATAAAATATGAAAAATACTCGTTTTTACCTGGCACTAATGCAACCCGGTTGTTCAGACTGATAGGGTTATGCATTATATCATAATAGAATTTTGCATAATCCGTATTGGTCACAGATGAATACATAGATGTCTTATTAACTTTTCCATTCGCCAGAAGATTACAGTTTACAAAGTTATTGGCAAGAACATCAAACCGATACCTGGAGTCCGTTACAAATCCCGCTATTTCTTCTTTTGTAAAATGCTCCTGCCGGTCATCTCCTGCTTTTAAATACGTACCATTTATACCAATTCCCAGTCTGGAGCAAACCAGCTTCAGATAAGAATCACTCATATTGATACCCAGACTGACAAAAACCGGCAGTACCAGTACCAGCCAAAACATACGCTTTCTTATCCTTTCTCCTATCCGGTTTGTCCGCTGTAACAGGCTCCATAATAGAAGCAGCAATCCGTCTATCAGTATTAACGGCTCCCAGCGGGAATGAAAAACCGGTATAAAACAGCACAATAAAGGTAAGAAACCATACATTTTTGTCCCCTGATAAAGTTCCTGTAAGGTATCTGCTGCCACAAATACAAACAACAATGTAAATGGAATCAGAATCTTTGCCCTGGAATATAAAAATCCATTTAACACATAGGATACAAATGGACACAATATACAAAACAAAAGAGCCACGGATAGGAAACGTTTCCTCTTACCGGTTATGGATAACAACAGACAATACAGGGTAAGCAATGTCATACCGCAGCCATAAGGATTATATAACAATCCCGTCAAACTCCAGTCAGTCAATTTTACCGGAGCGGTTACAAAACTTCCCGAATCCTTCTCATTTGACAAAATGTCAAGCCCTGTCGGAAATAAAAGTACCATCGCCATACCGATGGAAAGAAGCACTGTAAACACAAATAATCCCCAAAAGGCTCCTGTTTTCATTATCCACTGTTTCCATTTTCCCTTCCCAATTTCCATCTTCTCTTTCTGTAAACATTTATGAATCATATAGATTCCTATGACCAAAATGCAGGAAATGGAATAATAAAAACTATGGATATATATCATAAAAAGTGAAAATACCAGCAGAGCAATTCTTTTTTTATCTAAAAGTCTGTCTACGCCCATCAGAGCAAGAATCAAAAAAGGCATGTAATTCACAAACATAATCTGATGATGTGCATGATAAAAACATGCTGCGGAGGCTAGTAATACTGCTCCGGCAAATGCAAAGCTATTTAAAAGTTTCTGCTTTCTCAACCATATATAACAGAAATTTACACTGGCTGTCACACCTAATACTGCGTAACCTGCAATAATATATTTCATCTCTATTTCCGGTACAAAACAGGAAAACAAAATGTCAGGACGCAATACTCCATAATAGGCAAAATCATAAATGCTGCTCCCACCACCCAAATGAATATACTGGGGAATCAAAGAACCCGTTTCTAACATGGTCTGTCTTAAACTCTCTGCAATCCCTACATGCTGGCTGTACCAGTCCCCTTCAGAACCAAAAAACATTCCTGTGCCGAGCGGAAAAAACAAAAGCAGCAGGGTAATGATCGTCAATATTATATGACAAAATATAACGGCTGATAAATCCTTCTTCATAAATCCAGCTCCTTTCCCTTTCTTTATCTGCACATAATTCTAAATACAGTTTCTTAAATTTACGAAACTGTATTTCTTAAATTTTCTTATATATTTCTTAATATTATCATCCAGATCAGCTCAAAATCTTTCTTTTCTCGTTATCCATTTAGCCCAACGATTTTGTACATTACATATTCTGTGCCAAATCCGTAAATATATGAATTATATAAAAATTTTCACACTAACAAGGGCTGCCGCAAAAAGAAAATATTTCTTAATGCAACAGCCCTGTTTACTTAAATCACCCTGTATTTATTTTTCTTTTGTATTTTTCGGAAACACCAGCTTTGCCTTAAACTGGTCGCAGTCGATAAAAAGATTGAACTCCCCTCCTAATGCACTGGTATAAGTACTGACAATAGCAAGTCCCAGCCCATTCCCTTCACTGGTTCTTGCCTGATCTGCCCTGGCAAACCGTTCTACGATATCCTCTTTGTTAAAATCCATAAAATAACCCGCAGTATTGGTAATTTCCAGACACAATTTTTCTTTCTCTTCTATATATGTCTTAATGAATACCCTTGTTCCCTTCGCCGAATACTTCAGAGCATTTTCAATCAGATTCTGACAAATCCGGTACAAATACATATTATCTGTCATCATGTCAGTATCTTCTTCCGTAAGCTGTGTCACAAACTGCAAATCGCTTGCCTTTACCCTATCCTCCATATCCGCAAAAATCTGTTCAATCAAACGATTTAACCCGACAGACTCTATATGAAGTTCAATATTCCCACTGCTTGCCTTTGCCAATGAAAACAGACTTTCTATCATTTCTTTAAGCTTTCCTGCCTTATCGGAAATCACTTCCAGATAATCCCTTGTTATATCATTCAAATCCTCCTTCTTCATCAATTCAATATATCCAACCATAGATGTCAGAGGTGTCTTTAAATCATGGGAAACGTTCGTAATCAAATCTACTCTTAACTGATCACTTCTCGATACTTTCTCCAGACTTTTTTTCTCGATCTCCAATGCATTTTCAAGACTTTCCCGGTTAATCCTGGCCATTCGTTCCATCAGCATATTAAGTCTTCCCATCATAAAACGGATGACTGCCATCTGGCAAACCCCATACTGTATAAGTACCGTACCAAACATGATATAACCCGACGCATAATTACTGAGAGCCCAATATGAAGAATACTTCATATACGTAAAATACCAGCAGGCAGCAATTCCTGCTCCAATTCCCATTACTCCCAATATAATCTGCTGTTTCCTCCACTGCATCCTCCATTCACTATAAAATTCCTCCTTTAACGGAAGCCAGTCAGCATACTTTTTTTGAAGATAAAAACCTAATATCTGTTTTATACCCAGCCCCGTTAAAACATTCGCAATGACACCAAAGAACAGGGCTTCTTCCGTCGGATGAGACCACCGGTACGCTATTATAATGCAGAAAAAAAATAGTCCCAACATAGTAAAAATAATTCCCAAGAGTAATTTTCTATGATTTTTTAAAAATCTGCCTATTCTCTTAATCATATTTTTCCATTTTGTAACCAATTCCCCACACCACCTTTACATACCTTGGATTTTTTGTGTCTATTTCAATTTTCTCCCTTATATGCCGGATATGCACCATTACTGTATTCTCAACCGTATAATCTGCTGTTTCTTCCCAGACCTTTTCATAAATCTGCTCGGCAGAAAATACCTGTCCCGGATGCTCCATTAAAAGAGAAAGTATATTATATTCTGTTGCTGTAAGCTTCGTTTCCTCCCCTTCTACTACCGCCAGCCGCTGTTTCTTATCAAGAACCAGTCCCCCATTTACAATCGTATCCTCATCAGCCTTCGGTTCACTGCCTCCCCAGGTATGATATCTGCGAAGCTGTGCCTTAACCCTGGCAATCAGCTCTGCCGGATTGTACGGCTTGCTAATATAATCATCCGCCCCCAGCACCAGTCCGGATACCTTATCGCTCTCCTCTGTCTTAGCAGATAAAATAATAGCCGGAATCTTATAATTCTCCCTTATCTTCATTAGTGCTGACAAACCATTCAGTCTGGGCATCATTACATCAAGCAGGATTAAATCAATATGGTTGCGTTCTAAAGCTTCTAATGCCTCCATGCCATCATAGGCTTTTACAATCTGATACCCCTCGTACTTTAAAAGCTCTCCTAAAGAATATACGATTTCCCTATTATCATCCACTATCAAAATAGTCTCGGCACACATACCTTTCTTCATCCTTTCTTTCGTATTACAATCAGTATAGCATTCCTTCCTAAAAAATTTCCCAATAAATTTCTTAAATTTTTCTTAAAACCCAAGTCTGTGAAAACCATTGCAATATCTTTTTACTCTATGAAACATTGCTGTCATAATCCTTCCACATGCAAAAGGAGCCGTCTCACTAAGTAAAATCTACGTTACTTACATAGGACCGCTCCCCATTTTAATACTTATCTGTGTATCATGATTTTGACTGATCCTTTTCTTCGGAATCCTTGTCTTTTTTATTGCTGCCATGTTCCATAATGAAACCAGCTACACCTGCTGCCGCTACGATAACAGCCATAATCATCACTATAATATCCATACTTCTATCTCCTATCCGTTTATAGCAAATGTCCATATCCTACTCATAAAAGGAGACATGATATTTGATTTTTCTATAAAATTTGTACACAATCATTGCAAATAACGAAACCATTATGTACAGGCAGGAGAATAATCCCGTTCCACCTCCGATAATAATTACAATCCATAATAAAATATTCATATTCTCATAACTCCTTTTCTTCACCAATCATATTGTCCAAATCCAAAGGAGCCGGTGAAAAAACAGATTGCCGGTCGGCTTTTCACCGGCTGTTATGAGAATTTTTTCCGTCCGTCTGTATCCTGCATAAAAGTAATAATATGAAATCTTTCCCATATATACAGTCTGCTGTAAAAAGTATATGTCTTTTGTACCAGTCTGAAAACACCTGATAAAGATGCCAGAATATATAAGAAAAACAAACCACACCGACAAAAAGAATCCCCGCGGCTGTTCCTAAGACTTCTTAATCCTAAAACAACAGAGGTATTATCCTTAACTGCCAGTGTATGCAAACCACTACATGAAATCAGAGACTGTGACTTAAGAACCGCTTCTTCTGTCTGATCACAATTCAAAATAACCTTCTGCCCCACATCAAGTCCCATGCCGCTTCCCACTATCAGCAGCACAGCCAGAAGAAGATATATCTTTAAATCCTTAGTCCTCTTATTTATCATAATCTTACGCCTCATAAATATCTGCTAGTGTATTTCTCATAAGTTAAATATATCAGAATACATAACAGCGTGCGAGAAAAAAATAGGGCTGTCGTATTAGAGTTTTATTTTTCATTTTACTCCATACGGCAGCTCCATTCTGATTACCTGTCAATCCGTTAAATCTGTTCCGTTTGTTTCAATCACCTTCTTATACCAGTAAAAGGAATCCTTACGGTAACGTGCCAGATCTTTTAAATCAAATTCATCACGGTTTACATAAATAAATCCGTAACGTTTTACCATTCCTTCATGGGTGGAAATCAAGTCAATCGCAGACCATGGGCAGTACCCCATCATTTCCACACCCTCTGACACGGCAAGCTTAATCTGTTCAATATGGCGGCGCAGATACTCAATTCGATAATTATCATGCACCTTGCCATCATCTGTCAGCTTGTCATAAGCACCAAGACCGTTTTCCGTCACAATCATCGGCAGATGGTATCGGCTGTACATCTCACGCATCGTTGCCCGGAATCCTTCCGGATCAATCTCCCATCCAAATTCTGTACGAAGCAGATTCGGATTGGCAAAAGAACGATATACCCCCAGTTCACTTCCTCCATTTTGCTGGTCTACAGAACCTTCCACTCCGCTTCCGTCATCCCACTCCACCGTTGCAGTAGAATAATAATTAAATCCGATAAAATCCGGATGTCCTTCTTTCATGATTTCCATATCATCTTTTTCCATTTCCGGAACAGCATCGTGCTCTTCCAAAAACTTCCATACCAAATTATTATATCTTCCATATACTGCCATATCCAGATACAGCCAGTTACGAATCGCATTAAAATTCTGGGCAGCCAGTACATCCTTTGGTTTACAGCTGGCAGAATATACTAAAGAAATATTAGGTGCCGGACCAATCTTGGCACCCGGAAGCATTTCATGACACAGCTTCATTGCCTTTGCCTGGGCAAGCAGCATATGATGATTCTCCTGATACAGCTTTTTATATTTATTGGTCACACCATCCAGATTACAGGTTCCGATTACTTCCCCTACAAGAGTAAGCATATTCTGTTCATTAATCGTAAGCCAGTATTTTACCCTGTCACCATAATTCTCGTACATGATCTTTGCAAAATTTACAAATTCATCCACACTTTCTCTTCTAGACCATCCACCCTTTTTTTCCAGCGCAGCAGGCAGATCAAAATGAAACATGGTAACAAGCGGCTCTATCCCATACTTAAGGCATTCATCAATCACATTACTATAAAACTCAATCCCCTCTGCATTGACATCTCCGTTTCCTTCCGGAAGGATTCTTGACCATGCAACAGAAAAGCGAAAGGTCTTAAATCCCATTTCTGCCATCAGTGCAATATCTTCTTTGTAATGATGATAAAAGTCTGCACATACATCCAGCTCACTGGTCCCTTCCGGAACTTTCTTAATATCCTGGATGCTGGGTCCCTTTCCATGTGTTAAATTGGCACCTTCTACCTGATAGGCACTGGTAGATGCCCCCCATAAAAAATTGTCCGGTAATGACTTTTCCTGTGTTAAAATCATATCTGCGTCCTCCTTTTAATTGTAACCAATTTGATTTTGTAACACTTTACATGCTACGATAATCGTCAAATGCATATGCAGGTCCCCACACCTGACTCGTTATTTGTGAAATTGTTCGTCCGCTGCTCTTTTCAAACATAGAACTATTTTATACATTATATATCTGCTTAAAATTATATAATGCCCCCAATAAATTAGAATCATTCCGATATTTACATACATCAATACTGATTTCCTTGTAAATAATCGATAGTCCCTTCAGTTTGTTTACATAACGTTGAATCCCCTCTATAAAGGCAGGCTCAGCACTGATGCCTCCGCCGATCAGAATCACCTCCGGGTCAAAAGCCACATAAAGGTTACAGCATTGTTTTGCAATACTGAAATACATATCCTCCAAAGCTTCTTCCGAATCCTTATCACCTGATCTTGCCCAACGGTAAATCTCTTCCCCCGTCACGTCTCCTGCTTCAAGCCCTTTTTTCTTCGCCAGCCAGTAACATACGGATCCAGTTGCCGCATGTGCAGACCACATAAACGGCATCTGTTCTATCGCATCATACATGCTCATATCTTCACTGCACTGTATTCTTGCCAGATCTTCCCTTGTCATGTTCTCCACTATAAAAGATAATTCCCCGGCAAGCATCCGTTTTCCACGATGAATCTTTCCATCTTTGATGATTCCTCCGCCAATCCCGGTTCCGAATACCAAAACACATGCGGTCTCCACATCCTTAGCATTTCCCATCCATACCTCTGCAAGTGCTGCACACTTCCCATCATTTTCTATAGAAACTTTCACATTATCACATCGTTCGGATAGCAGATCCCGCAGCGGCACATTATGCATATAACGGATTCCTCCACCACCATAAACAATCCCATTCTCTACATCAACCTGCCCCGGAAGTCCCACAGCAATTCCTTCTATTACATCTTTTCCCTTATACTTCTCATAAATTTCTGTCAGAGACAATAAAAAATCGTTAATACCCTCATTTTTTTTGTTCCTAGTAGGTATCTTTCCTTTTTCTTCAATACTGCCCTCCAAAGTCATCCATGCATATTTTACATACGTCGCCCCCACATCAAATACCAAATACATATTATATCCCCTTTCTATACCATTACATTGTATATTAAGTCCTGATCATTTTCTATCATTTTTGTGGTATCTTCTATAACAATTCTATATCCTTCTCCAAATTGTTCTGTTTTGCCTCCCATCCTTTCCCACTATGTCAAGTAATAATCGAACATACTTATTATACATTATAACCATGCCGTTTCCAACAGCCATTTACCCGTTTATATTGTCAAAAAGCCCCGCTGTAAACGACGGAGCATCAAATTTGAATCACCCTTGCAGCTAACCGCAGAGCGGTCAGCTGCAAGAGTGATATAAATTGTACGGAAGGTATAAGCCAAGCTGGAATGCCTGCATTCCAATTTGGCACCGCCCCAAATGCGAGAAACTAGCAAAGCATGTTTCCCATCGTTTATTAATCCAAACGGGTAATCTTATAATATGTCCTTGCTGTCAAGTTATAGACTATGCCATATACAATCATGAAAACTCCTACAGTCGCAATGATACAGATAATAAATACTGCTGTATTGGTTAGTCCAGCCAAAGCCAGCATCTTTTTTATTGCCTTAAACGCAAAGCAGATATGAATAAGTGCAAACAAAATCGGCAAAAAAAACATCAACAGAATCTGACTTTTAATCACACCCTTTACCTCTTCACCACTCATTCCAACCTTTTGCAGAATAATAAACCTCTCCTTATCATCATAACCTTCTGATACCTGCTTGTAATATATGATCATTACGGTTGTACTCATAAAGAGAATCCCAAGGAATATTCCAATAAAAAATATACTGCCGAAAAGTCCCCAAAGAGCATCCCTTTTGGTATAAATATCCTCAACCGTTGCCGCATCAGCAATTTCTGCGTTCTGGATTACATCATTTATATCAGCACAAAATGCTTTTTTATCCCTCTCTTTTCCTTTTAAGTCAAAATTATAATTATAGAATATTTTATTGCCTCTGCTCACCTCACTCCTGTCTAATATCGTTTTGATTTCCTCCATTGTCTTTAAATCCGGCACTACCAGCCATAAGTTTTGATATTCATTATATGAAGACTCTGCCCCCATTCCCGGAATATCTGTCATTCTTCCGCATATCGTATATTCCCTTTCCGATATCTTCATCGTATTTCCTACAAAATCCCTGTCTTCAGAGACATAAATCCATACCTTTCCGGGATAACATTCATAATCGGTATTCATCCATTTATTATAATCATCTAAAGTCATTACATCTAAACCAATGAACCCCTCGATATCCTGAGGATTCCCCTCATAATCTGCACAAAAATCATTCCCTTCTAATATTCCCATTGTATGATAATGATAATATTGATCCACGTCCTCTATCGTAACATGATGTTTTGCTGCACATTCCTTTAAAACCGATTCTAACTTCGTATAATCATTATTCTCCTCACGATAGTAATCTGTTATGACATCTTTATAAAATGAAGCCTGCAAAGTCTCCTCAGTTCCCACATATAAAGAGCTTGCAAACGTGAGTGCCACCAAAACCATTGTACTTAAAATACAAATATTAGACAATCCTATTGCGTTTTGTTTCATCCTGTAAATCATTCCTGAAACCGTTATAAAATGATTTTTCTGGTAATAATAATTTTTATTATTTTTGAGCAGCTTTAACAAAACAATACTCCCGCTTATAAATATAAGATACGTTCCTGCTATCACAAGCAAAACCGCCACAAAAAATACATCAATCGTTTTTACCGGATTTTGCACAGTGAGTGCAAGATAATATCCACTTCCCAGACACATCAGTCCCAGAACTGCCATGACGCCCTTTGCTTTTGGCTCCCTTTCCCCTGACTGGCTTTTCCTCATCAAATCAATTGGTTTTAAACGATAAACCATAATACTGTTTGCTGCTATTACCGTTAAAAATATGACTATAAACAAAAGAATGGTAATGAAAAGAGAATCGGCGGATATCGCAAATGCAAAACCTGTCTGCAAATGCACAATTTTTAACAAGAGCATAAATATCAATTTTGAAAACAGAATACCTGCCAGTAACCCCATTAAAATGCTTCCGATTCCTACGATTCCATTTTCCCAAAAAATCACTTTGGCTATATGCTTTTTTTCCATTCCCAGAACGCTGTATAAGCCCAGCTCCTTAGAGCGCTTTTTCATCAAAAAACTGTTTGTATAGAATATGACCAGCCAAGAAAAGAGACCACAGATAAACATACCGAATTCCAGTACACTCTTCATTGCGGCAGCACCCATAAACTGATTTTCATTTACTAAATTACTTATGCTATGTATCATATAAAACATGGCAGTCATAACGATACAAGACAGTGTAAATGGATAAAATGTATTTTTATTTTTTCTGATATTATTAAACGCTAATTTCTGATATAATCCTCTATTCATGTATATCACCACCTGCCAATAATACCGTCATTGTATCGGATATTCTTTTATACATCTCATCATTGTCCATATTAGCCTTGTAAAGCTGATGAAAGATTTCGCCATCCTTAATAAACAATACACGCCCTGCATAGGATGCAGCCCTGATACTGTGCGTAACCATAAGGATTGTCTGTCCTTCATCATGAAGCTGGCTGAAAGCTGCAAGCAAATCCCCTGCTGCTTTGGAATCCAGTGCCCCGGTAGGTTCATCTGCAAGAAGGATATCCGGACTTGTAATCATAGCCCTTGCCACCGCAGCCCTTTGCTTTTGCCCACCTGATACCTCATATGGATATTTTTTTAAAATTTCTCCTATTCCCAGCTTATCGGCAATGCCATCTAATAAATATTCCATCTGTCTGTGCTTTTTACCTGCCAGTACCAAAGGCAGATAAATGTTATCCTCTAAAGAAAAGGTATCTAACAGATTAAAATCCTGAAACACAAATCCCAAATGTTCTCTTCTGAATTTTGCCAGTTCATTTTCTTTAATAGTCGTAATATCTTTATCATTTAACAGAACCTGACCGGATGTAGGACGATCTACGGATGCTAATATATTTAACAAAGTTGTCTTACCTGATCCGGACTCACCCATAATTGCTACATATTCTCCCTCTTCTACAGAAAAATTCACATTTCTCAACGCTTCCACCTTATTTCCCCCAAAGCGGGTCGTATATATTTTCTGCAATTCATTAACTTGTAATAGTGACATTTCTTTTTTCCTCCATACTATTTTTCATTTAGGCAATTGTAAAACTCCTGTTTCAAATTTCTGTTATGATTCATCTATATCATAAGGTACCTCTGCGAAACAAATCTTCTCAATTGTCTGTTTTTTGTTAACGTTAACTTTTGCAGTCATTATAAGAAAAAAAGAAATGCACTGCCATAACTTTGCCTTACATTTCTTTTCCAAACCTTACAATTTTTTAAGGTTGCAGACATTCATTGTTTCGATATCACAACTTTGCCTGGTTACTCAAATCCACCATCACCGTTGTACCTGCATTTACCTCCGAGATAATCTCAATTCCATGATTTAACTGCTGCAAAATTTGTTTTACCAAAAACAGTCCTAATCCAGTAGCCTTTTTATCCTTTCTTCCATTATATCCGGTATACCCCCGTTCAAAAATACGGGGCAGATCCTCTGCGGTGATTCCGATTCCTGTATCCTCAATCTTCAAAACCTTCTTTTCATTCATAAAAATAGTAACATTTCCCTTTTTGGTATATTTAAGCGCATTGGAAATCAGCTGTTTTAGCACGAACACCATCCATTTCTCATCCGTAACCACTTTCATATCCTCTGGAATCTCCACTTTAACCGTAATTCTATTGGAGATAAAAATACGTGAAAAATACTTTACTGCCTGATTCACCATGGATCTTACCTGATATGCTTTCAATACATAATCCGTACTATCCCCCTCCAACCGGATATATTGCAGCATCATATCACTATACTGTTCAATCTCAAACAAATACATCAACACTTCTGCCTTTTCTGGTTCCTCTATCTCTGCTGCAAGCAGCTGCAATGCAGTAAGAGGAGTTTTAATCTGATGCGTCCAGAGTGTTATATATTCCAAGATGTCTTTTTTAGATGATTTAATGCTGTTTATTTTCTGATTCTTACGAAACAACAGCTCTGTCAGTAATTCCTGATAATCCCCTTCAATCAAACTCTCTGGCTTAGGCATATTGTCCAGCGTAACATCAATATGTTTTTTCATCTGGTAAAGATTCCTGTGCTTTCTGATATATCTGGATATATCAAAAAAGCAATAACACAAAAAAATGGCTGCACAAATTAATGCCGGATACCATACCAGCTTCAAGGGAATATCTGTCAATGCAAAACAGCTGAAAAATACAACTGCCCAAACAGCCAAAAATCCGATCAGCCTACTTTGTTCTTTGACATAATTTCCTAATAAACTCACAACAAACTTCTTATCTTTCATAATTACCAGCACCTGCTTTTTATAACTGATTCTATTTTCATAAACAAATTATTCTGTTCTTTTTGCTTTCCATGCTGTATTTATCCAATGATATATCCAATCCCCTTCTTTGTCTTTACAAAATCCTCTAAACCGATTTCTTTTAACTTTTTACGAATTCTTGTAATGTTTACGGTAAGGGTATTATCATCAATAAAATTATTGCCATCCCAAAGCTGCATCATAATCGTATCCCGGCTGACAATCCCCCCTGCATTTTCCATCAGCAATGCCAGAATCTGAAATTCATTTTTTGAAAACTCTGCCCTTTTTCCCTGATAACTCATGGTCGCATCCAATAGATTTAAGATTGCTCCCTGATGCTCGATAACATTTACCTGCCCCGCATAAGAATAACTTCTTCTGATAATTGCCCCTACTTTTGCTGTAAGCACTGCCAGATCAAAAGGTTTTGCAATAAAATCATCGCCGCCCATATCCATCGCCATTACAATATTCATATTATCATCCGCAGAAGAAATAAATACAATGGGGATTTTAAATAATTTACGGATTTGGGAACACCAGTAAAACCCATTATAATACGGCAGCATAACATCCATTAAGATCAAATCCGGAGAAATACTGGTCACCTCACCTAAAATATCCTGAAAATTTTCTGCCAGATGCACCTTATAGCCCCATTTTTCCAAATGCAATTTCATTTTTCCTCCAATTGTAGCTTCATCCTCTACAATTAATATTTTATACTGTACCTGATTTCCCATATTCTCCTCCTGCTATATACTCTTAAATATAGGATTTTTATTATTTTTTGTCAACAAAACTACATCATCCAACTTATGCTATTTCTTCGTCTGCCTTTTTATATTTGTCTTAAATATTAAAAGTATACCCCAAAAATATAAGACTTTCAACCAACCATATCAATCAATTTACAGCAATACGACAAAATTTCATTGACAAGCAAAATAAGATATGTTACTTTAGACTCATCTTAAAATAAGGGGTGAAAACATGAGGAGATAATTTACTTTTGATTACATGAATGTTGTTAGCAGGATTAAAAATGCTTTATATCCTGTTTTTATTATGTTGCCAAAAGTGGATTATGTACTCATTAAGGATTTTACTGATACCTACATGGATTATCGTCGCCAGCCTTTGATTGGTGGCAGATTTTATTCAAGTAGTTCGCGATACTTGCGTACGCTATCAGTCTTTGATTGATGGCAAATCCTTTCGACCCCTCTTTTTATACGAAAATGTTTATGAAAAAAGACGATTGTATTGGTACACAATCCGAGAGGTATAGTACATAATGGAACTGTTTGGCAGCAAACAGTTCTTTTTTTGCGTTCAGATGCAGAAATCAGAACTCTGGTTGTGTAAAATAGATTATGAAAATCTACGAGACGGGAATTGCACACATCAAAATCTGCTTACTCAAGGTATCACGTGCATGAAAATTGCTTCGCAATGGCACGTGAGTAGATACTCATTTGCTTTGTAATTGGTTATAAAAAGCAGATAAGCAGGCAATCAATTTGTGCGAATAACGAGCCAAGCGTAGATACTTGTAATATACATTTGGCGACTATCGCATCAGACGAAGTCTGTAAAGCAAAATTGGTTACAAATAGAAAGGAGGAAACAATATGTCACAAATTAACGTAAATAACCTGACTTTCTCTTACGAAGGAAGCTTTGATTATATTTTTGAAAACGCATCTTTTTCCATTGATACAGATTGGAAATTAGGATTTATCGGGCGAAACGGAAAAGGAAAAACCACTTTTTTGCAGCTTTTACTCGGAAAATACTCCTACACTGGAAGTATCCGCACCAATACGATGTTTGACTATTTCCCATATACTGTTACGGAGGAACAGATGCAGATGCCGGGAGCACAATTCATAGAAGAATTAAAATATTCCTGTGAACTCTGGCGGGTCATATGTGAACTGGAACAATTACAAGAAACTGCGGAAATTCTGTATAGACCTTTCCATACCCTAAGTCCGGGAGAACGCACAAAGATCTTACTAGCGGTTTTATTTTCAGGAGAAAATGACTTTCTGCTGATTGATGAGCCAACAAATCATTTAGACCAAAAAGCCCGGGAGAATGTAAAAAATTATTTATCTTCTAAAAAAGGCTTTATTCTCGTATCCCATGACCGAGATTTACTGAATGCCTGTATCGACCATGTTCTGGTCTTAAACAGGCAGACCATTGAAGTTCAAAGCGGCAATTTTTCCAGCTGGTGGGAAAACAAGCGGCGGAAGGACCAGTTTGCAGCAGCAGAAAATAAAAAGCACCTCAAAGAAATTGGAAAGTTAAAACAGTCCGCAGCACGTGCTTCCGGATGGGCGGACCAAAACGAAAACTCAAAGATCGGTTTTGATCCCATAAAAGAACCGGATCACAAAGGAAAACGGCCTTACATTGGAGCAAAAACCAAAAAAATGCAAAGCCGGGTAACATCCATGAAAAACCGAATCAACCGGGAAATCAAAGAAAAAGAAGGGCTTTTAGTGGATTTAGAAAAGCCCGCAGATTTAAAGATTATGCCTCTTATGCACCATAAAAAAATACTGGTAAATGCCAGAAATTATTCCCTCAGATATACAGACAGCGAACAGCCTGTCTTTATGAATCTGACATTTTCCATTCATCAGGGCGACCGGATCGCTATTCACGGCGAAAACGGATGTGGAAAATCTACTCTGATCAAGATGATCTTACAACATTCGGGTTATGCAGATCCACACTTGCCAGTAATAGAATCCGGAATTTGCGAAACGGCATCCGGACTGGTCATTTCTTATATAAATCAGGATACTTCTATGTTAGAAGGCAGCATTCATAAATTCTGCTTCGAGCAGAATCTTGATGAAAGCTTACTTTGTGCGATCCTCAGACAGCTTGATATGGAGCGTGTACAATTTCTTAAAAATATGGAAGAATTCTCTGAAGGGCAAAAAAAGAAAGTATTGATTGCCGCAAGCCTTCTGACTCCGGCTCATTTGTATATATGGGATGAACCCCTAAATTATATAGATGTATTTTCCAGAATGCAGATTGAAAAACTGCTGCTGCACTATCAGCCAACTTTGCTTTTTGTAGAACATGATATAAAATTCCGTGAAACAATAGCAACTTCAGAAATCCGGCTGGATTCATAAGCATTGCCGGCTCCTTATAATAGGAGCCGGCATAATACAATTATCTTTCCTTCAATTACGAACTTATTCTCATCATTTATCGGAATTCATACTGCACCTGTTATCAACCTTTCTAACATATCATTGTGCTTGGCAAGTGAAGAAATTTTTGGTATTACCTCATTCTCAATCATGATAATTTATTATGAGAATAATCCCGCCATTCATATACTTCCTGCTTTAATTCATTAAACTCTTCTTTGGTTACCATAATTATATATCTCCCTAATTTATTATCCCCAATCCCAATTCTACCTTTAGTAGAATTATTATAGCAAGCACTATTTTAAATAGCAATAAATATTTTATGAATTATTCTGTCTTTTCTCTGAAAAATCATGAAAATATTTAGATATTTTATTAATATCTTAATCATAAAATAAATATGCATATATCACAAAAGACAACACAAATGATATGATGTATCAGCCAAAACCAACAATCGTCTAAAAAAAGAACTATATCACACAGATTCTTTCCTGCTCCACCTCTAATGTATCCTCAGTCACCCTGCATCCAAGACAAAGGACTTTCACTCCTGCTGCCTTTGCTGCTTCCAGAGCGGCTCCAAACTCTTTATGGGTTGCCACATTTGCCCGCACTATGTTAACCCCTTCCATCTGGATAACAAATGCTGCATAACAGTGAAATCCCTCTGCGGCTGCCCTCGTAAGTTCCTTTAAATGCTTCACTCCCCGCAACGTCGGTGCATCTGGAAAATAGCCTACACCCTCTATTTCCAAGGTACAGCCTTTGACCTCCATTAAGTATTTTTCTGTTTTATCCGGTAATTTATCCTTTTCCATATAAAAATCAATTCGGGAATCTCCATAAGTGTATTCCGGTCTTATCAAGGTATAATCCTGTTTTTCCAGCCATTCCCTTACTACCCTGTTAGGTGCCTGACTATCAATATTAACCCATCCAAGACCTGATTTATACACACCAACCAAGTCATACTTTGTCTTACGGTTCGGGTTATCTGAAACTTCTAAAACTACTTCGGCATCCGGAAGTAACAGTTCTTTACATCTTCCGGTATTTTTCACATGAACAGTCTCTAACTTTTCTTCTATCCACACCTTTGCCAGAAACCGGTTGGGTCTGCTATGAAATTTACCTCGTATAATGTGTTCATATCTCATTTATCTGTACCAATTTATCAATTCTGCTAATCCTGTCATTATTTCAAATTCTATCATTCCCCTATCACATCTACCTGACACATTTTCATGGTTTCCAAAGCCGCCTGATGCGTTTTAGGTGTAACTCCTGCACAGCATCCCGCATCTACAGTCACTTTAATTTCCGGATATGCTGCTTTCAGAATCAAAGCATTAGAAATCACACAAATATCAGTACAAAGCCCCACCAGCTCCACTTCCTCTAATGCATATTTATCCCAGCCCATCCATCCAAAAGCTGGTTTGTCTATATATTTTGCATCCGGAACCTCTAATCCATCTGCTATTTCCCACCCCCTGGTTCCGACAATACAGTGTTTTACAGGCAAATGCCTCCCCTCATTAGTATCCAGATAATCTTCTGTATGAGTATCTCTGGTAAAAATAATCTCTCCTCCGTCATCTTGATATTTCTTTATCTTTTCCCTTACCTTTTCCACAATCGCCTGTGCCTCTGAAGTTCCCAGAGTTCCGTCAATAAAATCATTCTGCATGTCAACCACAATCAATGTTTTTTTCATTCATCATACCTCCCATATTGTAACCAGTTTTGTTTTGGAAACCCTATTTGTTGCGATAGTCGCTAAATCTGTGTGCAAACACCCACACTTAACTCGTTAATCGCACAAATTGATTGCCTTTTTCAGATTATTTTTTTGCATACATTTTTCAAACAGCAGCTTTCACAGTCCGGTTTGCTTCTCGCTGTACATACTGCCCTTCCATGATAAACAAGGCGGTGGCAGAACGAACTACCCTCTTCAGGAGGAATAATCTTCCATAATGCCATTTCCACCTTTTTAGGCTCCTTAATGCCATCCACCAGCCCCATACGATTTGCCAGACGAATACAATGGGTATCCGTTACAATAGCAGGTTTTCCAAATACATCACCCATAATCAGATTTGCACTCTTTCTTCCTACTCCCGGCAATTCCAGAAGTGCTTCAAAATCATCCGGCACTTTTCCATTATATTTTTCCTCCAGCATCTTCATACATGCGCTGATATCCCTTGCCTTACTATGCCCCAGCCCGCAGGGCTTTATAATATTCTCAATCTCTTCCACAGACGCTTTTGCCAGTGCATTTACCGTCGGATACTTTTCGTATAATCCCTCTACCACAATATTTACCCTGGCATCCGTACATTGAGCCGCTAATCGGACACTGACTAACAGCTTCCATGCATTATCATAATCCAGTGTACAGCCTGCATCCGGATATTCCTTTTTTAACAGCTCAATAATGTCCAGCGCTCTTTGTTTCTTTGTATATCCCATTCTCTTCTCCTTTTGTATCTTCATCTGTTTTAACTGATATTAAAATACTATCATATGAAGTTAATGTTGTATCTATAATGCTCTGTTTATTATTTTACATGTTCCATCTGTAATTATGATAAAGTGGACCTCTTCCTTTTCCCAGATTAAGTTTAGCATTAATTATCTCTGTCACAAAATCCTTTGCTTTTCCCACACTCTCTTCCATACTATATCCTTTTGCAAGAAATGTTGCAATGGCAGAGGATAAAGTACATCCTGTACCGTGGGTATTCTCATTCTCAATCCTCCTGCCGGAAAACCAAATTATTTCCTTATTCTGATAGAGTAAATCATCTGCTGTATCTGCCAAATGTCCTCCCTTAATCAAAATCGCTCCATTATAATATTCGCCGATTTTTTTTGCTGCCTCTATCATATCTTCTTTCCCATCTATGGAAATGCCACTTAACACCTCTGCTTCACTGATATTAGGGGTGATAATATCAGCAAGCGGAATCAGTCTTTCCTTCAATGTACGAACTGTGCGATTTTCCATCAGACTGCTTCCACTGGTTGCCACCATTACCGGATCTGCCACAATATTTTGTGCCTGATACTCTGCAAGTTTTTCACAAACTGCCTCCATGATATCCGGTGTAGCAATCATCCCTAATTTTACTGCATCCGGCCGGATATCCTGAAATACAGCATCAATCTGTGCTTTTACCATTTGCACAGAAACTATTTCCACGCTTTCCACACCCATAGTATTTTGTGCAGTCAATGCCGTGACAGCAGTCATTCCATACCCCCCTAAACAGGTAATTGTTTTTAAATCAGCCTGAATCCCTGCTCCTCCGCTGGAATCAGAACCTGCTATACTAAGAATCGTATGCATATTTCATTTCCTCTCTTAATGCGACACCCGTGTGTGGCATCATTCTAATATTTATTTTCACATTATACTATATTTTAAATCCTTTTTCTATGTTTTTGTATCTGCTCTGCTTCAAATATGCATTTTGCCGGCAACAGCAAAAGGACCGCTGCAAAACTAATAAAAGTTTAATGCCTCAGTCCTATTTGCCTTACAGCCAATTCTGCAATTGCTCTAATTCCTCCAGATATACATCACATACCTGTTTTATTTCATTTACCATATCTGCGGAAGCTGCCTCATACACACCTATAACGGTAAGCCCCGCTCTTTTCGCTGTTACCATGGAATGCAGGGAATCCTCAACCATAATAAGTTCTTCACAGGATACACCAATGCGTTTTGCAACCGTTTTATAATACTCTGCATAATTTTTACTGTAACCAATCTCTGTACAGGTATATATATCCAGAAAACAATCCCACACACCCAGATTCCTCAAGGCACCTTCCACATTCTTTTCCTCCGAGGCAGTAGCCAGATACATCAAATGACCCTGTTCTTTTAACCAATGAACTACTTTAGCCATTCCTTTTTTTTCCGGCACTTCCCAATACCTCTCTCTGATAAATCCAGCCACACCATCTGCCAGTTCCCTGGCGGATAAAGTAATCTGTGGATATAATTCTTTAATATATGCACCTGACTCTAACAGGCTCAACGTTGCACAGTTTTGGTCCACCTCTGGCGGTGCATCAATTCCGAATTCCTCCAATAAATATAAATTAGCAGAATTTTCCCATATGGGCATAGAATCAAGCAATACACCGTCCACATCAAATAATATTCTCTTTTTTTTCATATTCACACCCATTTCATTCCGTATACCTGCCGGCAGCTTTCGTTATAAAAACCCTATATCAGTCCTCATGTACCAGCTGCTTTGCAATCTTTAATAATTCCGCTGTATCCTTTTTAATATTCTGTGCTGCAAAAATAGCAGATACTACTGCAATGCCATCCACATGAGTCCCTTTTAAATCCATAATATTACCTGCATGAATCCCTCCAATGGCAACCACCGGAATAGAAACTGCATCACAGATTGCACGAAGCATATCTAAAGACACATCATCCGCATCCGGCTTGGTAGCAGTAGTAAAAACAGACCCCACTCCCAGATAATCGGCTCCATTTTTCTCTGCCTTTATCGCCTGCTCCACCGTTTGAACAGACACTCCGATTATTTTATCTGGTCCTAAAATGCTTCTGGTCTCCACCAATTCCTTGTCACTTTGTCCGATATGGACTCCATCTGCATCAACAGCCTTTGCAATTTCAACTTCATCATTTATTACATAAGGTACACGAAATGTATCCGTTACTTTCTTAACTTCTCCTGCCAATGCAAGGAATTTGTCAAACGGCAGTTCTTTTTCCCGAATCTGCATAAAGGTTACACCACCCTCTAATGCTTCTTTTACTACCTCTGGAAGTGTTCTATCCTTTAACCACATAGAATCTGTTACCGCATAAAGACACATAGCATCTTTTATTTCCTGTTTCGTATATACCTTCAATCTGCTTCCTTCTTTCCATTTTTAATTTGTAACCCATCCAAATCAGCTTAACATAATATCTTTACATAAATTAATTTTTATAAGACCTCGACCTTTGCACCTGCCTTAAGCGATTCACCGTCCAAATTGCTCATAGCATCTATTAAATGCATACGGAAACTTGAAGTGCCACTTCCCTCTGCCTCCATCTTTCGGGCAGCAATTTCACCGCAAAGTCCTTCTGCTGCAATCGCTGCAACAACAGCTTTCACTTTATTATCTGTATTCGCTGTGACATATCCTGCAATGACAGCGTCCAGCATACAGCCCGTTCCAGTAATCCGTGACATGGCTGCCACACCATTTCTGACAGCATATGCCTGCTTCTCATCCGCAATAACATCAATAGCTCCCGTAATAGCTATAATGGCACCTGTTGTCTTGCTAAGCTCCTTAGCAAACGCCACCGTTTCTTCAAGATTATCCTCTGTCACCACATCCGCCACATCTGCATCTACTCCTTTAGTAGATCCACTGCCGGAATATACTGTTTTAATCTCTGAAATGTTACCACGGATAACTGTAAACTTAATTTCTTCTAACAGTCTAAACGTTGTCTCTGTACGAAGCTTTGAAGCTCCTGCTCCAACTGGGTCCAATATGACAGGATGACCTGATTGATTTGCTTTTTTTCCCGCTGCAATCATAGATTCAATTGTATTTTTGTTTAATGTACCGATATTAAGAACCGTCGCATTGCAAATAGAAGTAATATCCTCTACATCCGCTATCTCATCACTCATAATTGGAGAGCCTCCACAGGCAAGCATCATATTTGCCACGTCATTCACAGTAACATAATTGGTAATAAAATGCACTAACGGTACATTATTTCTGACATTTTCCAGCATTGTTTTCATAATCATAATCCTTCTTTCTATAAAATCAATTATAAGATTGAATATAAACTAACGCCATGCCCATCTCGCTTTCGCTCTGCTTCAGCCAGGTGGTGCACTGCATCTTTTTTCGCCATGCCCATCTCGCTTTCGCTCTGCTTCAGCTCGATGGAGGGCTGCGCCCTATATATCTATCTTTTTATACAGGTTTATGTGAGCGAGCTCCCAACACCTGTATAAAAAGATAGATATGCATGGCTTGGCTTAATCCATGATGTCAACATCTTCGCCGCGGAGTATTTTATTGATATTTCTTACTGCACACATTTTTCCACACATCGTACAGGTATCTTCCCTCTCCGGTGTAGAATCTGCACGGTATCTTCTTGCCTTTTCACCATCCATTGCCAGTTCAAACTGTTTTTCCCAGTCAAGATTCCTGCGGGCTTCACTCATCTGATAATCCCAGTCCTTTGCTCCTGGTACTCCCTTTGCAATATCTGCGGCATGAGCAGCAATCTTTGATGCGATAATACCCTCTTTCACATCCTCTACTGTCGGAAGACGCAAATGTTCCGCCGGAGTAACATAACAAAGAAACGAAGCACCGTAAGTTGCCGCAATTGCACCTCCGATAGCAGCCGTAATATGGTCATACCCCGGTGCCACATCGGTCACCAGCGGTCCTAACACATAGAATGGTGCGCCCTTACAAATTGTCTGTTCAATCTCCATATTAGCACGAATCTGATCAATCGGCATATGCCCCGGTCCCTCAATCATTACCTGCACATTTCTTTCCCATGCACGCTGTGTCAATTCCCCAAGCGTTACCAGTTCTTCTATCTGGGAAATATCACCTGCATCCTCAATACTTCCAGGCCGGCAGGCATCCCCAAGACTTAAGGTTACATCATATTCACTACAAATATCTAAAATCTCATCATAGTACTCAAAAAAAGGGTTCTCATTTCCTGTCAATTCCATCCATGCAAATATAATAGAACCTCCTCTGGAAACAATATTTGTATGTCGCTTTGCTTTTTTAAACCGCTTTGCTGTCTCCTTGTTGATTCCACAGTGAATCGTCATAAAATCCACTCCATCTTCGGCATGCATCTTTACAATATCAATCCATTCTCTGGAAGTGATACTCTTCAATGCTTTGTTATAATAAACCACTGCATCATAGATTGGGACAGTACCAATTATCGCACTACACTCTGAAGTCAGCTTTTTACGGAATCTACGGGTATCCCCAAAAGAACTTAAATCCATAATAGATTCTGCACCTAAACGAATAGATTCTTTTACTTTCTCCATCTCCATATCCAAATCCAGACAATCCTTGGAAGTTCCTAAATTTACATTAATTTTGGTTTTAAGCTTTGTACCTATTCCATATGGTTTTAAACAGCTATGATTCTTATTGGCAGGGATTACCACTTTCCCCTTTGCCGCAAGTGCTCTGAGCTCTTCCTCATCTATTCCCTCATATTCCGCAACCACCTTCATTTCCTTTGTGATAATGCCTTTTTTGGCAGCATCCATCTGTGTCGTATATATCATCCTGATACCTTCCTTTCCACTTTTTAATCTTTATGACCATTGCCAGAGTTATCCGTCATGCCACCGACAAACACCGAAACATCCTTGGAAGTTTCTTTCGTTTGCAGACAATTCCAATATAGCTATTCCATTCCGGCTTATGCTTTCTGCATAAAATTAGGAGACTCCTAAAATTTGCAGAGAGTCTCCTAAAATCATATAAGATCATATTCACACATATATCTCGAATCCCTACGTTAGCATTACCTAAATCAGGTTGCGGGTCGAAGTTGATGACTTCCTCTCAGCCTGCTCCACAAGCTCCCCGTTCATATTCAATTCTAAGCCAGTGTAACACAATCCCGGCTAATTTACAACCAAATTCTAAAAATTGTTTTTTTACAAAAATATAACATTTTCTTTCCGTTTGCATACTTTATAAATAGAAAATTGATGCAAAGGAGATTCCATATGACAAAAAACAGTACTCTGCATGGAATAGATATCAGTAAATGGCAGGGAAAAATTGATTTTAGAAGAGTAAAAGAGGCAGGAATCCGGGTAGTCTACATCAAGGCAACCCAGGGAACCTCCTATGTTGATCCTGATTTCGAACGAAATTACAGGGATGCCGAAAAAGAAGGGCTGGCAATCGGTTTTTATCACTATGTCACAGCACGTACCACTGCCGAAGCACGAAATGAAGCTCGTTTTTTCGCCTCACATATTAAAGGAAAAACACAGCATGCAAAACCTGCCATGGATTTCGAGGATTTCGGGGATTTAACAAGAACAGAAATAAGAGAAATCGCAATACAGTTTTTGATCACCTTGGAACAGGAAACTCATCACGAACCGGTTATATACAGTGACGCTTCCAATGCCTCCCATAAATTTGCTGATGACCGGCTAAGAAAATACCCTCTCTGGATTGCTGACTATGGAGTGGATCGTCCAGATATGGAAAATATCTGGCATTACTGGAGCGGCTGGCAATATACAGACCGCGGAAGGATTGACGGAATTTCTGGCGATGTAGATGAAGATCGCTTCAAAAAAAGCATTCTGTTAGACATCGACAATGACACATGTGATGATCCTATAATCACTAATGTCTAAATTCCTCATAATCCATACTGGCTGATGCCGCATAATATAATCAGTCGATTGTCTACAAAAACAGCTATGGCGGTTCCCAAAAACTTATCTTTGGAAACCGCCACGATACATTTTAACATTTTTTTACAATATCTACTCTTGTGTTTCTTCTTCCTCTATATCAAACTCTTCCGCCTCTTCAGCCTCTAACTGTTCATTATATTCTTTTTCCGTAATTTCTATATATTTAGCATTTTCATAGAGAAAATCAAGTACTTTTTCATAAATAATCTCATATCCGACTTCTTCTTCGCTGTAATCCTCTAAAAATTCTTCCGGACTTTCATATTCGTAATCCTCATAAATTTCCTCCACAAATTTCGTAATCTCATCTTTAGAACATTCTATCTTCTCTGCCTGTGCAATGGCACCGATAATCAGTTCCGTGTTCACACTATCCAGAATCTCCTGTTTAACAGTCTCTTCATCAAGACCAAATAAATCCATATACTCATCTATCTCCATTCCATACATGGATGCATTATACTCATTATTATTTTCATAATCTTCTTTACATTTTTCATATAGCTCGTCCGGATATCCATTAAATTGAGAATTATTTAACAAAAAATCTATAATTTCCCCAATTGCAGCATATTTGTATTCTGTACTTTTCTCATCTATCAAATCCTGCTTTACAGATTCTTCATACGCCGCAACAGAATCATAATTCAGATTTTCTTTTACAAAGGAATCATTATATTCAGGAAATTTTTCTACACTAATCTCATTTAATGTTACTTCTACGGTTGCCTTCTTGCCAATCTCCTCCTCATCAGCATAATCCTCCGTAAGTTCCACTTCCACTGTCTTTTTTTCTCCGGTCTTCATTCCCTTCAAGACATCCTCAACTTCAGGATATATATATCCTTCTCCGATCACAATATCTTCTCCCTCTCCTGAGTAATCTTCATTTTCTTCGCCGTCAATCGTTGCCATATAGTCAATATTCGCATAGTCCCCAATTTCTGCCCCTCGGTCTTTTACAGGATCATACGTTACAAATTCATACATTCCTGCATTAACCGCTTCTTCAATTTCTTCATCTGTAATATCAAATGTAACTTTTGTAGCTTCAATACCCTTATAACCGCAAAGCTTTACATAATCCGAATATTTTTCATCCATTAAATAGGATTGGTTTCCACAACCTGCCAATATCGAAATTATCATAATTCCTGCCATCCCCAATGTTATTCTTTTTTTCATTTCTAACTCCTTTTTATCCTTTATAATAATGTTACAAATTCTTTTTCTCGATACTCAGTAATGTAGCATGATTTTGTAAAAAAGTAAAGAACTCCATGTAATTTTTACGGGTTATGGCAGTATATTCCCTGCTGCCCGATAAAGTTCATACCATTCTTTCCTGTTTAAATGTATATTTACTGCCTTACACAACTCCTTTAAATGCTCTATATTTGTGGTTCCTGCAATCACCTGAATATTTGCAGGATGTCTTAAAATCCATGCAATTGCAATTGCAGCCTTTGTGACATTAAATTGCTTCGCCAGTCTTTCCAGTACAACATTTAATTCCGGAAACTTCTCATTATCTACAAAATTACCCTCAAAAAAACCATATTGCAAAGGTGACCAGGCCTGAACTGTAATACCATGAAGACGGCAGTAATCCAATATTGCCGTATCTCTCTGGATACCTCCATCAAATAATGTATTTGCTTCTATCCCGCTGCTCACCATTCCCGCATGCATTAAACCAAACTGCATCTGATTCACTAACAGTTTTTCTCTACAGGCAGACTGCAATAATTCCAACTGAAAAGAATTAAAATTACTCACTCCAAATTGCCTTACTTTTCCACTTCTCTCCAGCTGGTGAAAGGTTTCTGCAACCTCATCAGCTTCCATCAATGCGTCTGGTCTGTGCAGTAGAAGCAGATCAATACAATCTGTTTGCAGCCTCCTCAGGCTGTCTTCCACACAAGACAGGATATACACTCTTGAAAAATCATAAAATCCTTTTCGGATTCCGCATTTGGTCTGTATCCTCATCCTCTCCCGCATACCTTTATTTTCAGAAAGCACTTTCCCAAATATTTCTTCACTCCTGCCATCGCCATAAATATCAGCGTGATCAAATAATGTAATCCCTTGTTCCAGTGCAACGTTTACCAGCTTTTCTGCTTCCTGTACCGACAGGGAATCCATCCTCATACAGCCAAGTGCTATACGGCTGGCATCCATATCCGATTTCCCAAGATTCATGGCCATTTTCCCGCCTAACGGTTTAACACCTGTACGTTCATACCCAATTTTATCCGCCACTTTATTTGCCATTTTCATGAGAATGTGACGATGGGTTTTTGTCACATGGAAATAAATATTTTCTACCTTTGCCGCAAATTCTTCGGTAGAAAACCTCTGTGCACTCTCTAATGCATTCTTTGCATAATCAATCTGCTTTTCATTCCAAAGCACTTGATCCATTCCATATACAAAAGAGTTTCTGTCCACAAACTCATATCCGTTTTCCCCTTGAAACAAAACTCCTTCCAGACAGGAATCTCTTCTCGCCACAACCGGAAGCCCGGAGGCTAATGCTTCAATATAAGTAAGTCCCTGTGTCTCACTTGTAGAACCGGATACAAACACATCCGCCAACTGATAATAATGGGTAATTTCATCCCATGGTTTTGCTCCGGCAAATATAATCTGTCTTCTGTGTCTCAATCCCCTGGCAACCCGTTCCAATGCACCTTTATATGGTCCATCACCTATCACCAGAAATGTTACATTCTCGTGTGCTTCCATATAATAATCCAGATATTGCATAACCTCATCAATATTTTTCTCCTCGGATATACGTCCAAGATATAAGACAACCTTATTCTCTTTCGGAATACCAAGTGATACTTTCAGCTTCAATCTCTGCACTTCGCTGTCCCGTACTCCAAAACGGCTTAAATCAATACCTGTAGGAATGACATTAATATCCGGTTTGACTCCGTAACACCGCATTAAATCTGCCACTTTCTCCGTGGGAACAATCAGTTCCTCTGCACTGCGGACGCTGAATTTGCTAAACAATTTCACCAATTGCTTTGCTCTTTTTTCACTTGAAATGTATTTTTTAATATAATGCGTATAATCCTCATAGATTGTATGATAAGTATGCACGATAGGAATCAGTAGTTCATGAGCCATGAGCCGCCCGAACATACCGATGGCAAACTCCGTATTTGTATGAATAACATCTAGTTTCATCTTGTGAATCTTCAACGCTATTTTAGGATGATAGAACAATCCTACTCTTCGCTCTGGTACAAACGAACACGCCTTAGACGGCACTCTGAACACTCCCTTTTCATTAGCCGGAGCATCCGGTGTCTTTGTTGTAATCACGTATACATTATGACCTTTCTTTTCTAATTCCTTTTTTAAAATATAAACAGAATTGGCAACTCCATTTAACTCCGGATAATAAGTATCCGTAAATAAACCAATATTCATGATACAATTCTCCCTATTATTTAGATTTATCTCTATCCTAAATTATCTTCCATTACAAATCATTTTTTTATTCTAATACATTTTATAAAAAAAGTCTTGTGAAATTTTTATGAAAGACAAAAAGAACCGTCTTACAGGATGATCCCGCTTGACAGTTCCTTTCATATACTATTCAATATATACCACTTCCAGTATATCTTTTGCTTCCTGAAGACATTCCTTCATTCTTGGTGATAATTCTCCGCACTTACCATTCATCAGCATATAAAAAGCTATATCTTTTGAATATGGCTTTTTATTTACTTCTGCATTTACCAGTGCATCATACATATCTGCCAGACCAACTAATTGTGCCTCTAACGGAATCCTGTCCTTTTTGAGTCCATAAGGATATCCTGTCCCATCATATTTTTCGTGATGATATAGACACACATTACAACAGATTCTACGATAATCCCTATCCTGAAATTCCGACACAATCTGTATGATCTCGCTCCCCTTAATCGTATGCTCCTTCAGCTGCTCCATTTCCCATTTTGACAGCTGACCTGGGTTCTTTAAAACAGAATCCGGCATTGTAATCTTACCCACATCATGCAGCCTCGCCGCCTGTACGATCAGATTGATCTTATGCTTTGTCATCTTAGACCTGGGATACAGTTTAGCATACTGCTCCGCCAGAACCCTCGTATATTCCTGTACATACTGGACATGTCTGACAGATTCCACACTACGGCAGGATATAATATCATTTAATATCCTTATCAGATGCTCATGATATTCTTTAAACTGATTTTCTTCCTCCATAATCAAAGCTGTATCACTCAATTAATTCCCCTCTGCCTTTTGCTTTGCAGCTTCAATCTCGGCTTGTTTCTTTGCCTCATCCTCTGCCGCTTCCCTATTTAGACGTTCAATAATTTCCTGTGCCCGTCTCATCTCTTCCTGACGTTTTTTTTCTGCCTCTCCGGCATTCCGGTTTTCTTCACCTTCTTTAATAAATGCATTGATATTTACCTTATTCGCATTCATAATGGAAGCTATCCGTGCCTGCTCCTGAGCCTCCGTTTTCAATCTTTCCATCTCTCTTTGCCGGCGTAACTCTTCTTCATGCCTGACCTGTTCCGCTTTCTGTCTTGCCAGTTCCAGATCATCCGTTTGGGATTTGGATGTATCTACTGCCTCATTCCCACTCAAAGTATGTTCAGATACTTCCTTTGATTCCACCTTATCCTGTATTATCTGCCGATCCGCCTGTACTGTGCCCGAAGCTTTTCCATGGTCAAGATTAATATGTAAAACGGGCAAAATTACTTGCTGCCACCATTTGATCACATGTCCTTTTACACTGCTAAAAAATCCACCTCTATGCCAAAATCCCATATTGACGTACCCCTTTTCTTATCATCCTATATAAATCCTGACAATCCTAAATTTTATCCTGTAAACTAATTTTTCGTATTTATTTTACCACGGAAATAATCAAAAAAGAAGAGTTCTTTTCAACTTCCTGTGGATTTGCATATCACTTTTTTATTATGATATCCCCATGTAAAGAATCATTCTAAACTAATAAATATATAAAATAAATTACATATCCAATTAACATAACCCCCCCTGCTGACCGTTTCAATTTCTGTTCTTTTAGAACACCGACCCACAATAATACTCCCGCAATAATTGCAACCAATGAATCAATCAAAAAACTTTCTTTAAATGCTACAGGGGTAATTAATGCTGTTGTTCCTGCCACAAATAAAATATTAAAAACATTGCTTCCCACTATATTACCGATTGCAATATCTGCCTTTCCTTTTGTTGCCGCAGTTACGGAGGTCACCAATTCCGGCAATGAGGTTCCGAATGCCACGATTGTAAGTCCGATCAAACGATCATCCATTCCCAACACCGATGCAATCTTTGACGCATTGTCAACAGTCAGATCACTGCCAAACACAATACCTGCCACACCCACAAACAGCATAATAATCTGAATCCAGAGTGCTCTTGGTTTTTCCTCCTCTTCCTCTGCCTGCCCTTTTTTCGCCATAACAAATAAATATGCCAGATAAATAATAAATAATCCCCAAAGTACGATCCCTTCCCAAAATACGATTTCCTTCCCTGTCCATCCAAGCCACATCAACACTCCGGTAATCACCAGCATAAAAGGTATTTCATAACGAACAGTAGATTTTTGTACCGCTACCGCCGTAATAAGGGAAGTAATACCAAGAATAACCAATATATTCATAATGTTGCTTCCAAGTACATTTCCAATAGTAATACCTGCATTTCCGGTTTTTGCAGCAGTGATACTGACTGCCGCTTCCGGTGCAGAAGTACCCATTGCCACAATTGTAAGCCCTATTACCAGCTGAGGAATACCAAACCGGGCAGCAATTCCTGCTGCACCATCAACAAACCAGTCTGCACCTTTAATCAACAATATAAAACCAACTATTAAAAAAACCAATGCAATTAAAATATCCATTCTCACTTTTTTCACGCAATTATGCGGAATCTCCTTTCTTACACATCTTCCATTCTCTCCGGATTTTGACGGAGTAAAAAACGCCGTTTATACTTAAGTGCTGCATAATCTGTAATACGTTTCAAACAGGTAAAGTCCGCTGTTCCTCCTACAACCCCCACAAAAGTCATACCTTGTACAAATTTTCCATACAAAAGCTCATGGGACAGTGCCTGAGCAGATGTATCAATTTGCCGAATAATCTGAAGTTCTGTCACAAATTCATCCGTTTCTTTTTCTTGCTCCTGACTCCTTTCCTCATTATAATATCTGTCAATCAGTTTATTTACATCCATATTTTTTTTACGCAGATCATCTCCGGTTTGTAGTGCTGCGTCAATCATTTTTAAAATAAACAATTTTTCTTTCTCTGTAGTATAAGAAAATCCATAGCTGATTGCTATTTCATATATACTTTTTAAGAGTATAGAAACAAAAATAGGAATATCCGGAATTCCCAATCCTACAATTCCGAAACCAATTCCCTCTACAGTCGAAATCACCAGATTTTTGCCCACAGTCCTCTTTGCCTGTCGTTCAAATCTTTTAACATTTTTACGGTTAAAATTTTCCTTATCCATTTCCTGTGCATTAAATTTGAATTTTAGAATCTGTTTATCCTTACGATAAGTCTTCTCAATAATTCCTACTCCTTTTTCAAACACTGCAACAAACGCCTTAGTAAATGCTGCCTCTAATGTATGCTGCAACGTATCCGGCACCTTTTTTTCCACCAGACTGACCCATTTCGGAGTCTTATCCATTACATGCTTAACAACAAAAGATTCTTCTTTTAATTCCTGTAATCTCCATTCATTTTCCCATGAAAACCGACTCATAATGCACCTTCCTTTATAAATAGCATTATATGGAGTTTTCTTCCATTTTGCAATATTAGATAGGAAATTCTTGTTTATATTACTAGGGGACGCTTCCATGGCGAGTTGGTGACGGACGCAGGAATCTATGGATATAGGGTTCTACGAAAGACGCGTTTGCACTCAATATTCCAACGTAACGGGTACATAAGAGGCTATCCTGCAAGCAGGCTACCCTCTAAGTACCGACGTTTCCACAAGGTCTTTCTTAAGAACCCTATATCCATAGATTCCTGCTGTTCATTGATACAATAAAGTCGCCATGGAAGCTGTTTCTTG
>CAJUFL010000035.1 GCA_910585605.1 uncultured Lachnospiraceae bacterium | reverse complement strand
GCGGAAGCGGGGACGGAACGTGAATCCTGTGATATCTCCACAGCGGACTCCACCAGCCCCTCATGTTGAAAGCGTCCCCCTTACTAAGATAAACGGGAATTCTGATAAGACACTTTTTATAACATTTATTAACTGTTATATCTTATCTTCAAAAAGTCCGCAAACCCTTGAAAACACTAAATTTATAGCAAGTGAGTTTGCCCTTAGACTTTCCCTTGTGTTATATCCTTTTCCCTCATGTTACGAACGCTCATAAGGGCAAAAATAAGGGAAAGAAAAACCTGTAACAAAGTATAACACAAAATAAAACAGGCGAAAAGAACTGATTGAAATGCTTTCTTAATTTCTCCGAAAATTGGTTAATAAAGAAAGGATAGATAAGATATGAGATTCATATATGCAGAATATAATATGCACCATAACTGTATTGATGTGACTACTTTTGATGGATATATGTTAAGAATAGACTGCGGAAAAGCGGAAGAAGGACTGAAAACCACTCCATGCTCCGAGTGTGCCTTGAATGCCTTGGCAATAGATGAACCACTTGAATATGTAAGACTTTACCTTGAGGGAAATATGCAGATGTGGATAGATGCGGAAGATTCATTGGAAGTGTGGTAACATATTTTTCTTTTATTATAGAGGACTGGCTAAAATATACGCCAGTTCTCTCTTTATTTGTAAAAGAAGAATGTTTTAATTTCATCAATTCAAATACATGAAAAGGAATACTCAGTTTTAACCCATTAAATGCGGTAAAGTTGTTTTAATGTCCGTTTTCTGCTCAAATAGTTCATTTTCTGCAAAGAATATTGATAATCTATATGGAATCATTTATATTGTCACCGTTGGCAGAATAATGACTGACAGATACACATATGGATAAGGACATTCACGGATTTATACAATCTTTTGTCATTTCAATCCACACTATTTTAGTCGCTTTTCTTTATTCTGTAAGAAAAAGTACCACCCTATAACCGATGTAATTCAATGAATATAAGGAGCACGATATGGAAACATATATTAAAGACTTAAAACTTTCTCAGGGAACCAAAATATTCCTGACATGGTATATGAAAATTACAAAAGTTTCAGAACTTGAAGGACTCAATTATCTGACATTTGCAAATAAATGTCCCAAAAATTGTAATGCGCTTGCTATGGCTGATGAGCTGAACGCATTAGGATACCTGTACCCGCCGGAAAATGAAATATATGTTAATGATATTCCAATGTCAAAACGGTTGCAAAATGTCCTTATGTGTAATAACATACTATACCTCTCACAGTTATCAATACATTCCAGAGAGGAAATATTGGGTTTCCGTAATATGGGAAAAGGCACAATGACAGAGCTTGACAATATCTGTAAAGAACACGGGATACAGATACATTCCTTATCCCCTATAAAACAATCTTTTATTGAGTATCATTTCTCCAATGAACTGTTGGAAATGTTCATGCGGCATAATATATTCTGTGTTGATGATTTTAAACAAAAATCTGCAAAAGATTTATATGATGTCTGCGGGGAAAATTATACGCTTACCATGCAGACATATTACACCCTGAAAAGAAAGGGAATTATATTGGATGATTGGCAGGATAAATATATATTTGAAGTTATTGCCAAGAACAAGGCTGACCGTATATGGCGGCACTATCAAATTTCTACAGTTTCACAATTACTCAATTGCAACAAGAAACAGCTTAAAGGAATAAAATCCGAATCACCGGAATTACTGGAAACTATAAAATAATTTTCGATAAGCGTAAGTTTCATCGCCCTATTATGTTATCCAATCTGTTATATTTCAAAATTATTCTATAAAGAAAATGCATAATCTTTTGATAAAATGGGGAATTATCCCCTATTTTATTGTTCCTATTGTATTCATCTACCCTCCGTGCTGATAAATCATGGTTTTTCCTATTTCACCACAAATAAGAAACAGACACCAAAGACAATGACACAAATTTATTGGCGGTAAAATATTTCTTGAATTATTGGCGGTAATATATTATACTAATTGTGTTGGCAAGGAAAGGAGGGAAGCATGCCTGAAAAGCATAGAGGGCGACCAACAACTGACAATCCCAAGACTATGCGTGTTGATGTGCGTTTGACCGAAGAAGAATTAGAAATGCTGGATAAATACTGTCAACAGGCGGGCGTATCACGCCCACAGGGATTGCGTGACGGCATTAAGGCTCTCAATGCAGAAAAATGAAAAGGAAGTGGTGCCGTTGGCAAACGTATTTACACCACTTCCCCATGCCACCCGCAGCAAGGCGGGCCGCACAAATATTATAGCACTGTTCGGCTCTGTCTTGCAAGCGGCTTGTGGACGAAAAAGAAAGGACAGTAAAATAAATGGGAAAGATTTTGGAAGCACTTTTGACCGAGCAGCTTCGTGTAGACAGCGGAACGGAACAGCGCACTCCCGAACATCGGGCACTATGTGAAAAAAGCGGCACACTTCAGGACGCATTAGCTGAAACACTGAACGACAAACAAAAAGAGCTGCTTGAAGAACTGGTTGAAACGCTTTTTGATGAAAGCAGTTGCAACGAACAGGTAAAATTTGAGCGTGGTTTCCGTTTGGGCGTTCTGATAACATCAGAAATCTTTTACGCACAGGACATATTTCTTTAAGCCAAATGCTTAATCAGCTTGAAAACTGCTAATCAGCTAAAAGGAGGCGCTATGAATAAAAAAAAGACCTATATCACTGACGAAGAGAAAGAAAAATGCCAAAAGGTTGTGGACGCTTTTGCTGAACTGTTTGAAAATGAGGATTTAACCGTTGTCAATGCCGGAAAGTATGGTTTTATAAAATTACAGTATTTCAGGTCACATCTTGGATTTGATAACGCATTTTCTTTTAATGACAGCAAACGCCTGTTTAATGACCTTTGGAATGAATGGCTTGACACACAGCTTCTTAATATTGCAGACAACACGCCAATGGAAGAAATGGATTATGACGACATACTAAAATGTCTGCCGCAGGAAACACAGCAGAAACTTTTAGGTATGCAGAAACGCTTTGCAGAAAAAGCAGGCATTGAGGATATACCAGATAACATCATGTAAATGAAACAAAAGATGCTGTTCCGTTATGAGGGCACGAAAGCGATTTCAGCCGCCAATGACTGCAAAGCAGCATACAGTGCTGTTGCTTACAGATTGGGGCTGCAGGACGGAATAAAACTTGCATTTGAAATGAAAGAATTTGAATACCCCTATATGCAAAAAGACATTTTCAAGGAGAAAGTGTCTTTTTGTCAGATAGGGGTAATTTCTTATTTCACTCGTGTAATGTTCTGTTTGCGCAATGATGATTTCAGGGCTTGTATCGTATCCGTAATAATCATCAGTTCATGGCTGGAACAGTCCTCCAGTATATGAGTAATTTCAGAAATATATGTATATTCTGCCCGTTCCAATTCGTCACATAAAAGCTCATCAGCAGAGCAGGATAAAGCGTTTAATATAGCGATAAATACTTTTAGGCTTGGAATGCAGTTTCCTGTTTCAATATGAGATATATGTGTTGTGCCAACATCACATAATTCCGCTAACTTTTCCTGTGATAGGTTGCAGGCGATTCTTTGTTTCCTGATTTTCCCGCCAATCGTTTTATAATCTATCATTGTTACCACCTCATACGCATTGTAGGTGCAAGTCGATAAAATAATAATGATGTATAAGTGCAATCGGATTAAATAATGCAAAAACCATAAAAAAATTTGTTTAAATGACGATATATATAATAAAGCCATAAAAAAGTTTTAAGTTTCATGAGTGCATGATGGTCGTATAGCTGATTTTCACCATTAATAATTCAAAGGTGGAAAAACACAGGTCATGTACAGTATCGGTTTTGTGAAGCAAAGACGGCGGTGATTTTATAGTCATTTTCTGCAAATAATGGTCACTTTCTGTTATGTGGGTTTGAAAAATGGTTACATCTGCCGACAGATTTTATATACAGGCAAAAAATTTTTATCAAGGAGGATAAAGGTATGTCAAAAATCACAGATTACAGTTTTTTGTTTCAAAGTATGTTTGGAACAAAAAGTACAAGTGCAATAGGCAGTTTTCAACTGTCACAGTTGAACAGCTGTTCTGTTCAGGCACAATTAAAAGCTGCAGGCATTGATACAAACAGCAGGCAGTATAAGGCGGCGATAAAACAGATGACATCAAATGCAAACGGAACAATGTATGCGAATATTCAAGGAATAAAAAATCTGATGAAAAGCTATGACAAGGATGGGGACTATATTGATCCTACTACAGGGCTGGCAGGTCTTTTAGTAACAGAAGAAAACGCAAACAGCAGAAAACGTATCATTTCCATTCCAGAGAGCAGTAAGGATGAAATGTTTGAACTGACGAAGAAGGAATTTTTGCGTGAAAATGGAGTCTTGAATGGAGATACGACAAAAAGGTCAGATGTATATACCAATATGTACCGCAAGGTACAAAAAAATGACCGGTTGGCGGCGGGATACACAATGGAACAGTACGAAAGAGCATACAGACAGGCATTTATAGATGCTGCAAGAAAGGCTGATACTAAGTGGGAAATTGGCAAGCCGATTCCGTCCGGAGCATTGGATGGCATTACAAGAGACTCTATAGAAGCTAACTTGAAGAAAGCAGGTGGTTCTTTAGATGTAAAGATATAATATTCATATTTGATTCTGTGGGGGTATATAAACTTTTGCCCCTGTGGAATGCCCAGACTTATTGTAAGGGCATGGGCGGCTCTGACTAGCAGAGAGCACCATTGGATAAGCAAAATAAAAACATTTCAAGGAGGATAATAAAATGTCAATGAATATTAATCAGGACTACAGCCAATTTTACAGAGGTACAACGAATATTCCTGCATATGGGAGTGGTACAAACAAAAAGGATACCATTGTAAGGTATGAATTTAACACCACAGACGAGCATGGCAACAAAGTTATGGATAAGATGTCAAGGGAAGAAACGATTCAGGCAATGAAAGATATCCGTTCACAGTATGGAGATGCGGTCATTGTGGAGTTTTCCGGTGACGGCATGGCTGCCCTTGTAGATAGCAAAAAAGGGGCGGTAGATGCCAACATGACATTGGAACAACGAGATGCAATGGATGCGAGGAATGCGGCATTCCAAAAAGAGATTACACAGGTGGATAAGTCTTTAAATAATCTTCCGACGTATTCTGGGATATACGATGCAGACAAGGCAGTTGCGGCTGCGGTTGAAAACTGCGGCAAAGAGGAGCAGGGATTTGTATATGATATCATCCGGCAGAACTTCCTTATCGGAAATAGCGGCTCCATGACGGAGGAGGAACGGCAGGCAAATATCTCACTTGGCATGAAGAAAGCGGAATATGCAGCAGAGAATTTTATCCCTGAAGACAGCAGGAAATCATTTTTGGAAGCAATGGAATCCATTGCCAAGCTTGCAAGTGCCGGAAAAGCCGACAACAACGGGAACATGGACTATGGAATTGCAAAAAACAGGTATCTTGGGCATGGCAGCGGTCTTGTCCGAACCACAAGCGCAATTGACATGATGCGGACAATGGACAAAGACGCATATTCCGAATACCAGAAGGTGAAAAAAAACGATGATAGTGGTCTCAGTTCATTAAAATACCTTACAAACTGGTATACGGACGCAGTGAATAAAAATCCTTCGATGGTAGATAAATATGAAAAACAGTCGAAAGAATATGTAGAGAAAAATGTGAAAGACCGAAAGCTGGATACTACCTTTGCAGACATTAAAACAGAGAATAAAGAGGCTTTCCTTAATAGTCTGAAAGCATTCCAAAACAGTAATCCGAATTTCTTTACATCCATTATAAACCGTGAGCTTACTTCAAAGTTTTGGATAGTTTAGACGCTTCTGATTTTACCTAATTCCGCAAAGGTGCATAAAATTTTGCACCCTGCGGAATGTTTCGGTTTGTGATGAGCATGGACAATTCTGACCGACAGATAAATTGTAAGATTAAAAATGATTGGAGAATTTGATAAATGGGTATCAACGGCATTGGCGTAACAGGTTATCCGACAATCGGATATACAACAAAGAATACTGAAACTGTGGCTGAGGGATTTACGGAAATTGTGGCTGAAAAAGCGACACAGAATGAAAAGCCGGACTACGATGAAAAAGCCTTTGAATCTGTGGGTGCGAATGCACCGGAAGAAGTAAAACAGGCATGGATGGAGGCGGCAAAGGAAGTAAGTGCGAACGGTCTTGGGCTCAGGAAGAATGGTATGTTGAGCCATATATCACAAATGATGGTGCAAAGATGTAATAAAATGCTGAAAGGTGAAACGGACAATACGGATATTTTGGGAAACACAGTGGAATCTGCAATCCAAGCAACAAAACAGGCACTGTATGACTTGGAGCACCCGAAGGCATATGTACCGAAAAGCATAGAGGTTCAACAGGCACAGCTTAAAGAAAAGGCATTTTATACAGCGTTTTTGGAAAAACTGGAAAACTGCTTATAAAAAAAGTTATGATGATTTACCGCTGATAAATACAGAGATAGATTATGAGCAAAACTTAAAAATCTACCTCTGTATTTTATTGCAGTAAATCACAACAATCAGGAATGAAGGAAAAAGGGAAGTTTTATCTCGCTCCTCTGCCCTTGCTGTGAACGCTGTGTTTTTTCTTTTGCTCTTCTGCTATTGTTTTTTGATAATTCTGTAACCTGTCATGCAAAGTATCTTTTGGAGTTTTCATTCCATAAGCTTCTTCCCATTTAGCATCGTTTTCCTGATAATCAGCATAGGCGCTTCTGCTCACGCCGTATGCCCGATAAAAATCGTGGACTGTCTGATAACCATAGCGTTTTACAATACCCGACAATCCTTTTTTCAAGAGGTCAACACGTTCATTTGCCCTGTCAAGTTTACCCTGCAATTCCTTTTTCTTGGTAAGTTTGGCTATGCCTTTCAGGTTATTGATTTCCTCTTCTATGGCATTGCGTTCCCGTTCTGCGTCAAATATAATTCCGTTCTGTTTGGATAATTCAATATATATTTTATGCAGCTTGGGATACGCTGCCGCATCTGCGGGCATGGCAGGTCTTGGCGGTGGCTGTTCCGATATTTTTTGCGGCATTTCAGGTGCCGCTTTGGTTTCGGTTTCTTTTGGCGGCGTGACAGATGCATATTTAGGTTCTGTATGGAGAATTTTTTCCGACAGTTCCACTGCTTTTTTCATTACCTTAGAAACCAAGAGCACCAGTGCGGCAATGGCTGTGGAAATAATACTGCTGAAAAGTTCCGGCTTACTGCCAAACAGCCGGAAGGATTCCTTCATGCGGTCTGTGATATATTCCTGCTTTATCTGTCGTATCTCTGTTTCCGTTACGCCGCTGACAATCGCCCTGTCAACCTCCTGATTCCAACGCATACGCTTTTCATTATCCGTCTGTATCTGTTCCGCTTTCGGGTTATTTTTCCCTATCTTCTTGGTGGCAAGGTACAGACCATTGCTGTCAAAAACGTGCAGTTTTTCTTTATCGTCTTTTATGAGGGCATTGATAAGGTCAGTGTAAAAATGTTTTACCTCGTCCACAAAGCTGTCCTGCTTAAACAGCCTGTCTTTGGGTGTAAAGAGATTGCGCTCATAGACCTCGCCCTTCTTCACAATCCTGCACCCTTTGCGGATTTCCCCATTTTCATCAAGTATTTCTTTTTTGGTGCGGACGTGTTTCCCCTGCTCATTATAGAACATATTTCTCGACGCCGTTTTTTCTATGGGTTCGGGCAGCCGCCTTCTCTCTGAAAAAATGAGGTGGATATGGTAGTTCGTTTTCCGCTTGTTATGATGCAGCGCCGAAACGCACTCCACACCGTATTTTTCTTTAAACCGTTCTGTAAACAACTGTAACAGCTTATCCGGCTCATAGAGGTCTGGAAAAGATTCGGGAAGGGCAATGATAAATTCCCTAGCCTCAATGCATTTTCCCTCTGTGCCGCTTTTCTGAAATTCCTGCTGGCTGCATTTTGCAAGCTCCGTCCAATAATGCCGGTCTGTTGTTTCATAAACTGCATACAGGTTTTCCTGTTTCGCATGGCTGGATATATAAGTTATCCTGCCCCTGACATCAGGCAGCTTGCCCATGCGTATAAATGAATGTCTTGGTATTGTGCCTTGTCCTCCCTCCTGCAGATGGATGCGGAGTAGGAAAAGCGGCGGTATCCCAAAAGCGGAAGCATTTGCAAGGTCAGCTCTGCTGACCTCTGCCCCCTGCAAGGGCGAAATTCCCATTGCATAAACGCAGTTTGTGCAATGGGTGTATTTCGCTCTCAAACGCCGAGGGCTTAAAAAAAGAAAAATCCCTCCTAAAATGTCTGGATTGAGACTGTAAAAAATACTGCAATGATAGTAAAAAATGATGTCATCTGCATTTGAGTGATAGCAAAAATTGATACCATATATGATAGTAAAAATTGATATATCTGCCTTTAGATGATAGCAAAAAGTAATATCACATATGATAGTGAAAATGCTGCTATGACAGTCGCAACACCATTATCTGAAATATCAGTTGATTTTTTTTACTGAAAATAGGAAAATCAGTTTGTTTTTACAGCCGCTTTACATCACATTGGGAATACCGTTCAAAACATCAGTTGACTTTTTCAACTGAAAATACAGAAATCAGTTGATTTTTTAGGTCCACTCACATGAAATGGACTGATTTTTTCAACTTACTTTCTGCTTTTCCCAAAATTTCCGCTTGTACCGGAAGGAAGCACATGATATAATCTATTTGCGTGTAGGTATATCATGGCTTCGGTCTGATACATACCATTGGGCGGTTTCCTCGGAAGCCGCCTTTTATACTGCTGATTTTCTTGTAACTGTTTTTACATCATTCTTATCCCGCAGGTCTTTTCCCTCGTTCACTTCCATGAACTTTTCCAAGATGTCGCTTTTGATAAGTACCTTTCTTCCGACTCTGATAACTGGAAGCTTGTTCCATTCCACAAGTTTTCTGAGGGTATTTCTCCCAACACCCGTATAGTCGGCAGCTTCTTCTATGGACAGTGCGATTTTCGTTCCGGTCATTGGTTCACCTCCTTTCTAATTGCATAACGCAATTTTGATAGTATGAATACTATAACGCTTTTATATCTTCTTGTCAAGCGTTATGATAATTTAAAAATTATTTTAAAATTGCATATTGCATTATCAACTTTCCTGTGGTATAGTATGAACATACCGACAAAGGAGGCAACGCCTCCTAAAGAACAGGAGGCGTATCAGCATGAAAGATAAGGAATTACGCAAGTTAATCGGTAGCAGGGCAAAACAGCGGAGGGTTGAGTTGGGATTAAATCAGCCTTATGTCGCAGAGAAGATGGGGGTAGCCACTTCCACAATCGTGCGCTATGAGGCGGGTACAATCGACAACACAAAGAAACTGGTCTTGGAAGGTCTGTCAGAAGCCCTCCATGTATCCGTGGAGTGGTTAAAGGGAGAAACAGAGGAATACCAGACAGACATTACGGATAAAAGGGAATTGTTGATTCGTGATGCAATGTCCTCCATTCTCGAAAAGCTGCCTTATGACATGGAACAGGCAGAATCGGACTTTTCAAAAGATATACTGCTGCTGATGTTAAGGGAGTATGAATTGTTCGTAGATTCTTTTCAGTCTGCCTGTAAGAATTTCAAGGACAATGCGGAAAATGCCGCACTCGCCCAGACGATGGGGTTTGAATCAAATAAGGAATATAACGAGATTATGTTCCTTCGGGAAATCACCCACACTGTAAATATGTTTAATGACATGGGCGACATTGTAAGGCTCTATTCCAAAAATCCCGAAACAGCCACCGTAAGGCTTGCAAATCTTCTTTCTATGGTATCGGGGGAAGAACCCGAATCGGTATAGCGGAACAATCGGAGTTATGATATACTTACACGCAGAAAGCATTTCATCAGTTCCGATTGCCCATTATCGAAAGGAGAACGATCATGGCAAAAGGTTCTGTAAGGAAAAAAGGAAAGAAATGGTACTACCGCTTTTATGTTGAGGACGCAAGCGGGAATTTGGTACAAAAAGAATGTGCAGGAACAGAGAGCAAAAGCGAAACGGAAAAGCTGTTAAGGCAGGCAATGGAGGATTACGAAAGCAGGAAATTCATTGCAAAGGCAGACAATATCACGCTTGGGCAGTTGCTTGACACATGGGCGGAGGAAGAATTAAAGACTGGGACACTTAGTAATGGCACTGTCGGTACTTATTTGCAGGCAATCAACCGCATCAAGCAGCACCCTGTAAGCAGACGGAAACTCAAAACGGTCACTTCGGGGCATTTACAGCAGTTTATGGATATCATGTCTTTTGGCGGTACTGTCGAAGATTTTGTTTCCAAAGGGTACTCCAAAGACTATGTGAGGTCATTTTCCGCAGTATTACAACAGTCGTTCCGTTTTGCGGTATTTCCAAAACAGTACATTACATTCAATCCCATGCAGTATGTGGTTATGAGGCATAAAAAGGACGATATGGACTTGTTTGCAGAGGAAACGGACACTGATAACGGCAAGGTCAAGCCGCTTTCGTTTGAGCAGTACCAAAGGCTGATTGCACAGCTTGGCAAGCGGAGCAAAGATGCAATCCTGCCTGTACAGATAGCCTATTTCACAGGTCTAAGGCTTGGGGAAGTGGCAGGGCTGACTTGGCAGGACATCAATCTTGAGGAACAATATCTGACAGTCCGCAGGAGTGTCCGTTACAACGGAGCTACCCATAAACACGAAATCGGCTCTACAAAAAGGAAGAAAGTGCGGATTGTTGATTTTGGCAATGCCCTCGCTGACATCTTGAAGAAAGCAAGGAAACAGCAGCTTAAAAACCGTATGCAGTATGGCGAACTCTATCACAGGAATTTCTACAGGGAAGTTACAGAGAAAAACAGGGTGCATTATGAGTATTACAATCTGCCAATGACAGAAGATGCGCCGGAGGATTATACGGAAATCTCCTTTGTATGTCTGAGGGAAGATGGCTGTCTTGAACTTCCTGCCACCGTAGAAACAGCCTGCCGGACAGCGGCAAGGAAAGTACCGGAATTAGAAGGTTTCCACTTCCACACATTGAGACACACCTATACAACAAACCTGTTATCAAACGGGGCGCAGCCAAAAGATGTGCAGGAGCTTTTAGGACACTCGGACGTAAGCACTACCATGAATGTCTATGCACACGCCACAAGAGAGGCAAAGCGGGATTCTGCAAAACTCTTGGATAAGGTTGTGGGAATGGATTAAAAATTGAATATTGAAACTTTCCCTTGTAGCTTGCTCATAAGGGCAAAAACAAGGGAAAAGAATACATATTTTGAGGTTGCATATGTCGTAAAGCCTTGGAAATAGGGGGAAGTTAAATCAGTTAATAGATAAACGGGAATTTATATAAGAAAAGGAGATTGATAAAGATGCAAATTTCAGGTTCTATTAAAGAAACAAGAAATCAGGTAAAAAGTTGGAAAGAAGAAGGTTTAAAGGTAGGATTGGTTCCTACTATGGGGTATCTGCATGAGGGACACAAAAGTCTGATTGACCGGGCAAGAGCAGAAAATGACAGGGTAGTAGTCAGCATTTTTGTCAATCCAATGCAGTTTGGACCGGGAGAGGATTTAGAGGCTTATCCGAGAGATTTGGAAAGAGATTCTAAGATTTGCGAGGAAGGCGGTGTTGACCTTATTTTTCACCCGGAAGTGGAGGAAATGTATGGTCCGGATTTTCATGGCTTTGTGGATATGACGGTATTGCCGGAGAAGCTTTGTGGTGCCAGCCGTCCGGTGCATTTCAAAGGGGTTCAGACGGTCGTCACCAAGTTGTTCCATATTATTCCGGCACATCGGGCTTATTTTGGACAAAAGGATGCCCAGCAGCTTGCAATTATCCGCCGTATGGTGATTGACCTTGACTTTGATATTGAAATTATCGGCTGCCCGATTATCCGGGAAACGGATGGTCTGGCGAAGAGTTCCAGAAATACATATTTGTCGGAAGAGGAACGAAAACAGGCAGTTATTTTAAATGCGTCCTTAGAAGAGGCAATGAAGGCAATTGAAGAAGGGGAACAGGATGCAGCAGCGATCAAAGCAAAGATTACAGAGAAATTAAATACCTGTCCTCTGGCGAGGATTGACTATGTAGAGGTTGTAAGCTTTGACAATATCCAGCCGATTGATAAAATAGAGGGAGCGGTACTGATTGCTATTGCTGTATATATTGGGACGACAAGACTGATTGATAACCGCATTATCATGTAGGAGGGAAAAAATATGTTTGTGAATATGCTGAAGGGTAAAATCCACCGGGCAGTGGTGAAACAGGCGGAGCTTAATTATGTGGGGAGTATCACTGTTGACCCCGTATTGATGGAAGCTGCCGGTATTATGGAATATGAATATGTACAGATTGTGGATGTGGAAAATGGAAACCGTTTTGAGACATATACCATAGCGGGTGAACCAGACAGCGGCATGATCTGTCTAAACGGTGCAGCAGCCCGCCAGGTGGCAGTGGGGGATCATATTATCATCATGTCTTATGCACAGATGACACCGGAGGAGGCAGGAGAGCATAGACCCCACGTGGTATTTGTGGATGAAGAAAACAAAATTGCGCAGGTATCCGATTATGAGAAGTATGGAGTGCTAAGCCCGAAGTTTTAGAAAGTGCAGGAGGGGAGAGAGGTTGGAAGACGAAAGATACAGGCAGGACGGATTTGGACAGTATGATGAATTGCGGGATAACAGTATAATGGAGCAGTTTGATGAGGAGCCAATACAGGTTACCCTGCCGGAAAAATCAAAGCAGAGTGGGAAACAAATATTGTCACTTTTGCTGATTGCGGCAATGGTGCTGTGGACAGCAGTCTGGTGTCTGTGGTCAGGGGTGAAAGGTTTGTTTTTTGCACCGGTTCATCCGATGGAAGAGGTTTTTACCGGTATGATAAAGGGAGAGGTTTATGAGGGAGATATTGTTTATGCTTCAAAGGAGTATTGCAGCCTTAAGCATACTATTAACCTGATTCCAGTCGGAACAGAGCATTTTTATCTGATGTATACATCGGAGATGGATAAGGTAATCTTAATCAGAGCTCCAAAGGGATGGGATAAAAATTTTACGAATGATATGGTGAATCTCGTTTCCGAAAAGGCAAGAGGCATTGTGCGGAAATTAGATCATGAGATACAAAGGAAGATGGTATCGAATGCTGAATCAGTGGAGATTCAGGTAGAGACGCAATTATATCTTGACTTGATGGGAAATAAAATATGCTATTTACAGATTTTTACGGGAATATCCCTGATTTTTTGCAGCATTTTTCTGGTGTTATTTACGAAAAAAGAAGGAATAGCTGACAAAGAGGGACCAAAAAAGAAATTCCGTGATGGTATTTTTATTGTATTCTTTTTGATAACCATGATTTTTCTGGTTTATTTATTGAGTATGACAGGCTGAAATTAAATAAAATTAGAATCTTTAGAAGGAGATAGAAGAAATGTTAAATGGAAAAACTGTGGTGCTTGGCGTGACCGGTTCGATTGCCGCCTATAAGATTGCCAATCTTGCCAGTATGCTGGTGAAGCTCCATGCAGATGTTCACGTAATCATGACAGAAAATGCGACGAATTTTATTAATCCAATTACTTTTGAGACATTGACTGGAAATAAATGTCTGGTGGATACCTTTGACCGCAATTTCCAATATAATGTAGAGCATGTGGCATTGGCAAAGCGGGCAGATTTGTTTATGACAGCACCGGCATCCGCTAATGTGATTGGAAAAATCGCTAACGGGATTGCGGATGATATGCTGACAACGACGATTATGGCATGCAAGGCACCAAAGCTGATAGCGCCGGCAATGAATACGAATATGTTTGAAAACCCGATTGTTCAGGATAATATGGAGAAGCTTAAGCAGTACGGTTATGAAATCATTTCGCCTTCTACCGGATATCTGGCTTGTGGAGATACGGGAGCAGGCAAACTGCCATCGGAAGAAACCCTGCTATCCTATATCATAAAGGAAATTCATTATGAAAAGGATATGACTGGTAAGAAGGTTTTAGTAACTGCGGGTCCCACAACAGAAGCAATTGATCCGGTGAGGTTTATTTCTAATCATTCTACAGGTAAAATGGGTTATGCCATTGCAAAATGTGCGATGGAACGAGGGGCGGAAGTTACCTTAATTACAGGAAAAACTGCAATTCCTGTCCCGCCATTTGTCAAAATGATTCCGGTGATCAGTGCAAAAGATATGTTTGAAGCAGTAAAGGATCATTTCGAGGATGCCGATTTTATCATCAAGGCAGCGGCAGTGGCAGATTACACACCAACGACTGTGGCAGAGGATAAATTAAAGAAAAGTGAAAATGATATGAGTATATCCCTGGTTCGAACCGAGGACATTTTAAAGTATCTGGGAGAACACAAAAAACCGGATCAGGTAATCTGTGGTTTTGCAATGGAGACAAGGGATTTATTAGAAAATGCCGGAAAGAAATTAGAGAGCAAAAAGGCAGATATGATTGTGGCAAATAATTTAAAGGTTAAGGGAGCAGGATTCGGAACGGATACCAATGTGGTAACATTTATTGAAAAAGATGGAATAAAGGAACTTCCACTGCTTTCTAAGGATGAGGTGGCAAAGAGCATACTGGATGAAATGCTCGGGCTTGCAAATAGATAAATGCGGCTTTATATTAAATTTGAGGAATGGGAACAGGGACTATTAGGCAATTGCGAAACTTTGTTTTCGTTACCGACCGTTGTATAATATAAACAAATGACCTGCGCGAGCATCAGCGAGCTTCCATTTAATTATAATATTGTTTATATTGCACAACTGGAGCTTAGAAATAGAGAGTTTCGCAATCGTTTAACAGAAACAATGGATGAAAGGTGGAGATAAGATGCAGGGAAAAGTATTGATTTTAGATATTGACGGAACATTGACAAACAGCCAGAAAGAGATCACACCTAAAACACTGGATGCTCTGCTAGACATTCAAAAGCAGGGACATACGATTGTAATCGCATCCGGCAGACCGTCTCATGGGGTGAAATGGATATCTGATATTTTACAGATGGAACGCTATGGAGGATATGTTCTCTGTTTTAACGGTGCAAGGATTATAGATGTAAAGACAGGAGAAATTGTATATCAGCAGATATTTCCGAGAGAGTGTATTGCACCGCTTTATGAATATGCAAAAGAGCATGATATGGGACTGGTAACCTATGAAAATGATTCCGTTATCACGGCGACCAGAATTGATGAACATATGGAATTTGAGGCGGGAATTAACCATATGGAATTAAAGCTGGTGACTGATTTTGTGTCCTATGTGGATTTTGATGTCAATAAATGTCTCATGACTGCGGATGTGAATGCTGCACCGGAATTGGAGAAGGAGTTAGCGGCACAGTACGATGGTATTCTCAGCATTTACCGCTCAGAACCGTTTTTTATCGAAGCAATGTCTCTGGGAGTGGATAAAGCGGCATCTCTTGAACATTTATTTACAAAGATTGGAGTAGACAGGGCAGATACCATTGCCTGTGGAGATGGATTTAATGATATATCCATGATTCAGTACGCAGGTACAGGCATTGCCATGGCAAATGCACAGGAGAAAGTAAAAGAAGCGGCAGATCTGGTTACAGAGAAAAGCAATGATGAAGATGGTCTGCTGGAGGTTATTGACCGGTATTTCAGGTAAACGGTGCAAGGCAAAATTGGTTGCAATCATAAGGTGGGAGAAAATATGATAATACGAAAACACTATTACGTAAGTGGAAGAGTGCAGGGAGTGGGCTTCCGGTATCGTTCTTATTATACGGCGAATAATCTGGGTCTTACAGGATATGCCATTAATCTGGACGACGGAAGGGTAGAATTGGAGGTACAGGGAGAAGAAGCTTTGGTACGGGATTTCCTGGGACTGGTGGAAGAGGGAAGCTTTATCCATATTGACGGTATTGAAAGTTATGATATGGAAGTGCAGGACTTGGAACAGAAGTTTTACATTGATTAAAGCGATTTGAGGAAAATCAGAAAATTATCTTGATATATACAGATACAGCGTTTGTGGAAGCAGAGGCTGTATTTTTTATATTATAGATTTCGAGGGTTTGAATTTTCTTATTCTATGGTTCCATCCAGATATGCATTTAATATATTTTGAGGGGCATCATAGTAAAAGCTGCTGTTATAATCATCTATTTTATCGCTGACAAAAGAGTTGTAAGCAGCGAATAGAGCATCTATTATATTTATGTTTTCAGCTTTGGATATGCCGAGGATGAGTCTTTTATATACTTTACCAATATCCCAGTGGCTTGGAATGGAATATTTTGCTGCTGCCACATTATCAAAAGTTCCTTCTGTGATACTTGCAGATTCAATAAAGTCGTCACAAACACGGTCAATATTATCGCTGTGGTAAACGTCAGCGAGCTGATAAATTTTGGTGATAGAGGCTTTACCGAGTGCGTTTACGATAACGGCTCTTTTGTTTTTTGTTTTTCTTGCCATATAGTCAATCAGGCTGCAGGTAAAAAACAAATCATTACCTTTGCTGTCTTCACGTCCAATCATTTTTTTCGACCTCCTCGCTTGATATAAATTCTAAGCATCTTAAAGCAGATGTAGAGCAAAAATTAATCTGGTGAGTTGGATATTTGAATTGTGCCATTACCCAGAATTGCTCTCTTGTAATAATACCATCTATATAATCTGCAATATAATTGTAAATCTGATCATTTGCCATGGCTCCAATTACGATATCATAATGATGTGGTTTACCATGACGGCAGTCAATAATAAAATCAAGCCATTCTTCTGTCATTTCTTTAAATTCCAATATTTTAAGACTGGTGTCCATCCGTACGCAGTATGTATTTACTACACCTTTATGATAGCGTCTTGCCCAGCGCTCAGCCTGTTCCCGGATAATCGTACAATAAAAACCGACGCCAAAATCTTTTGTGTTTTTTCCTTTTATAATCTGGGGATTTTCTACGGTAGTATAACTGCCGTGGTATACAGTCATTTTTCCCATGTATGTGCCTCCTATTACAGTTATATAAGCAGATATTATTATACACAATTTTATTTTGTATATTATACATTATCAAATCTTTGGCTAGAGTAGTACATTTATATTACACAAAGTCAAAGGATTGGTCAAGTATGCATGAAAAACAGAAAGTAATTGCGTATAAAATCACATTTTTGTTGCTAAATTTAGCTTTCCTATTTTTAGGGTCGCATATGATATAACAACAGTTTTACAGTATTATTATAAATGAAGAAATGATATAAGTGGATTTTCATTCCGTATATTGACTTTTGGTGAAACTATATTGAAATAAGAATTATATTGTGGGAATATATGGAAGGGAAATAAACGAAAAATAAGATAGATAGACTTTATATTTACTTTGTATTTATAAAAATTACCTAGATGCTTCTTTTAAACAACATAGGTAGAAAATGTACTAAGGAGTGACGAACATGAAGGTTGCGTTATATGGAGATAAGCAGGAATTGTTACAAAAATATAAGGAAAAAATGGAACAGGCTTTTGGAAGTACAAATGATATGATAGAAATTGATTGTTTTTCCAATAGAAGTAATGTTAAGCAGCAGTCACTTAGTTATGATGTTATTATTCTGTCGGAAGAAGTTATGAAGGAAATGATTATGTATGCAAAAGGGTATAAGGGTCAGACTCTTACCTTGACGGCTGGAAAACATATAGAAACATTTGATATGGATGAAATCTTATATATTGAAGCAGAATTAAAAACCGTGCATGTTAGAACTCTTGAGGGGGAAAAGATCATAAAATTTCCAATTTCTGAGGTAGAAAAGCTGTTAGATGAGAAAATTTTTATAAAAACCCACCGCAGTTATATTGTAAACAGATACCAGATTAAAACTTTGATGGATAATGAGGCTGTTTTGAAAAACGGGAAGAGAATTCCCATTAGTAAATACAGATGGAAAGAGGTGAGGAGAAAATATCTGGGTGAGTAAGGGGATAAAAGTGAGAGACATTGATATGGATGTATGATAGAATGAGAAGCTCTTTGAAGCAGGAATGTTTTGGAGGGCTTTTTATTTACTGCCTTTTCATTCCAGATAGATACCGTTAGTGTTATATGGCTGAAATTAGTAATTTGAAATGTTATAATTGATTCGGATTATAGGCAAACATATCAAAATGCAGTAATGACAGGAAAGATCAAAGGAATTGTGTTGATGAATTTTGAGAGCATCAGCGGGTTTCAATGTAACAGAATAAAACACAGCAGGAGGCAGCTATGAGAATACAGGATAATATATCAGCTATGAACATAAACCGCTTTTTGGGTATAAACAAAAAGATGATATGTAAAAATACAGAGAAGTTATCTTCCGGCTATCGGATTAACAGGGCAGGAGATGATGCGGCAGGTCTGTCGATATCAGAAAAGATGCGAAACCAGATAAGAGGATTGAATCAGGCAGTAAAAAATATTGAAGATGGAATTTCACTGATTCAGACAGCAGAGGGGGCTTTAAATGAAACCCATTCGATTCTTGCCAGAATGCGGGAGCTGGCGGTACAGGCGGCAAATGATATCTATGATACCGAAGATCGGATGGCGATTCAGGCAGAGGTGGATGAACTGGTCAAAGAGGTGGATGATATTGCAAATAAGACACAGTTTAATGAAGGAATTTATCCGCTGCTAGGGGCTGATCCGAGAAGTATTATGCTGGGGTATCTGACACAAAAGACATATACCTTCACTGCTCAAAATGAGATTATAGTTGACGATAAAACATATCATCCGGGTGATTCCGTTGCGGTAACAGCCGTTCGTATTGATTATGAAATGAATGGGGAAAAGTTTTATTATGGTGCTATGTTTGGAAGCAGTAAAAGCGGCAACGGTTCTGGTCTTCATAACTGGGATGATAAACAATTATATCCTAATGGTCCAAGTGAAAGTGATGAGCGAAAGGCGGTTATTAATGTTTATGACCGTCGTGATGGTATAAGCCGTTCAGTTACGATTGATGATTTTGGCGTGGATGAAAATGGAGACATTTACTATCGGCACTGGAGTTGGGATCCAGGAAAGAATTGTTTTAAGTCAGACAATTCCTATATGAATGCATATTATAATCCGTCTACAATTCCTCCCAAAGTTGTGGGTGCAGGTCATAAAGGAAGCCCTTATAATATGAAAGTCCGTACTGGTGATAAACCGACCTTTCTCTGGATTCAATCGGGAGCCAATACCGGAGAGGGCATCAATCTTTCTTTGGTCAATGCCACAGCGGCAGCAATTGGCATCAAACATATCAGCGTGATGTCTAATGCGGAAGCTGGTAATGCCATCCAGACCGTGGATGGGGCGGTCAAGAAGGTAAGTGAATACAGAAGTGCCTTCGGTGCACAACAGAACCGGTTAGAACGCACGATGGCTGCAAATATGTATTACAGTGCGAACCTGCGGGAAGCGGAGTCAAAGCTCAGGGATACAGATATGGCTGAGGAAATAGCCGCATATTTCAAACAAAATGTACTGATTCAGGCAGGACAGGCAATTCTTGCACAGACAAACAAAAGCCCGCAGGCGGTATTGAGTCTGTTGTAATGAAAATGTAATTAGGAAACGCTTTAATCAGTGTTTTTTTAACAAAAATAGAAAGGAAGGAGAGAAGGAAGAAAAAATGAGAAAGTATAAGAAAGCAACGGCATATCTACTGATATTGGTTCTGTGCCTGCAAATAAGCCTGACAGATGGAGAGATTCGCAGGGTGAAAGTACAGACAAGTGGGGATTGGGATTATGAAGTGAATGAAGATGGGACGGCAACGATAACAGAATATAACGGAGGGGAAAGCGAGGTTATAATACCGGCTGTTTTGGACGGATATAAGGTAACAAGTATTGGGTATGGTGCATTTAAAGATTGTAGCAGTTTAACGAGTATCAGTATACCAAACAATGTAACGAGTATCGGGAGTTTTGCATTTAAAGATTGTAGCAGTTTAACAAAAATCAATATTCCAAACAGTGTAACAAGTATCGGATGGTATGCATTTGAAGGAACAAAATGGTTGGATAATAAAAAAGCAGAAAATTCATTTGTGATTATAAATGGGATTTTAATTGATGGGCATGAATGTAAAGGTATGGTTAATATCCCAGAAGGAGTAACGAGTATTGAGAATGATACATTTTTAGGTTGCATTGGGTTAACAAGTATCAACATTCCGAGCAGTGTAACAAATATTGGGTATAGTGCATTTGTATATTGCAGTAAATTAACGAGTATCAATATTCCAAACAGTGTAACGAGTATCGGAAGTTATGTATTTGCAAATTGTAATGAGTTGGAGAGTATCAGTATTCCGAATGGTATAACGAATTTATATGGTACATTTTATAATTGCAGCAAGTTAGAGAGTATCAGTATTCCAAACAGTGTAACCAGTATAGGATACGATACATTTTTTGGGACAAAATGGTTAGACAATAAGAGAGCGATAGATCCATGCGTCGTTGTAAATGGGATTTTAATTGATGGATATGAATGTAAAGGTATGGTTGATATTCCTGATACAGTGACGAGTATCGCAGATAGTGCATTTGAAGAGTGCAGGGGGTTAGAGAGTATCAATATTCCGAACAGTGTAAGAGTATCGGTAAAAGTGCATTTCAGGGATGCAACGAAAATTTAATCATTTATACCGAGGAAGGTTCCTATGCCGTCACTTATGCAAAAGAATATGGACTGACTGTAAAATTGATACCAAAAAATCTGCCTAATCAGGATAATATCGATAACATACCTCCAAAAGATGTCGGCAGTGATAACACTTCTGAAAATACAGACCCAAACATACAGAAACAGCCGAAGTTGAAAAAGGTGAAAAAATTCAAAGCATCCACCAAAAAGAAGGGATTAGCATTAAAGTGGAAGAAAGTATCCGGGGCAGACGGCTATCAGATTCAGGTCAGCACAAAGAAAAATTTTAAAGGGGCAAAAACGTATACGGTTAAAAATAAGACCAAATATACAATATCCAAGTTAAAGAGCGGGAAAAAATATTATATCCGCATCAGGGCTTATAAGAATGTTAAAGCAGAAACCGGGAAGACCAAAAAAGCATATGGTAAGTATGTGACGATCAGCAAAAAGACAAAGTGAGCATCGTTAAGGAATAAGTATAGATAAAAAAGTGAGTAGGAGTGATGGAGATGAAAAGAGAAAGAATCTGGGCAAAACCTGTAATATATCTGTTATTATTATTGTCATGCCTGCATATAAGGATGATGAATGGAGAGATTGGAGTTGTAAATGCAGAAGTAAGTGAGGTAAGTGAGGATTGGTTGTATAAAGCAAATGGGGATGGGACAGCAACGATAACCGGCTATTGGGGAGGGGAAAGCGAGGTCATAATACCGGCTGTTTTAGACGGATATACAGTAACGAGGATAGGGAGTCATGCGTTTGCGTTTGGATGGAACAGTTACTTGGAGATAACGAGCATCAGTATCCCAAACAGTGTAACAAGCATCGGGGATTATGCATTTGAAAATAATAGTGAGTTAGCCGATATTAATATTCCAAACAGTGTAACGAGTATCGGAAAGTTTGCATTTTATAATTGCAGTGGATTAACGAGTATCAGTATACCGAATAGCGTAACGAGTATCGGGGATTATGCATTTGCTGATTGCAGTGGTTTATCAAACATCAGTATACCAAACAGTGTAACGAGTATCGGGGATAGGGCATTTTCTTGGACAAAATGGTTAGACAATAAGAGAGCGATAGATCCATGTGTTGTTGTAAATGGGATTTTAATTGATGGGTATGCATGTAAAGGTGCAGTTAATATCCCAAACAGTGTAACGAGTATCGAAAATTATGTATTTGAAAATTGCAGCGGATTAACGAGTATCAGTATCCCAAACAGTGTAACGAGTATCGGGGATTCTGCATTTTATAATTGTAGTGAGTTAATGAGTATCAGTATCCCAAACAGTGTAACGAACATCGGGAATAGTGCATTTAGATATTGCAGCGGATTAACGAGTATTAGTATCCCAGACAGTGTAACGAGTATCGGGAATAGTGCATTTTATGGATGCAGCGGGCTAATAAGTATTAGTATCCCAAACAGCGTAACGAGTATCGGTAGGAGTACATTTGAAGGCTGCTGTGGGTTAACGAGTATCAGTATTCCGAATAGCGTAACAAGTATCGGGAATGGTGCATTTGCCGGCTGCAGTAATCTGACAAGCGTCACTATTCCAAGTAGTGTTACCGGTATAGAAGCAGGCGCATTTAAAGCGTATAACAAAAATTTAACAATATTTACAGAAGAAGGTTCCTATGCGGTTACTTATGCAAAAGAAAATGGATTAACAGCAAAAATATTATCCCAAAATCATCCCGACCAAAAGACGGATATAGAGAAAGTGGAAGTTTCAAAAGTGAAAAAATTCAAAGCAACCGCCAAAAAGAAAGGATTAGCATTAAAGTGGAAGAAGGTATCTGGGGCAAATGGATATCAGATTCAGGTCAGCACAAAGAAAAATTTTAAGGGAGCAAAAACGTATACGGTTAAAAATAAGACAAAATATACAGTATCCAAATTAAAGAGCGGGAAAAAATATTATATCCGTATCAGGGCTTATAAGAATTATAAAGCAGAAAATGGGAAGACCCAAAAAGCGTATGGAAAATATGTAACGATTAGTAAAAAGACAAAGTGAGTGTTGTTAAGGAACAAGCATAGTAAAGATAAAAAATGTGAGTAGGAGTGATGGAGATGAAAAGAGAAAGAATCTGGGCAAAACCTGTAATATATCTGTTATTAGTATTGTCATGCCTGCATATAGGGATGATGAATGGAAAGATAGAAGTTGTAAATGCGGAAACAAGCGGGGATTGGTGGTATGAAGTAAATGGGGATGGGACAATAGAGATAACCGGATATGATGGAGAGGAAAGTCAGGTCATAATACCGGCTGTTTTAGACGGATATAAAGTAACCGGTATCGGGTGTGAGGCATTTTATGGATGCCGCGGGTTAATGAGTATCAGTATCCCAGACAGTGTAACGAGCATAGAGGATGGTGCATTTTGTAATTGTAGTGGTTTATTGAATATCAATATTCCAAGTAATGTAACGAGTATTGGGGAGTTTGCATTTTATGGTTGTAGCGCTTTAACGAGTATCAGTATTCCAAACAGTGTAACGAGTATCGGAGGTTATGCATTTAGAGGAACAAAATGGTTAGATTATAAGAGCGCAAACAATCCATGCGTGATTGTAAATGGCATTGTAATTGATGGATATAAATGTAAAGGTATAATTAATATTCCTGATACGGTAACGAGTATCGGGGAATCTGCGTTTTCTGGCTGCAGTGGATTAACGAGTATCAGTATCCCAGACAGTGTAACGAGTATCGGGAATGGTGCATTTGAAGAGTGCAGTGGGTTAGCGAGTATCAGTATTCCGAACAGTATAACGAGTATCGGGGAGTGTACATTTTTGAAATGTAGTGCTTTGAAGAGTATCAGTATCCCAAACAGTGTAACGAGCATCGGGGAATCTGTATTTTCTGAGTGTAGCAGTTTAGCAAGTATCAGCATCCCGAATGGTGTAACGAATATCGGAAGTTATGCATTTGAAGGAACAAAATGGCTGGATCATAAAAGGGCAGAAAATCCATGTGTGATTGTAAATGGGATTGTGATTGATGGAAGAGCATGTAAAGGAATTATTAATATTCCAGAAGGGGTGACGGGCATAGGAAATTCAGCATTTGAAAATTGCTGGGATTTAACAAGTGTCAGTATCCCGAACAGTGTGACGGATATAGCATATGCAGCATTTTCTCTATGTAAGTCTTTAACAAGTGTCAGTATTCCGGACAGTGTAACGAGTATCGGGGATGGTGCATTTGACGATTGCTGGGAGTTAACGGGTATCAGTATCCCGGATAGTGTAACGAGTATCGGAGAAAGAGCATTCAGATGTAGCGGATTAACGAGTATCAGTATCCCGAGCAGAGTAACGAATATTAGGGAGTATTTATTTTCTGGTTGCAGCAGTTTAACGAGTGTCAGTATCCCAAACAGCGTAACAAGTATCGAAGATGGTGCATTTTGGAAATGTAGCGGATTAACGAGTATCAGTATCCCGAGCAGTGTAACGGGTATCGGAAATGGTGCATTTTATGAATGTAGCAAATTGATAAATATTGATATTCCAAGTAATGTAACGAGTATCGAAGAAAGTGCATTTTTGGGATGTAACAAACATTTAATCATTCATACTGAGGAAGGCTCCTATGCAGTGACTTATGCAAAGGAAAATGAACTGAATGTAAAGCTGATACCCCAAAATCCACCTAATCAGGATAATATCGATAACATACCTCCAAAAGATGTCGGCAACAATAACACTTCTGAAAATACGGACCCAAACATGCAGAAACAGCCAAAGTTGAAAAAGGTAAAAAAATTCAAAGCAACCGCCAAAAAGAAGGGATTAGCATTAAAATGGAAAAAAGTATCCGGGGCAAATGGATATCAGATTCAGGTCAGCACAAAGAAAAATTTTAAGGGTGCAAAAACGTATACGGTTAAAAATAAGACCCAATATACAATATCCAAGCTAAAGAGCAGGAAAAAATATTATATCCGTATCCGGGCTTATAAGAATGTTAAAGCAGAAAACGGGAAGACCAAAAAAGCGTATGGTAAGTATGTGACGATCAGCAAAAAGACAAAGTGAGTGTTTAAGGAACAGGGAAACAGCAGGTGCACATGGAGATAACGAATAATATAGGGAAAATTTCATATTGGAAAGAAAGGGTAGCTGATATACCTGCCATTATATTTTGTGCAGCTCCTTTTATGGTAGGAGTATTTTACGAATGTTCCAGTGCCTTGATTGCAATGATGCTTTTAATCTGGTTATGGAGATATTGGAAAAGGGAGAGGAGATTGACGTATTCCTGTTCAATATCATTTATAACGGTATGCGCTGTTTTTGCCGGCTATCTCCTGAGTGTTTTTTGGGCGGTTGACCGTGGGATGGCACCGTGGGGAGCAGTAAAATTTTTACCGGCACCGCTGTTTGCGGTGGGATTATTACAGCTTTCCAAAGAAAAAAGAAACGAGATGCTGTATTTACTGCCAGTGTTAGGGACATGGATGACAATTTTTTCGTGTCTGCTTGCCCTTATTCCGGTTTGCAGGGATTTTCTCATGGTAAATGGAAGAATGGGGGGATTTTTCCAATATCCCAACACTTATGCAATGTATCTTCTGGCAGGACTTGTCGTGTTGGTCATGCATAACAGGACAGAGATATCAGGGAAAAAATTTTGTTTTCAGACGGTAATTCTGACAGCGGGTATTTTTCTTTCAGGAAGCAGAACTGTGTGGGTACTGCTGGTTGTTATGATTTTGTTTCTATGTATATATTATCGAAAAAAAGAGGTGCTTCTTCCCATTGTGGCAGCTTTTGCGGGGATGATGTTAATAGGTTTTTTTACTAAGATAAATGGGCAGGCAGATGGAATAGGACGTTTTCTGACAACATCCGTTTGGAGCAGTACTTTTTTGGGCAGGCTGCTTTATATGAAAGATGCGTTCACAGAGATTTTGCGGCATCCGTTTGGATTAGGGTATCTGGGATATTATTATAAACAGGGTTCTTTCCAGACAGGAGTTTATTCCGTCAGGTATGTACATAACGATATTTTGCAGATATTTTTGGATGTGGGCTGGATTGCCGGTATTTTATTCATTGTTTGCTTAGGAAAATGTATGTTATCGAAACATACCGATATTATGAGAAAAATCCTGCTTGTTTTGTTTGCGGTGCATATGCTGTTTGATTTTGATTTGCAGTATATGGTGATGTGGTTTTTATTACTGCTGTGCTTAGATGTAGAAGGAGAGCAGGGAAGGAAAATTAAGTATAAGAATAACAAGACGGGAGCGGCGGTGTTTGTTATGGGTTTGGTAATCTTATATTTCGGGATTGTAACGGGAACATCGGCTTTTTCCTTATCAGATACTTCACTGGCATTCTATCCATGGAATACCGATTTGCAGATTGAGGCATTGAAAAAGGTGTCTGCTCCTTCAGACATGGACCGGATTGCTTCCGAAATCCTTTCACATAATCAGTATGTTTCCATTGCATGGAGTGCAAAAGCAAGATCGGCATATGCAGAGGGAAATTTTGCGGAGGTGATAGAGGCAAAGCAGAAGGCGATTGCATGCAATCCGTATTCTCTTGAGGAGTACATAGATTATGCGGATATGCTGGGAGTTGGAGTAGGATTGTATCAGCAGGCAGGGGATGCAAAAAGTGCGGATATTTGTATGGGAGAGTTAAAGGGGATTCGGAAAAAGCTGGATGAGGTGAAAGAAAGGACCAGTAAACTGGCGTGGAAAATTCAGGATAAACCGGAATTGGATATGCCGGAGGAGTATTTTGAGGCGGAGTGATTTTGGGAGCTTCCGTACAGATTAAAATGTCTTAAAAGTTCCCCTCCAATTGTGGTATTTTTTCTAACCCTATGCTACAATAACCTATAACATATCCGTAAAAGGAGGCAGGACAGAATGGAAAAAATGCCGGTTGCAATCGGGATTGAAGATTATGAGAGAATCCTTGATAAACCATACTATTATATAGATAAAACGCTTATGATAAAGGAGATGCTGGATAAGGGGGGCGCTGTCAGCCTCTTTACCAGACCCCGCCGCTTTGGCAAAACCCTTGCCTTAAGCATGATAAAAACCTTCTTTGAGCAGGATACGGATATACAGGGAAATATTACGGATAACAGCCGTTACTTTGACGGGATGAAGATCAGCCGGGCAGGAGAACGGTATACAGCGCACATGGGGAAATATCCGGTGATTTCCCTGTCTTTAAAATCAGCGAAGCAGCCGGATTTTGATATGGCATATAAAAGCCTTTTGGACGAAATTGCAAAGGAATATGAACGCCACCGTTATGTGTTAGAATGTGATGCTATATTAACCTCAAATAAAGAGAAGTATAGGAACATCATGGAACGGAAAGGGGAAATGATCGATTATGCCAAAGCACTGGAATTTTTGTCCAATTGCCTAAAACAGTACCATGAAAGAAATGTCATTATATTGATTGACGAATATGATGTACCATTGGAGAATGCTTATTTTGAGGGATTTTATGATGAGATGATCGCTTTTATTCGTTCTTTGTTTGAGTCTGCACTGAAAACGAATGACAGTCTGGAGTTTGCGGTTATCACAGGATGCCTGCGGATTAGCAAAGAGAGCATTTTTACCGGACTGAATAATCTGGCAGTCCAGTCTGTGCTGGCGGTTGATTATGCGGAACATTTTGGCTTTACGCAGGGTGAAGTGGAGCAGATGCTTATCGATTATGGTTTGTCAGATAAAATAGGGGAGGTAAAGGATTGGTATGACGGATATCTGTTTGGGGACACGGAGGTTTACAATCCATGGAGTGTGATTAATTATGTAAGCGCCTTAAGTTCAAATCCGGCCGCATTTCCAAAGCCGTACTGGTCAAACACTTCTTCTAACGGCATTATCCGGGAACTGATTGAAGAAGCGGACAGTGTGGTGAAACAGGAGATAGAAGGACTGCTGGAAGGAGGAACCATTGAAAAACCGGTTCATGAGGATATTACCTATGAGGATATTCACAAAACCCAGGATAACCTATGGAATTTTTTGTTTTTTACCGGCTATCTAAAAAAAATATCTGAGCGGAGGGAAGAGAGGAATATCTATCTGAAAATGGCACTTCCGAATGAAGAGATTGGCTATATCTATGAGAATACTATTCTGGAGTGGTTTGATAAAAGGTTAAAAGCAACAGACCTGAGTATTTTGCACAAAGCAATTTTAGAAGGAGATTGTGAGACTTTTGCAAATGAAGTGTCAGAGCTGCTGTTAGAAACCATCAGCTTTTATGATTATGCAGAGAATTATTATCATGGTTTCCTTTGCGGACTGTTAAAGGGATGTAAGCATTATACCGTTATCTCCAACCGTGAAAGCGGAAACGGCAGACCGGATATTTTATTTAAGCATCTGTCTGTAAGAGGGCAGGCAGTGATAATGGAGATAAAGGTCGTAAAGGATTTTGACCGGATGGAGGAAGGCTGTGGGGAAGCATTGAGGCAGATAGAGGAGAAGAATTATGAGGCATCCTTGTATAAGGAGGGATACCGGCTCATCCGGAAATACGGGATCTGCTTTTACCGGAAAGAGTGTATGGTGAAAGAAGGTTAAAGGCATTCCGTTGTCAAAAGTTACAATAATTTTTATAAATATTACAATTTCATATTTTATAAAAAAATCCGTGTATGATGTAAGCATAAAGCACATTTCATACACGGATTTTTACGATGGAAATCAAAGAAACCGGGTTTTAACGAAGACCTGACTTCATGTATGGAACGGTGCCTGGCAAAACGGAGGATAAGATGAGCATAGTTGTTTAGTGAAAGAAGGGAGCGTTTTTTATGAAAAAAACAAAAATGAAAATCAAAGCAATGGTACTGGCAGTTATTATGGTGATTAGCGGTATTGGAATCATTCCGATCAAAGCGGATGCCGCCGGAAGGAAGCTTGTTAAGAAGCTTGTTGTGGAAAAAGCTTCTCTGAATTTGGAGAAGGGAGAGAGTGAGAGCATTAAATATAATGTAATGGCGACGAAAGGAACAAATAAAAAAATTATAATTAAGATATCTGATAAGAAAGTGATTTCTGCAAAAACAATAGGAAAGAAAATTATAGTCCGGGCAAAGAAAGAAGGCGAAAGTACAATTACTGTAATGTCCAAGGCAAAGAACAAAAATGGCAAAAGAATTGCAAAGAAGATTCGGGTATTTGTAGAGAATGAGAATTATGATGACGATGAACCGGAATACGATTTTGAAGATAATGAAATTTATGAGGAAGATGAAGCAGCAGAAAATAAAGATGTAAATGTGGATAAAAATATTACCACAGAAAAAGAAGCTGGAGAGAAGGTGGCAGTAGAAGAAAATACCGGGGCTCCGGTTATAGCAGAGAAGCCGCTAACGACAGAAAAAACAACTGGGGATTCCTCTGCAGTACAAGTATCTGCAACGACTGGGAAGATTACGGAGATACCTGCGCTTTCTTATCAGGCTCATGTGCAGGAAACAGGCTGGATGCCGAATGTAAAGGATGGCGCAATAGCAGGAACAACTGGTAAGGGAAAACGTTTAGAGAGTCTTAAGATTGCATTAAAGGATGATAAGGGAAACAGCATGGTCAAATATCGTGCACATGTTGAAAATGCAGGCTGGCAGGGATGGAAAACATCAGGGCAGGTCGCAGGGACAGAAAACCAGTCAAAACGTATGGAGGGAATTCAGATTCAGCTGACCGGAACCTTTGCTGAAAAATACGATATATATTATTCTGTTCATGTTGCAGAGTTTGGCTGGCTCGGTTGGGCAAAAAATGGAGAAACAGCAGGTTCCGAGGGGCTTTCGCTACAGATGGAAGCGATTCGGATCAGGCTGGTAAAGAAAAATGCAGCATTTTCTGTTGGAGGCCGCCATAGTATTGTGAAACCAAAGCTTACCTATCAGGCACACTGTGCATATGCAGGATGGAAAAGTCTGGTCAGTGACGGAAAGACAGCAGGAACAATTGGTGAAAAAAGACAGATGGAAGGATTAAAAATTAATCTGGCAGATGCGGATGGAAAGAGCGGGATAGAGTACCGTGCCCATGTATCATATGTAGGATGGCAGGGATGGAAGAACAGCGGTGAACTGGCGGGAACAATCGGTGAATCCAGAAAACTGGAAGCTGTTGAGATCAAATTAAAGGGGAATCTGGCAAAGGACTTTGACATCTATTATAGAATGCATGTGGCAGAAATCGGCTGGATGGGCTGGGCAAAGAATGGAGAGACCGCAGGAACGACGGGAGGTTCCCGTCAGGCAGAAGCAATTGAAATCAGAATAGTCGGGAAGGGCGCTGTTATAGACCGGGGAGGTGCGGCGTATCAGAAACTAAAAGAGAAAACGGTGCCATTCTATAATGTAAATGCTGCGTTAAAGTATGCCTCAAATCATTGGAATGATGGACAGGGATTATGTGCAGAGTTTGTATCTAAATGTGTACAGGCAGGAGGAATATCGATTAAAACAGAATATATTACAACAAACTGTTATAATGCTGTGGCAAATGCGACAGGTGTTCAGGGTCAGATCTTAAGATTAAATGCACAAGGATATGCAACAAAGGATTTAAATAGCAGTATTCTATCTGCTGGGGATGTTGTAATTCAATGGTGTAATACACATACATATAGGCCACATATACTTTTGTGTGGCGGTTATGACAGCAGCGGATATGCAACATTCTATGCACACAATTCAGCTAAAAACAATGAAAGATTCCGATTTAATGTCACCTATTCAAGTCAGGCACCATGTAATAGAAATTGTAATATTGGAGCCAGAGTGTTGCATATTAGTGATTAAATACTTTTTAATATATGGGAAGTAATTATTGGTCAGTTGAATGAAAAAAGCAGGAGCAATTCGTTAAATATGTTAGAATTGCTCTGCTTTTGTGTATTGGTGCAGAGGATTTGTAAATGAGAGATTGTTTATACGTCTACCCCCCTCTATCGGTGTCACATTTTGTCTATTCATGTCAGATTATTGAATATCTATATAATTTGTGAGAAAATAGCCATGCTTAAATAATAATCTGACAGGTTCTTTTCTGGCATTGCAGACATATAAATGTAAAACAGGAAATCTTAGATTGTTTAAGCATTGACGAAACGGGAAAAAATTATTATAATACAATTGTTTCTTAAGAGAAATTTAAGAAGTTGATATTCGTTATAAAATTTATTCATGTGAAAAGAGGGATAATTATGAACACGAACAACATAAGAAAAAATGTAATTTTGGGTTTCATATTGATATTTAGTTTGTGCACAGTGTCTAAATTAAATGTATACGCAGCTGACAACTATCAGATTACGGAAAATAACGGTATCTTAACCGGAATGTGCAATGACAGTGTGATGCAGGACGTTTACGTGTGCATAAAAACAGAGGGGAATACGTATCGGGTGGTAAAGCCTGGTACAAAGGACAGCAGGGTGTATTATTTTAACAGGATAGGGGACGGGGCAATATGTCCTGAGGAGAGATTTGTAGACATTTCTTATGGCGGAAATTCCCGGGTGTACTATTGCAATAAGGGAGTTCTGGAAAAGAATAAGATTGTCGGGAATAAAGAAGAAGGTTATTTTTATGTTGACAGTACAGGTGTCAGGGTAAATGATAAGACGACGAAGCTGGCAGTAAAATTTGTACGTGCACATACAAAAACCACGGATTCCAAAAGCAAAAAATTAAAAAAGTGCTATTACTATTTATCCAGGCACTATTCCTATAAAAGAACCTATATCAATCTGTATCCCAAGGCAAAGCATATGGATAAGTTTGCCCGTGAAATGTTTAAGAACAAGGAAGGGAACTGCCACCGGTATGCGGCTTGTTTTGCTTATATTGCAAGAGTGCTGGGATATGATACCAGGGTCGTGGTTGGCAAGATTTCAGGATACAGCGGTGGCATGACGCCTCATGGCTGGACGGAGGTAAAAAAGGACGGAAAATGGTATGCCTGTGATCCGGATATGGAGATGAACGGAGTAGATTCTTATATGAAGCGTAAGACTCCATGTGTAACGTCAGTCACAAGAAGATGTAAGATAACTGTCAAAAATGGGAAGGTATACTGGAAATGATATTCAGTTCACTGGTTTTTTTATGTGTTTTTCTGCCTGTTACATATATTTTGTACTGGATTATGCCTTCACTTAAGGCTAAAAACGGACTGCTGATTATTGCAAGCCTTTTGTTTTATGCATATGGGGAGCCGGTTTATGTGCTGCTGATGGTTCTTTGTGCATTTATAAATTATGGGGCAGCTTTACTGATATCCCATATGAGAAAAGGGAAAAAGGCAGTATTACTTCTGGGGGTTCTGGCGAATCTTGGTATGCTGGGATTTTACAAGTATGCGGCATTTTTTGTGGATACAGTTAACAGGATATTTCAGAAAAATATAAGCTGTCCGGAGATTTTACTGCCTGTAGGAATCTCTTTTTTTACGTTTCAGGCAGTTTCTTACATAATTGATGTATATGCAGGCAAAGTAGATGTACAAAAGAGCTTCCCGAAGGTGCTTCTTTATATCTGTTTTTTTCCACAGCTGATTGCCGGACCGATCGTAAAATACAGGGATATCAGCGTTTCCCTTGAAAACAGAAAGTGTTCGTCCAGACAGGCGGCAGCGGGACTTAGGCGGTTTATCTGCGGGCTGGCAAAGAAGGTGCTGATTGCCAATGCCATGGGAACCGTGGCGGATTCCGTTTTCGGAGCAGAATACAGCCATATAAATGCAGTGACTGCATGGATTGGAGCCGCAGCCTATCTAATGCAGATTTACTATGATTTCAGTGGTTATAGTGATATGGCGGTTGGGCTGGGCAATATGTTCGGCTTCCGGTTTCGTGAAAATTTCCAGTATCCGTATGGGGCGGTCAGTATACAGGACTTCTGGAGGCGGTGGCATATATCGCTGTCGGAATGGTTTAAGGAATATGTCTATATTCCATTAGGTGGTAACCGGAACGGGAAGTTTCTTACCGTCATAAACCGTATGGTGGTCTTTTTCCTGACTGGTTTGTGGCATGGGGCAGACTGGACTTTCATACTGTGGGGGATTTACCATGGGTTTTTACTGTTATTGGAGGAGTGTCTGCCGGTGGTCCGTAAGCTTCCTGAGTGGATTGGACGTATTTATACAGTGCTACTGGTATGTGTGGGATTTGTGATGTTCCGTGCAGATACGGTTTCACAGGGAATGTATTATATCAGGCAGATGTTTACCGGATTTTGGGCGACAGCAGAGACGGTCAGCTTTGCATGGCAGCAGCTGACTCCTTATTTTATTGTCATGTTTACTGCAGCGGTGGTTGGTTCCGCACCCATCCATAGATTATCAGACTTTATCAGGGAAAAAATAAATGATGACAGCAAAGCGGATATAAGCGTGATGCGGTCTTTGCTTAACACAGGTTCAGTCATTTTGCTGGTCTGGTGTATGTTCCGTTTATCAGGCAGTACCTATAATCCGTTTATCTATTTTAGGTTTTAGTGTGTTTTGGAGGAACCGTTGTTATGGGAAAGGTTGAGAACATATTATATATCATAATCTGTCTGTTAATCTGCATACTGCCTTTTGCGGGAATGACTGTTGCAGCTACGAGTGCAACGACGGAAAACAGGGCGCTGGCCGGGTTTCCGGAATTTTGGGAAAATGATTCGTGGAATCAGGAATACCTTGCAGAATTAGGTGCATATTTTGAAGATCATTTTGCTTTCCGGCAAGTGTTTGTAATGGCAGATTCTGTTATACAGAGCAGGGCATTCGGAGTTTCCAACATGGATACCGTGATTACTGGTTCTGATGGCTGGCTGTACTATGCTTCTACCCTGAAGGATTATCTCGGGGAACGGACCCTTTCGGAAAAAGGGATTTGGAATGCGGGGAACAATTTGTCGCTGATTCAGAAAAAAGTAGAAGAAAACGGGGCAGAATTCCTGCTTACTGTGGCACCGAATAAGAATTCCCTGTATGGGAAACATATGCCATATTATTACAGAAGAAAAATCAGTCAGGAAAAAAATATGACATATCTTAAAAAAGAACTGGTCAAAAGGGAGATTCCGTATGCAGATTTGTTTGCGGTATTTGAAAGGGAAAAGGAAATCCTTTATTTGAAAAGGGACTCCCACTGGAACCGGAAGGGCGCTGTACTGGCATATGACGCGATGCTGGATTATTTCAAACTGGCACATGAGACGTATGAAACGGTTGAAAATATCCGGACAAGGGACGAATATGGTGACCTGAATCTAATGATATATCCGCTTTCCTTTGCACCGGAGTGGAATTATACATACCAGAAAGAATACACATATCAGTATGTGACGGATACGTCAAGCGTGGAAGACGTTTGGATTGAGACGGAGAATCCCGCAGGGACGGGGCGCCTGCTTATGTTCCGTGACTCCTTTGGCAATACGCTGCTTCCGCTGATGGCGGATACATTTGAGAAGGCGTATTTTTCAAAAGGGACACCGTATAATCTGGAACAGTATCTGGAACGTTATCATCCGGAATATGTCATTATGGAAAAGGTGGAACGCAATGTGGATGATTTTGCAGTAGATCCCCCGATTATGACAGGAACGGAGGTTATGCCCGCAGAAAATGCAGAAGCTGTTGAGACGGCTACGACCCTGGAGGTAAAAGAGTCAGAGTATGATGTATCCTGCCTGGAAATCAGGGGAATACTGGATGAGAGTTTTTTACCGGAAACGAGGGTTTATATCCGGATGACAAAAGACGGGCAGGCAAAAGAATATGAAGCATTTACCGTTTCTGATGAGAGCTCGGATTATGGGTATGTGCTGTATATGAAAAAGGAACAATTTCCGGCAGGCACGGTACAGATAGATGTTTTAACGGAAAATGCTAAAGGCATAAAATGTGTTAAGACAGCTGTTTTTGATATCAGACAATTACCGGAGGCAACGGCTATCGGAACATAGAAAGATACCATATAAAATGGAAATACAGCGATAAAACGGCAGGATAAAGCAGGATAAAGCAGGATAAACTATTTATGGAAGAGGGACTAGGGATATGAGATGGAAAGCAGGCATATGGATTATAACATTTATATTTTGCAGCATCTTATTAAACGGCTGTGATAGTGATACCATAAGAATAAATATATATGATGGGAATACGCAGACTGTTTTGGAGGCAAGGCAAGGGCAGACAGTAAGGAAACTGCTTGCGGATGCAGGGATTTCCACAGAAGACCGTGATCAGATCAGCCCGTCGTTAGACACCAGCATTACTGCTGGTGAAATGGGAATCTGGATTAAACGGTATGCGGATGTGAGGATAGAGACGGATGAGAGGACATGGGCAGTCAGGATGACAGGTGGGACGGTACAGGATGCCCTGGATGAGGCAGGTGTGCAGCTTGTGGAGAACGATTACATCAATCACAGTCCACAGGCTTATCTGACAGACGGAATGAAGATATCCGTGGCACACCGTATGGCAGTTACCCTTGTTGCGGATGGAAAGAGGAAAGACTGCCTGACGCAGGCACATACCGTACAGGAGCTGTTAGAGGAACAGAGAATTATTATGGGTGAATTAGACCGTGTAACGCCGAAAAAATCAGCGGACCTTCAGGATGGGGCAAAAATAGTTGTAAAACGTGTAGAAATCAGGGAAATAGTGGAGACAGAACCCATTGCATTTGAAACCAATATCACATATTCTGCCAGTATGCTGGCAGGCACCAGCCAGATTATCCGGGAAGGGGCTGACGGAGAAAAAAGGGTTACCTATCAGGTTACTTATGTCGACGGAAAAGAGGAGAGCAGAAAGGCAGTAAAAGAGGAAATTATAAAGGAAGCTGTGGCACAGGAAATGGTACAGGGTTCCAAACCGAGGGGAAAGACCGTCGTCTCCAGACAGAAGGTAGATGACTGTGACGGTTCGGGACATGGATTTTATATTATTACTTATTCAGACGGTTCCGTGGAATATCAGGATTATTGAGTTTTTTTCTTTTTCATGCCGGATGCTGGCTTTTGGTGCCATTCGATTGAAATGATGTACCCATTATGGGAAAATATACAAATAGGGAATGGTAAAGAAACAGGGAGTTTCGCAATTACCTATGAGTATATCAGGAAGAATGGAGAATCCGTATGAAGAGAAGAGTATTAGGAAAGAATAAAGGAAATTTAGAAGTAATAAAAGAAGGAGAAATATCAGATGTTGAAATCGAAAAGATAGAAGAAGATGAAGAAAGATTTGAATTTTGCGGATATGATGAAGAAGAAGTAGAGATAAATATACCAGTCTTTAAACAATTTAAACCAGTCGTAGCATGTGCGCTTGGCTTATCATTAGTAGCAGCATCACCAAAAATAGTTAATACAAAAGTTATAGAACCAAATGTATATGTAGTAGAAGCAAAAACAACTAAAATGGATACAAAAAAACCAGTAATAAAGCTAAGTGGTAAAAATACAATGGAAGTAGAAATAAATAAGACAGTAAAAATACCAAAAGCAACAGCAAAAGATAATAGAGATGGAAATGTAACAAAAAAGATAAAAGTAACAGTAAAAAAAGGAAAGAAAAGCTATTCAAAAATAGCAAAAGCAGTAAAGAATAATAAAAAGACAAAATTCACAAGTACAGGAACATATAAAATAACATATACAGTAACAGATCAAGCAGGGAATAAAGCTAGTAAGACAAGAAAAGTAAAGGTAATAAGTGCAAAGAAGAAAGAACCAGTTATTACAACAACAGAAATAACAACAACGCAAAATGATATTACAGAAGTGCCAACAACAAAGGAGGTTACTACTGAGAATTTAACTACAGAGAAAGTAACTACTGAAACTCCTACTACTGAGAAACCATATGTATTTAAAGAACTTCCAGAACCTATTGTAGGGGATAATGATTGGGAGTGGCATGTAATAAAACTAAATAATGAGCTATATCGTATTATAAATGATCCAGACTGGTTTGTTATAGATGCAGTAGATGGAAATCTGCCTGAAAATAATCCACAAATAAAGCTTGATATACAAAATGATTATGAATATCTAATATTACCAAAGGGTTCTAATATGATAGATAATGCAGAATATTTAAAATATCTTGGGAGAATAAATGCAATAGATGAATATGGAAATAGTTTTGATCGAGCTCATGATATTACAATTTATTCCCCTTTTTATAAAAATAATGTTAAAGATGGACCTAATAATATAGCTTATATATATATAGCTAATGGTAAGTCTAGTGTTTATATACCAATCTACATAAATATAGTATACTTTGATAAAAATAAAAATTATGATGAAAATTCATTTAAAGATCAAGGTTATGAATTATTAGATGCGAAATCACATGTATATGGTAAGCCAAGATCGTATTCTAAAACTAATTCTTTAGGAGTGCCTAAAATATCTGACCCGGGCGTTACCGGAAACTGAATTAAAAGACATCACGCTTTCAGGCAGAAGAAAGCTTCTGCCGGGGAAATATGGAACCGAAGCATAATGGAATAAAAGAACACAGTATAAATCCCTCCAGGGCAGCTGATAAATTTCAGGCTGTCCTTTGGGGGGATTTTTGTATGGAGGCTCTGCCGAGGGAAGGATTACAGGCCATCTGAATATCTTACAGGGCGGAAGAGAGAATGATTTTTGTGATAAATTGTCGAAAGATGTCGAGTGATAAGCCTGAAAGAGCATGGTCGTAATTGATATAATAAGTGTGAATTGTAGTTAGGAGAAGGAAAGGGGTTTTCCAAACCACTTATCCAGGATACTGCGTGCATGACGGTCATCTTGTGGCTGCACGCAGGCAGGCGGCATCACAAGCTGTCTGCAGAAGATGAAAGGAGATGGGAAGGAAGATGAGGTATTTAAGGTTAAGCTGCTGTTTCACACTGTTCCTGTGCATCATGGCCGGCGTACTGCTGCCAAAGGGGGATGTCCATGCTGCTGATTCTACAGTCAGCATATACATAG
>CAJUFL010000034.1 GCA_910585605.1 uncultured Lachnospiraceae bacterium | reverse complement strand
ATCCGAGGTGGCTCTCAAGCGATAAAACGGTGGCTCCGAAGCGTTAGAATATTCAGTATATATATTTATGGCAGAAAATGACGAATATTATGGCTCGCAGAAGGCAAGAGATGCTTATGACAACCTACATGATGCCTATGAGAATGCAGGACTGTCAGATTCTCAGATAGATGAGGTATTAAAGTTGGAGATTCCGGATAACGAATACTTTAACAGCCGTGGAATTTATAACTATCATGGTGGCGGAAGCATTCTGTTTGAAGACGAATCGATTCTGAATTGGATTCTTTTACAGGAGAAATAGAAGCATTATTCATTAAGAATATGAAAAAGGAGACAGCTGGCATGAGAAGAAAAATAGTTTTGAAAATAGCAGTTGATATTGGAATGACAGTTATCTTATTGCTGTTGATGGCTTATGAGCTGATTGGACAGGCCGTGCATGAATGGCTTGGCATTGGAATGTTTCTGTTATTTGTTGTGCATCATATTTTAAATAGCAAATGGAGCGGTAATGTACTGAAAGGGAAATATACGGCTTATCGTGTAGTGCAGACAATGCTTGTCGCAATGGTGCTGGTTTCCATGCTAGGCTCCATGGTCAGCGGAGTTATTCTTTCACGTCATGTATTGTCGTTTCTGCCGATTAAAGGTGGGCATTCTTTTGCACGAACTATACATATGATTTCTGGCTATTGGGGTTTTGTGTCAATGAGTCTGCACCTTGGTTTTCACTGGAGCATAATGATGGGAGTGGCAAAGAAAATGGTAGGCAGATCATACGCCTCCTATAAGTGGCTGCTCCGTGGAATTGCTGTGATAATTGCAGGATACGGATTATATGCGTTTATCCGGCGTGATATCGGAAGCTATATGTTATTGAAAAGCCGGTTCGTGTTTTTCGATTTTGAAGAGTCGTTTGTGATGTTTCTTACAGACTATATGGCAGCCATGGGATTGTTCGTGTTTACAGGGCATTATTTATCTGAATGGCTGAAACGATTACAATATAGGAAAAGTATACTGTAAGCTGAGATTTTTAACTGCATGGATTTATTTTAAGTACCAGATGATAAAATACCTTTTTGTGGAAATCTTGAGTGAATAGTGCTGGATATAGAATGAATGATTTTAGAAGAGAGGCAAAATGTCTCTCTTTTATTTGCACGGAAGGTATAAGCCAAGCTGGAATGTTTGCTGACGAAAGGGTAATTGTACCGGAAGATGTGGTTTTGTTGTATGATTCCTTTCAGGGTAAGGAATTTGAGGAAGACAGAAAAAGGGTTGGATATATAGTATACTGTCTGCGAGCAGTAGCAAACTTATACGGAATTGTATCATTTTCTGTTTTTATGAAACTCGCATTAGCAAATCCTTCGTTGCAGATAGAAGAAGAGGTAAGAGTTATAATTGCCAATATATCATCGGAGGCAAATGAATGTGTGTTGGTGAATGATACAATTTATAGAAAAGAAAATGGATGTTGAGACAGAGGAAGCGGAGAGGACATGTGCAGTTATTCCAATGCAGATTTCCGATGATTATTAAATGCAGGATATCATTTAATGTTTTTGATGAGTGGGGATTGGTATTGGAAGATGAAAGCCAGCTTAATAGGTTGATGCAGTGGCTGGACGGCAAAATATTGTTTTACCAGGGTCTAAACATATGAGGGATATTCCTATGTGATTGCGATTTTAGGAAGTTCAGGGGACGGAGCATGTTTTAGTGATGCGCATTTTAAAGAAATTATCTGCTTGAAAAAAGCCTGAAATTTGTTATAATTTTAATAGTGCAGAGAGAAATATTAGGGAGGAATCAAATTGACAGATAATGAAATACTGCTTGCAATGTCTAATATGCTTGATCCTATTAGAGAAGATGTTCTGAATATTCGGGAAGGTCTTAGGGACGTCAAAGAAGATGTACAGAATTTGAAGGAAGATGTACAGAATTTGAAAGAAGATATGCAGAATTTGAAAGAAGATATGCAGACTGTCAAAGAAGATGTTCAGGATATCAAAGTTCGGGTAAAGAAGATTGAGATAACTCAGGAAAATGAAATATTACCGCGGCTGAATACAATAGAATCCTGTTATACTTCAACGTATGGAAGATATAAAGATAGTGTTGAGGATTATGCTGTAATGAAGCAGGATATGGCGATTGTTAAAAAGGTTGTGGCAGAACATTCGGAGAAATTGCAAAGGATAGGTTGATAAGCAGATGATTAAAAGAAGTGTATAGGTTACTGACTAAAAACTTATACACTTTATTTTTTATGTAAGATATAGTAATATGAAATGTAGAGCTGCGAGTACTAATTAGAGTAACTGTTTTCAGAAATCCATGGTATAATGAAAAATTATTTGTTCATAAGGTTTCTGATAATACAAAATACTACAGCAATAATAATCTTGACGGCGATAAAGGAGGAAGGATATGGAAAATCAGCTGATGTGGAAAGATCGGTATAATATTGGTGTGGAGGTTATTGATAAGGAGCATAAGAAGCTTTTTAAGATCATTAACAAGCTTTTTAACTTTGGGGAGGATGAAGAGAAAAGCCAATGGGTTTGTCAGGAAGGAATTAAATATTTTAAGGATCATGCGGTTAAGCATTTTGCAGATGAAGAAGAATATATGGAGTCCATTCATTACAGTGGATTAGAGATGCATAAGCGTATCCATGACGATTTTCGGGAAAAGACGATTCCTGCATTGGAAAAGGAACTGGAACAGACGGATTATTCTCCGGATGCAGTTAGTCATTTTCTAGGTGTCTGTACTGGCTGGCTGCTGGGACATACGTTGACAGATGATCGTGCTATTACAGGAGAAGCAACGAGCAAGTGGGATAACTTGCTGCCGGAGGAGGAGCATGCAGCTATACGGGAGGCTATTCTTCAACTGGTATATGATATGTTTCAACTGGATTCCCAAGTAGTCAGTGAGAGTTATAGTGGTGAGAAGTTTGGAAAGGGAGTATATTATCGCTTAATTTACAGTAATAAAGAGGGAAAAAAGTGGGAGACCATTTTGGTATTTGAGGAAAAACTGCTGATTAATACGGTGGGCAAGATGATGGGAGTCAAAACAGACAAGGTCAATATGGTGCTTGTGAATGCAGTTCGATATACCGCAAGGCAGTTTGTAAATTGTATTATGGAAAATTTTTCTTCTGCGGATGAGTACGAAATAAAGGCAGAAAACCTGCTGACATATGAGCAGTTTAAAAAAGTGTTTGAAAGAGAGAATCCACAGTTTAGTCTGTTGTTTGATACCGGGAAAGGATATTTCGCATATTGCATTATTGCACCACATTTAAAGGATAGTGGAATTGAAACTTCCATTCAGGCGGAAAATGCATTGACAGAGATAGAAAAGTATCTTAAGAAGAATGAAATGTTTCAAAAAGAAATAAGCAGGAAGAAGAAAATACTTGTGGTAGATGATTCACAGGTTATATTACAGGCAATGAATGAGCTTTTGAGTGAAACTTATGAGATTACAAGTGTTAATTCCGGATTATCAGCTATCAGAAGTCTTACACTGAATAGACCGGATTTGATTTTGCTGGATTATGAAATGCCGGTGTGCGATGGAAAACAGGTACTGGAAATGATTCGTTCAGAGAAAGATTTTGCGGACATTGCGGTTATTTTTCTTACCGGAAGGGTGGATAAGGAGAGTGTTAAGCAGGTATTATCATTAAAGCCGGCAGGGTATCTGTCAAAAAGTTTAAATCCTGTGGAGATTAAGAAAAATATCGACCATTATTTTGAAATCAGTAAATCATCCTGATTTTGCCATTGATACATAGGATATTTGTTCTGGAAAAGGTAAAATTGAATAAAATGCAATAGGAGGAGTAATCTATGGAAAAAAGGTTAAATGTGGTTGTAGAAAATTGCCCACAAAATCATTCATGTCCATCGGTCAAAATATGTCCGGTTGGTGCATTGACACAGGAAGGTTTTTATGCACCTGTAGTGGATGACAGTAAATGCATCAGATGTGGAAAATGTGCGAATTTCTGTCCGAAACAGGCATTGGTTTTAGAGCAGAACGAATAACAGAAGCGGTGTTATAGTGACAATGAGTGTAATGCAGTGAGCACTGATTTCTGAAAAGTCTGCTGGAAAACATTCAAATAGGATTCCATTTTTTGTGGCAGGGACTGTGCTAAGGATGGAATTAAATGTGTCATGGGGATAAGTTAAATATTAACCAGGAAAAGAAAATAAATGCACATCACGGAAAAATGCCAATATATTATCTATAAAAGATAGTATTAGGATAAGTGTAGATGGGAGAAAAAAGGAATGATCTAATCAATACCTGTGAGTTTTTCGGGGTAAGCCCGATTATGATGGATTTGCCGTATCCGCCGATTCAGGTAAAAGAAAGAAATCAGGCATATGCGAATCTGCTTAGTATGGATTATTGTGGTTCAGTATCGGAGATGTCTGCAATTACACAGTATATTAACAATGAAAACCGGATGTCCAGTGAAAGATGCCCGTTGGCAAAAACAATTTTAGGGATTGCCATGGCAGAAATGATTCATTTACAAAAGCTGGGAGAATTAATATTTTTGCTTGGTGGGAATATAGACTTTATCGCAAGACCGAGGAATGGTGCACCTAAGATGTGGACGCCAGAGTATCTGACAATTCCGGGGAATATAGGAAAGATGCTGATGGCTGATATTGAAGCTGAGAAAGCAGCAATCAATCAGTATCGAATGCATATTAAAATGATAAATGATGGGGGAATAAATGCAGTACTGGCAAGAATCATCAAGGATGAAGAATACCATATTATGATGTTACAGACTCTGATGAAAGAATTATCGTAAAAAAGAGATGAAATTTTATGCTGTTTATGGTATGATAAATACTACTAAAAAGTCGATGTGGTCCGATACAGTGTGTTGTATGAGTCCTGATCTATATATATGTTGGATTTTTATCACACTGTATTGGTACGGGGTTTTACGACAGAAATGGAGGAGATTATGCAAAAAGAGAATTTATCTGCATCAGAGGCATTGGAAAAGTTAAAGAAAGGAAATCAGAGTTATTTAGCTGCTACAACTAATTCAGGGGATATATCACCTAAGATCAGGCAGACTACCTGTGATGAAGGGCAGGTCCCTTATGCAATTGTTGTTACATGTTCAGATTCCCGTGTAATTCCGGAAAGCATTTTTATGGCTGGAATCGGTGAATTGTTTGTAATTCGTGTAGCCGGTAATGTAATGGATAAGCATCAGTTGGGAAGCGTTGAATATGCGGCTGATCATCTTGGCACCAATCTGGTGGTAGTGTTGGGACATGAGCATTGTGGAGCAGTAGGAGCAGCAATGGGCGGTAATCCGGGCGGATACATCAAGTACATAACGGATGAGATTCGTGCAGCAATCGGGGAAGAAAAGGACGAATTCCGTGCGTGCTGTTTAAATGTAGAACGAAGCGTAGCTGCCATTAAGAATAGTCTTGGAATTAAGGATGGAGATAAATTGAAGGTATGTGGAGCATTTTATCATATCGGCAGCGGCGAAGTTGAATTTTTAGATTAAAAGGATATATGTGTCAGAGGTTTTGGGGCTGATATGCAGCTTTGAATCAATAGGGGAATGATTTAAAGGACTGTTACATTAATATTTTTCTCTTTCTTTGTTAAGATTATGTGACAAAAAGGAGAATAAGATTTAGTGTGGCAGTCCTTTTTATATGGTATCGTTATGTACGTTTTATTTACAAAGTAGTTATATGAAAAATAGTCAAAAAAGCTGTTAAATATAATATAAAGAAGAATTGCCTTCTGCAAAGTATACCTGAAAAAATGCGAATCGTACCAAATGTATTTTTTCAATTAATATATTTGATATGATAGTAAAGACTGTTATATAAAGCTTTTATGAAAATAATAGCATTTAATAGCATTTGGGAGGTGTAGATTTGTGCAAAGGACAATTAAAGGAAAGCTTACTACAAGTGTGATTGGTATTGTGGTGGCAAGTATTCTTCTGACTACATTGGGAATTATTGCAGTTGCGGGGAAACGTATGATACAGGATCAGACACAGACATTGCAGCTGAATGCCGATAAATATGCGGAAGAAATCAATTTATGGATTGAAAATGAAAAAATGCTGGCAGGTGGGACGGCAAATAGTATTCAGGCAGGGAGAAGAATGGATGTGGATTTTGTCCAGGCTGTAGTGGATACCCATGCAGCAGGCAGGGAAGAGATTCTAAATCTGTATTGCGGAACAAAAAACAGTGAGTTTATTCAGTCCAACCGGGAAGCAGAAATACCGGAGGGGTATGATCCGGTACAGCGGGGATGGTATAAGCAGGCGGCAGAAGAGGGAAATGTCATAGTGACGAATCCTTATTGGGATGTACTGACAAATCAGATGTGTACAACGATTGCGGCACCGATTTACATAGAAGATGAACTTGCAGGTGTCATTGGTTTGGATGTGACACTGGGTACGGTAACAGATTTGACGGAAAGCATTAATTATGAAGAGGGAGTATATGGGTTTCTGGTGGATAGTGGCGGTCAGTATATCGCACATAGGAACAAAGAGTATGCACCTACAGAGGATACTGCGGTTGGAGTAGCAGATGTCATACCGGAGCTGAAAGAAATGATAGCTGGGACCGATAATGTTGTAAGAAAGCTTACCGATTATGATAACAATAAATGCTATTTTGCAACAGCGGGAATAGAAGGCAGCAGATGGAAGCTGGGCGTGGTGGTTCCTGCTGCAAATGTTATAAAATCTATGTTTACCATGGTTGTTGTGGCAATCGTGATCGCATTTGTCATTATCGTGTTCGTGGCATTATTTATGGCAGGGCTGATCGGAAAAATGTTAGCACCAATACAGATGCTAAAACAGTTTGCGTCTGGAGATTTTTCTGAGGAAACCGTGATTGAGAAAGGGGTTCCAAAGGAATACAGAAATGAGACGGAACAGATTCAGACGGCAACCACAGAGGTAAGGCAACAGATTCGGGAAATTATACTCAATACGAAACAGGAAGCGGGAAATATTAGCACGATTGCACAAGGTACAACTGAGAAAATGACGGTTTTGAATCAGGACATATCCGGTATTTCCAAGTTGGTCAGTCAGGTTTTGGAACAGATTGTACAGGCGAGGGAGCTGACGGAGCGTATTAAGAATAACGGACAGGAGCTGGGAAATGCGATAGAAAATGTGGTCGGAAAAGCAGGAGAGGCAGTAGAGCAGTCCAATGATATTATGGAGCGGGCACAAAGACAACAGAAAGTTTCCAAACAGTCTGCCACAAAGACCATCGCACTTTATGAGGAGACGAGAGAAGATTTGGAAAAGGCAATCACGGACAGCCAGAGAGTGAAAGAGATTGACACTCTGACGGAAGAAATACTTTCCATAAGCGTTCAGACTAATATGCTGGCATTAAACGCATCGATAGAAGCGGCGAGAGCTGGTGAAGCAGGAAAAGGATTTGCTGTTGTTGCGGAGGAAATCAGACAGTTGGCAGATAATTCCAGACAGGCAGTAGATAAAATTCGTCAGGTGACGGGGAGTGTAATACAGAATGTTGCATTTTTATCTGAAAACTCCGAAAAGTTATTGGAATTTATAAACGGAAAAGTGATGAAGGATTACAGGGGAATGACAGAACTTGCCGAAGTTTATCAGAAGGATGCGGCATTTTATAATGATATTTCCAATGAGTTAGGGGTATCCTCTGAAGAGATGAGTGTGAGCATGGATGGAATAAACCAGTCAATTGCTGCAATCACAGGACTTGTGGGAGTAATTGCGAAGTCCATGCAGAGCATGGAACAGTCTGTTGATAATTCCAACAACAATTCGAATGCAGTTATGGAACAGATGGAGGAATTATTCCGCCTAAGTGAGATATTAAACCATACAGTGGCATCTTTTAGGGTATAAAGATACGGTAAGAAAACAGTGTAGTGAAAATGGGGGTATAATTGGAATGTTAGGAGGTTCTGTATATATAGCGTTGATTCGCTTTGTGATAAGCCTTGCGGGGACGATGTTATTATTTTCCCTGATGAGTGAGCCACGGTTTGGCAAAAAGAAAACGATGGTCGGCTATGGATGTTTTAGCATAATTTTAATTTTGGCAGCATGTATCTGGTATGTGGCTGACTGGGAGAGCTGTGTGAGAATGGTGGCCTTTGTAATGTATGTATGCTTTGCTGTCTTTGCTATGTGCATGAGCAGTGATCATATTTATCTGTCATTATATAAATTGGCACTTACTTTCTATCTGCTGGCAGTATTCCTTCTTGGTGGAATTGAAGTGTCTGTTATTTTCTTTGACAGGAATGTATGGGTAGATATTATCATACGCATTCTGTTGATTTTGCTCATGGCATTTTTTATTGAAAAAAAGATTAAAAACTCTATCCGGGGATTTGGTTATTATGTGGAGAATGAGCTGGACCGATTTAGTGTTACTGTTATGATCATCAGTATCCTTTTCGGCATTGGATTCATTTTAAATCCCAATATAAAGGAACAGACCCCTTATCGGCTTTTTCAGATTGCAATGAATTTTTTCCTGACGGGGGCTTTGCAGCTTTTGGTATTCCGGCTTTATCTGCATATCGGGAAAGAAAAAGAGTACCAGAAAGAGAATCAGCTGATGCAGATGAACCACAGACTGTTGGAAAGGAATATGGAGCTTTTGGAAGATGCGGTGGAATCAGGGCGAAGACTTAGGCATGATATGAGGCATCATAATGCAGTGATAGCAGAGTATGCACGTCAGAGGCAGAATGAGGAGCTTATGCAATATCTGGAAGAATATAACAAAGAGGCAGACGAAGAGATACCAAAAGCTGTATGTGCAAATACCGCAGTCAACAATATCCTTCTTGCATACACCAGAAAGGCGCGAGAAGAACAAATTAAGGTTACACTGGATGTGGCACTTGGGAAAAATCTGGCAATACCGAATATCGATTTGGTGACGATATTGGCAAATGCGTATGAAAATGCCATTTATGGTTGTATAGAAGTCAAAAAGCAGTTTCCGGAGAAGGAATGTTTTATCCATCTTATGATTAAAAAGAAGAAGAATAAGCTGGTCATCTTTTGCAGTAACACCTGTAAATTAGAAACGGAACTGAAAAATGGGCAGCCAAAGCCGGAGTTTACAGGAGGTATAGGTGTTTCCAGTATTATCAAGACAGCTGATAATTTTGACGGAGAATATGATTTTAAAAATGATAACGGAGTGTTTATCTTTCGGCTGATTATGAATGTCCCGGTGGCATAGATGGAAGGGAAAGGAGTTTAGTCCATGTATCTGATTGCACTATGTGATGATGAGACGGTAGAATTAAATAAAACAGAACAAATGCTAAACAATTATGAGAAAAAATATCCCGGAACAGAATTTATGATAGAACGATTTGAAAATGCAGAAAAACTGCTGGATATGGTCAGAGAGAAAGAATATATGCCGGATTTCATACTAATGGATATTTATATGCCAGAAAAAATGGGAATTGAGGCAGCTAAAGAGCTTCGGGATATGGGAAACCAGAGCCGGATTATTTTTCTTACTACATCTAAAGAGCATGCACTGGAGGCGTTTGGGGTGGATGCAGTGCAATATCTGGTAAAACCGGTATCAGAAAAGGTGTTGTTTTCCATGCTGGACAAATGTTTGGAAAAGGTGGAGAATGAACGTAGGAAATATCTTCTGCTGCGGATTGAAGGAAGAATCCGGCGTATCTTATTAAGTGATATTGTATATTGTGAAGCACAGAAAAAAATACAATATATGCATCTTGCAGACGGCACAAAGTGTCAGCTACGCATCACCATGACGGAGATTTATGAAATGCTTTCCTCTTATCGGGAATTTGTAAGGATTGGAGTTGCTTATATTGTAAATCTGGAACATATTGAAAGCCTGAATGCTCAGGATGTCTGCCTGAATACGGGAAAGAAAATTTATCTGCCTAGAGGTGCTTATAAAATCTTAAAAGAGCAGTATTTCTGTTATTATTGTGAGGAGGTCTGATGAAAACCCGGAGTGGAATATACCGAAAAAATGCGATATATTCCCCAAGTATTTCTGGCTTATTTCTTTTTATTAATATATAATAGAATTCTTAGGACGAATAAGGAGTAGGGAAATAATGGCAAATATCGAAACATGGGAATTTTATGAGAAATTGAATGAGATTGTATATGTTACGGATATGGATAGCTATGATTTGATATACATGAACCGAAAGGCCCGGGAGATATATGGTATCCATTCCGTGGAGGAGGTAAAAGGGAAAAAGTGCTATGAACTGTTTTTTGGAAGTCAAAGCCCTTGTTTATTTTGTAATAATGGTCAGTTGGAGTCTGGTTGCTTTCTGGAAGAGATGCGGTATCATCCGGCATTTAAAAGAAGTCTTGTACTGAAACAGACTATGATAGAAAAAGACAGCAGGAGATATCGTTTTGAGTTAGCAATAGATTTGAGTATATGGAATCAGTGGGGGAGTGCGTATGAGGCGAATGCAATCATGGTGAATGAGGGGCTTCGTGCTGCCATGACAGCACACTCACCGGAAAGATCTATTGCAATTTTGCTGGAATATTTAGGGCAGGTCTTAAAAAGCGAGAGAGTTTATATTTTTGAAGAATCAGGGAAAGGTACATTTGATAATACGTATGAGTGGTGTGCTGCCGGAGTTATTCCCCAGAAGGAGAATTTGCAGGATGTCCCTTTTGAGGTTGTCAGTATGTGGTATCAGAGGTTTCATAGTGGAGAGAGCGTTATTATAAAAAATCTGGAAAACATACGGGAAACGGATCCGGCATTATATGATTACTTAAAACCACAGAATATTCATTCATTGGCGGTAAGCCCTCTTGTAAGTGAGGAAAAGATCATCGGTTTTTACGGGGTGGATAATCCTCCTGAACAGTTTCTTGGGCATATTACAGCACTTTTTCAGATTCTGGGATATTTTCTGGTATCATTTTTTCATAGAAGAAATCATGTCAAAAAACTTGAGGCTTTGTGCTTTGAGGACCAGTTGACAGGAATGGGTAACAGACATGCCATGAATGAGTATATCGCTGCGATGGAGCCTGAGAAAAGCATTGGCATTCTTTTCTGTGATGTTATGGGACTAAAAAAGGCGAATGATTCCATGGGACATCAGGCAGGTGATAATTTATTAATCCGTGCCAGTGAATGTCTGCGGAGTGAATTTAAGGAATATGCACTGTTTCGGATAGGCGGTGATGAGTTTCTCGCTTTATGTACGGGAATCGGAGAAAAAGAACTATTAGAAAAAACAGAACAGGTCAAGATAGACATGCGGAAACAGAATGCCAATATGGCCATGGGACTTGTTTGGCGTCCCGACAGTAGAGAAGATATGGATAAGCTTATTACGCAGGCGGATAATCTGATGTATGAGGATAAAAGGGCGTGGTATGCAAAGTATTAAAAAATAAGATAAGAATGGATTAACAAGGTGTATGGAAATGAGAAATCAATACCATATGCCTTTTTTATTTGTGCGGAAGGCATAAGCATACCTGCATTCCAATTTGGCGCCGCCCGCGAACGTGAGAAACTCGCAAAGAGTGTTTCTCATCGTTGATAGGGGGGGGCACGTATTCCTGTAAGCTATGGCGATATATTCAGGATAGGTATTTGCTATTATAATGGTTTTGGCATAGAATATAATTAGAGGAAAGCATTTGACAGCTTGCTATGTGAATTCTAAATAGAGGAGGATGATTTTCATGAGACAGATGATAAAAAACAGGCAGTATGATGAAGAAAGAGCATTATACCATCTGAAGAATACAGACGTATTAAATTGTGTTTTTGCAGGGGAGGCTGACGGAGAATCCGTATTAAAGGAGGCAAGGGATGTGAATCTGAAGGATTGCAGTTTTTCCCTTCGTTATCCCCTATGGCATGTGAGGAAATTTTCCATGGAATATGTGACGATGGATGAATTTACCCGTGCAGCAATCTGGTATGCCAGTGATGCAGAGATTTCAAATTCCGTATTAGGAGGTATTAAGGCGGTCAGGGAGTGCACGGATATTACGTTAAAAAACTGCAAGATAGACTCTACCGAATTTGGATGGAAGTCACGAGGGATTATGTTAGAGGATTCGGAAATTGTATCGGAATATCTGTTTATGGATAGTAAAGATGTCACACTTCGTAATGTAAAAATGAAAGGAAAATATTCTTTTCAGTATATGGAGAATCTTGAAATTACGGATAGTGAACTGGATACAAAGGATGCATTCTGGCATAGCAAAAATGTGACGGTACGCAACAGTGTTGTAAGGGGAGAATATCTTGGATGGTTTTCGGAAGGATTAACCCTGATTAATTGCAAAATTATCGGAACACAGCCCCTTTGCTATTGCAAAAATCTGAAACTGGTAAATTGTACGATGGAAGATACGGATCTGGCATTTGAGTATTCGGAAGTGGAAGCAGATATCCACAGTCATGTGCTGTCTGTTAAGAATCCGAAGTCTGGCATGATTATTGTGGATAGCCTGGGGGAAGAAATCTGGGATGAACCGGTGATGGAATGTAACGGAAAAATTGTACTTCGAAAAGATGCAGATATAACAGATATGGAAAAGATGGGGCGTGCTGGATGAGGTTTTAGATGAAAACTATTGCTTAAACAAATATTGACTGGAAAGGAGGAAGTATGTCATATTGTGGCATACTTTTTTCTTGACATTTCTGTATTTTACGCTAAAATAGTTCTAAAAAGAACAAAAAGAGGTGTGGATATGATCCCATTGAATCCGTGGGAGCATCATAATGCAATTAAAGTGCTCTATGCAAAGTGTGTAGAGGGTGTATGTGAGAAATACCATATTACCCGTATAGAATTGGATATCCTTTTATTTCTGGCAAATAATCCGGTTTTTGATACGGCATCGGATATTGTAGAAATCAGGTATTTATCAAAATCACAGGTATCTGCTGCTATTAAGAGATTAGAAAAAAACAGCTGCCTGGAAAAACAGTATGCAAAGGACAACCGGAAAACAGCACATCTAATGATAGGCAAAGCTGCCAAAGATATTATTACAGACGGGAGGGCTGCACAGGAGAAATTTCTGGCAATCATGTTTGACGGAATATCGGAAGAGGAGATTGCAGCAATGCGAAGGTGTAATACACATATGCTGAAAAATATTAACAGGCATCTAAAGGAGGAGACGAGATAATGTATCAATTTCTAATATGTTTTATTGCAGGCATCGGAGCAGGGCTTGGAACCGGATTTGCAGGTATGAGTGCAGCTGCCGTGATCAGCCCTATGCTGATTACATTTTTGGGAATGCCCGCTTATGAAGCAGTGGGTATCGCATTGGCCAGTGATGTTCTTGCAAGTGCAGTCAGTGCATATACCTATGGAAAGAATAAAAATCTGGATATCCGTAATGGGCTTGTGATGATGATCACGGTTTTACTGTTTACCATGGTGGGAAGTTTTACGGCAAGCAAAGTTCCTAATACGACGATGGGAAGCTTTTCCGTATTTATGACATTTCTGCTGGGAATCAAATTTATTGTAAAGCCGGTTATGACTACGAAGGAATCCATGAATGCTGTCAGTGGCAGCAAGAGGATGATACAGTCTGTGATCAGTGGTGTTGCAGTCGGTTTTATCTGTGGTTTCATTGGTGCAGGAGGCGGAATGATGATGCTTTTGATATTGACGAGTGTTCTGGGGTATGAATTGAAAACCGCAGTGGGAACCAGTGTTTTTATCATGGCTTTTACTGCATTTACGGGAGCTGTGAGTCACTTTGTGATTGGGGGGATGCCGGATATTAAATGTCTGATTTTTTGTGTGGCATCAACACTGCTATGGGCCAGGATTGCAGCTAAATTTGCAAACAAAGCTAGTGCAGTAACCTTAAACCGTGCGACAGGTATCGTTCTTGCGGTTCTTGGGGCAGCGATTCTTGCTGTAAACTATTTGGGATAAGGGAAGATATGATGGGTTATTCCTCTTCGACAGGTTTCCAGGCTTTCCCGAAATTGATATCCTTAAACAGAGAGGCCAGACCTGTTATCTGTTTTAGCCGCAGAATTTCATCCCTATCCATGCCAAGATGTTTGGATATCCAGGCATCCGATCTTCCGAGTTCATGGAGATCCTTCACAATATTGCTCATCAGTTCCACATCATGCGTACCTCTTGCACGGTTATGACGGATGGTGCTGGCCATTCGTTCATCTATTGATTTGTTAATGACAGAAACGGGAAGCATACCGCCTTCCCTTTCATATATGTCAGGATATTCCTTCATAATCCGGTAACGGTGAAAACCGTCTACAATGATATAGATATCCTGTTCCGTATCGTAGTAACAGACGATGGGCATGGTATATCCGTCATTTTTGATACTTTCATATAAAAGTTTCATTTCCGGAGGTGCTACGGAGTTTGGATTATAGTTGTTGGCCTGTATTTTATCAATTGGCACGGCAGTTATGTTGTAAACGGGACTTTTATATTCCATAATTTATCTCCTCAATGTTTTTGTATTCTTTTCGTATAGTATCAATACGCCGTTGTTGTTCGCGGTTTAATCCAAAGCCCATAAAACGGCAGATATGGTCATTTTTTAATATGCAGTAACACATTCTTTTCCAGCTGGGAACATCTTTTGAAGATTTGATATCGTCTGTATCATCAGGAATATTCCCTATAAAAACGATTCGGGATTTCTTGTTCAGAGTGTAATTGGATACACCGTTTCTTTTGATGCGGTATCCATGATCAATAAGTTCCTGAATGGTGTCCTCATCTAATCCTCCTCCGGTTTTGTGCCAGAATATGATAGAGGTATTAAATTTTTTTATGTAATTCCTGCGTAAATTGATAGGAAGTGTATTTAAAAGGAATTTGGTGAAAGATTCCCATGTGTGCCCTTCCGGCAGGGTCACATTGCGATATCCCATTGCCTTGGTCTTCCCATAGATACATGCAAAATTAGCTCCCTGAACCCTTCCTACGAGTTTAACCCAGATTTCAGGGTCGATTACCCGGTAAAGATTGAGGGAGTCTTTGGAGTAATCATTAAATGGAGAAGCTACCCGCATTTGGGAGACGGTAAGACCGGCCATATAATAAAGGTCGTATAAACGGTTGTAGTCATAGTTGAATTTGTAATGTGCGTGCCAGATATCATTTACTGCCCAGTCATATAACGGGGAGGCACACCAGACATCTTTGAACTGCTGGCTGATCCAGCATTCCCCTTTATATCCGTATTTTTTGTTTAAAAAACCGCTGTATCTTTGCAGAGACTCTTCTGCCCGGAGCCCCAGAAGACATACAGTTTTTTTATTGCCGTGTGACAAGCGGTACCATCTGCCAAACTGCTTTGCAAGGTCTTCCTGATGCATCTTGTATTTGTAAGTGCTGATTGGGTTATTGGAAAGATTGATAACATATTCTTTATCCGGCATTTTCCGAATCCAGGCTTCTTCTTTTTCATCATCCCATGGATACCAGAACATTTCATAACTGCTTAGAGCGGTTCTGGTTGCCATCGGCAGGCATACCCAGTAGGGTTCTACTTTATCTTTGATGTTATCGAAGGTTCGTTCAATATACTCGGTAGTTACCGTGTACTGTGCTTCAAAGTCCTGATGAAAAACACCGATTGTTTTGTCAGGATAAAATTGCTCCTGAAAGTCCAGCACAAGATTGAGCAAAAGCCCACTGTCTTTTCCTCCGGAAAAGGATATATAGATATTGTCAAATTCTTTAAAAATGTAATCCAGCCGTTCTTGAAGTGCTTCATATACATTCTGTTTTGTGTATTCGCGGGTCATATGTTTACCTCCTGATGATAACGGGAAGTTATCATAAATAATACTGTAACACAATAAGAAACGAAATTCAACAATCTGATTGTAATATCTGATAATAGGAAGTATGTATATAGGTTGTCTGTGATGGAGAATAGTGTAAATTATGAGGTGAGGGGAGAATATGAGGATATCAGCTTTTTGATGTAATTTTTATATAAAATAATTCCTGGACTATATTTCCATAGTCCAGGAAGGTAATGTTAACATTTTTTGGTAACTAATAGAAAACGGTGGATTTGTCCTTCTATGACACCGTGTTGTTCTAATATACTTTGGGCATGGTAAAGGTTTCCAAGGCAATCCTTTACATTGAAACCGGGAAATTCCCATTCAATGATATGTGCAAACCAGATAAGTGCACTGACGTCCCAAAACCGGATTGGTCGGAATGCTTCGCAAGCTTTTATTGTAGAAAAGTCTGCATTTTCAAATGTGCTTTGGGCAATCTTTAAGTATTGCTTAGGAAATGGCAGAGCTGGTATATCATTTAATAATAGTTCTACAAGTTCTCTGTCATTTTCTGCACCGACTTGTTCTGTGATGAATATTCCATGGGGTTTTAGCACCCTTCGGATTTCATTTGGATTGAAACTTCCATGCCGATTTATAATGATATCAAAGCTCTGGTCATCAAATGGCAATGCTTTACGGGCATCTGCCTGTTGGAAATGAATCCCTAACGGAGATAAAATTCTTTTACAAAGTTCTACGTTTGGTGGATAGTTTTCGGTTGCAGACAGATTTTGATATGGATGATTGAGAGATAATAGAAATTCCCCTCCACCTGTATCCATGTCAAGCAGTTTCATTTCAGGTTGTAAATAATATCTGACGATCTTTTCATAATTCCAGGGCAGATCATGTTCTGCCTCGTATCTTCCTTCGATATGAGAGAAATCCCAACCATGAATATGTGCAATTGTCTCTTCATGTAACCATAGTTTTGATAATGATTCTTTGTTCATATTAACTACTCCTTTTCGTATTTAAAATTCTTTACGATTCGGTGCAGTTACCTGATAACATAATAATTATATTTACCTCGATGCAACCTGTTATCAGTTTTTACAACTGCACCGAGTATTTATCTCGAATAAACTGCATTTTTATTTCACTTCCTTTTTTCAAATAATTGCTAAGACTAATATAATGTCCACTATATAAGAATATCATATAAGCTTCTGGTTTTCAACGGGTTTAAAATATGATTGAAAGTTCATAGCGGGGATGATACAATACGGAAAAATAAGGGATGTTTAAGAATGGAGTAAATATGAAGGATTATCTGGCAAAATTAAATTGGAAAATATGTTTGTATATGATTTTGGGGAATTTTTTCATTGGCCTAGGTGTCTGTCTGCTTCGCCTGGCGGGATTTGGAACAGATCCCTTTTCCTGTATGAATATAGGAGTGAGTAATCATCTGCCCATCAGCTATGGAACTTATCAGCTGTTGTTTAATCTGATCCTGTTTATTCCGATGATATACTGGTTCCGGAAGGGGCTGGGACTTGGCACGCTGGTTAACATGGCAGGGCTTGGATATATTGCGGATTTTTGTATCTGGCTGTTTGGGACAGCAGGTATTACTGTTCAGGGCTTGGAATCTGTGATACCAGCCAGATTTTTGTTATTGTGTCTGGGAGTATTGACTATCTGCTTTGGAGTTGCACTGTATATGGAGTGTGATTTGGGGATTGCCCCATATGATGCATTGGGACAGATTATAGAACAGTTAACACATGGTAAAGTGAAATTTAAATGGGCCAGGATTCTGACAGATACCATCAGTGTACTGATTGGTTTTATTGCCGGGAATATAGTAGGTATAGCAACGATAATAACTGCATTTTTTACCGGTCCGCTCGTAACATGGTTTAGGGAACACATTATCTGTAAAAGACTAGATGCTTATAAGGAATGAGAAAATAGTACTTCTCATTCCTTATCTGCACTCTTTACATGATTTTTGGCAGTATCATCATACCAAGAGCAGCAATGCCGCCTGCCAGATAGACTCCATTAATGATCAGGCAGATTTTTATAAGATTATTCTGTACTTTTGCCTTAACATAGGTGATAATCGTAAAAACTCCACTGAATATCATGAATACAGCATAACAGGCAATCATAATTTCCGCCGTAGGAGATTCTAATGCCCAGGAATTTTCTCTTAATGGCAGGATAGTCCATGGTATGAATATCATGGCAAAACTAATTATGGTTAATATTTTGTTCTTCATAGCACACCTTTCAACTTATTTATTTCTTCTGGTTTTTCTGGCAAGCCGGCGGGAAAACAGTATAAGCAGGCCGGCAGATGCGATAATTGTAAAAAATGCTTTTTTCATTGTATTCATCTCCTTTCATGCTGTCCGAAAGACAGACAGGTTATCATAAAACAAAAACAGGTAAATATAATAGCAAGCGGTATCCATGGAACAAGTGCTACTTCGCCTGTAGATAGATGGGAAGCCAGCTTTCCGTATTCAGTTGTAATCACATAAAACGGATAAGCCATTGGATAGATCCACCATGCCTTTGTATTAATGATCAAAACAGAGGGCACGATAGAGGCAAGTCCGATACCGACGGAAAAAATTGGTGTCTTTATACATACAGACAGCATCCAGAAAAATGCCAGCATTGGAATGGAAGAAAGGTATATGTATACGGCTTCCTTCAATACGAATAGCGGCGGGAGCATAAAATCATACTGCTGTATCTGACCCGCAATGGCAGCACTGGCAAAGTATATACCAGTTATCATGAGAATCTGTGAAGCTGCCAGAACAAGGAGTACAATAAATTTTGCTGTACATAGTTTAAATGTGCCAACAGGCAGTGAAAGCATTTTCAGGATCCCTCTGTTACTGCGTTCTGTCTGTGTGAGTAATACAGTGCTGACTACCATGCTTGCAGGATACATAAACCATGCCATACCGAGAAATCCCTGTATCAGAAAATTGTTTTCAGGCGAAATGCCTTCTGCCTGCATTCCAAAGTTCAAATCTGCATTGAGGATAGAGGGTATCCAGAGAATGACTGCCGCAGTCAGTAAAATCAGTAGTATTTTAGAGCGTCGTATCTTGCCAAACTCAATGCCCGTTAAAGATAAGATATTCATACGGTACCTCCTTTTAGCCGGTTTATACGGCATAAGTATTTATAAAATATAAGATGATTCAAACCAGAGCCTTCCTGATTCGTAAAAATATAAGTTCTGCCAATCCAATGACCATTACCTCTGAAATAATAGTGGTCAGGAATTTTTTTATGGTTAAAGATGCAGCTCCTGCAAGTATACGGAATGGCAGTGCAAACGGAAATATCTGCAAAATAAAATGGTCTGTGGATACAATCATGCTTGCGGTAAAAACACATATGACGCCGATACCGAGAGAAATCCACATATTATTACATGCAGAGGCAATTGCCAGTGCCAGTAAAACGGCAGGCAGCGTCAGTATCAGAAAATATCCAAAGTTTTTTAATAAATCAGGGTACAGACCATCATACTTATCAAACCATTGAAGAGAACAAAACAGAAAAGCAAGTGCTTCAATGGCGAGGGTTACGATACTCATACATGTCATCAGTACAAACTTGGCAAAAAATATGCCGCTTTCCCTCAGGGGAAGTGTCTGCATTTTCTGTATGGCATTGTCGTCATGTTCCGTATGATACATAATGCAGGCTGCGGACACGATAAGCAGGACATTGAGCATAGCCATCATGGTCCAGTTCGCATCAAGCAGTATCGTAAGCGGGGGCTGAGGCAGACTCTTAAAAGTGTCCGCACGGACAGCCATATTCATAACAGGGAGACAGGAGGCAAGGATGCCTCCGGCAATAAATGCAGGATAAAATCCAGTCCGCCTCATTTTTTTACATTCTAAAATGATATTCATCCCACATCACTCCTTTGCCGGTTATCATCATGAATCATAGCAAGGAAGGTTTCTTCCAGATTATCAGTAGGATATCCCAAAAATGCAGCATGTTCCCTGAGTTCTTCCAGAGTACCCTCAAATAGCAGATGGCCGTGGTTGAGAATCCCGATGTTGTCAGCCATCAACTCTATCTCCGATAACAGATGGGAAGATACCAAAACCGTACAGTTGTATTTTTCTGGTAAAGTGCGGATAAGAGTACGGATTTCGTGGATACCTACAGGATCCAGTCCATTAGTGGGTTCATCCAGAATTAAAATGGGAGGATGCCCGATCAGTGCACTGGCAAGCCCCAGACGCTGTTTCATGCCCAGAGAATACTTTTTGGCAAGACGGTCCTTAAATTTTGTCAATCCCACGAGTTCTAATGCTTCTGCTACAGAAGATTTTGGCAGTCCTAAAATTTTACGGATGATTTCCAGATTTTCTTCACCGGTTAAATTTCCATAGAAAGCAGGAGATTCAATAAAGGAGCCCACCTCCTTTAATATAGAAACCCGGTTAAGGGGATATCGTTTGCCATTAATATGGAATTTACCGCTGCTAGGAGAGGTAAGCCCTAAAAACATTTTCATCGTAGTGGATTTTCCAGCACCATTCGGTCCGAGAAAACCGTATACTGTTCCTTGCGGAATATGCAGATTTAAGTCGGAAACCGCAGTAAAACCGGAATAGGTTTTTGTCAGATTTTCTGTATCGATAATATTCATTTGGTTGTTCTCCTTTCGTTCATTTTTCTTTAGTTTATACCATGAACCTTGCGATAACATTTTTTTAACCTTACATTTACCTTACATTTTTTTAAGAAAAGGGATGCTGCCATATGTTTGTGATATAATGAACACTGATACCTGAAACCTTGGTGAACGAAGTGAACCTGGTTTGAAGGCATACAAAGCTGAACCGAAGGTTTCGAAGTGAGTGCTTATGGAAAAAATTATAGAATAACGTACGTATAAGCACGGACACGGACTTCGGAAGAAGGGAAGGGATATGATGGAAAATGAATATTTAAAGAGAAAGAAGATTCTGCTTGTAGATGATGAAGAGGAGCTTCTGGATATGGTGGCATCTATTTTAAAAGAAGATGGATTTGTGAATATAAAGACTGCGGGGAATGTCAGTGAGGCCCTTGCAATTGCCGATGAATTTGAACCAGAACTGGCAGTTTTGGATGTCATGCTCCCTGACGGAGATGGTTTTTCCCTGATGCAGCAGCTGAAAGGCAGAAGAGATTATCCGGTACTGTTCCTGACTGCCAGGGGAGAGGACGAGGATAAATTTAAGGGGTTTGGCTTAGGAGCGGATGATTATGTGGTAAAGCCGTTTCTTCCAAAGGAGTTACTGTTCCGGATCATGGCAATTCTGCGCCGGAGTTATAAGGAGGAGAATCCGCTAGTAAGGCTTAAGGGCAGTAAGATTGATTTTTTGCGTGCAGAGATTGTGAAAGATGGTGAGCATATCACCCTGACAGCAAAGGAATATGCTCTTTTGTCCGCACTTTACCGCAATGCCGGACGTATCGTGACGATAGATGCTCTTTGTGAGGCGGCATGGGGAGATAATCCGTATGGATACGAAAATTCTTTGATGGCGCATATACGCCGGATACGTGAAAAGATTGAAGAAAATCCTTCGAAACCGGTTTCTTTGATTACGGTAAAGGGATTGGGATATAAATTGATAGTGGAAGAGAAATAGAGTAGATGGCAGCAGGTTATAATAATGTTGAATGAAAGAGAATGGAGCCAGATATGAAAAGTATTTTGAAACTGATAAGGCGGTTTGCAGGGATTTTGCTGGTTAGTTTTATATTGATCATGATCTTAAATATCATTGCAGTGGTCAAGATTGCTTCTGACCAGGCAACGGGGCGATCTCCATGGACAACAGCAGTTGAAACAGCAGAAAATCTGCAAAAAACAGAAAATGGATATACGTTATCTGAGGATATGGCACTAGAACTAAGAAAGGAAGAGATATGGGCAGTTTATATTGATGATGACACTCATAAAGTTGTCTGGCATACCGAGAATCTCCCAGATGATATCCCCTTGGAATATTCTATTTCGGAAATCGCATTTCTTACCCGGGGATATGTAAAGGATTATCCCACATTTACAGGTGGGGCGGAAGACGGGCTGGTAGTTTTGGGATATCCAAAGGATAGATATTGGAAGGAAATGTATCCCAGCTGGGATTATTATTTTATCAAGAATCTGCCGCGAACGATATTTATTGTATTGGTTTGTAATATTGCTTTGATTTTTTTTATATATATGGTGACCAATATGGGGATTTTAAAAACAGTAAAGCCCATTGCAGAGGGAATACAGGCACTGCCTATGGGGGACAGGGTTCATGTAAAGGAAAAAGGACTGCTGTCTGAACTTGCATCAAAGATTAACAGGACATCAGAAATACTTCAGTCCCAGAAGCATCAGTTAAAGAAAAAAGATACAGCCAGGGCAAACTGGATTGCTGGCGTTTCTCACGATATCAGGACTCCTTTATCTATGGTCATGGGGTATGCCAGTCAGCTGGAGCAGAATTGCAGGCTGACGGAAGGGGAACGAAACAAGGTGGCAGTTATTTTAAAGCAGAGTGAGAAAATGAAAAAGCTGATCAGTGACCTGAATCTGGCTTCCAAGCTGGAGTATAATATGCAGCCTGTCAAAACCAGCCGGGAAAATGTAGTCGCACTGGTAAGGCAGGTGGTTGTGGATTTTATCAATATGGATATCGAAAACAGGTATTCGATAGAATGGGTGACAGAGGATACGGTTACCGGATGTATCGCAAATGTGGACAGGGAGTTGCTGAAAAGGGCGGTCTGTAACCTGATTCAAAATTGCATGAACCATAACAAAAACGGGTGCACCATTTATGTTACGGTAAAAAAAGAGAAGGGAGAATGTGCAATCTGTGTGGAGGATGATGGTGTGGGAGTTTCGGATGAGCAGATAGAACAATTGAATCATACACCGCATTATATGGTCTGCGATGAGAATACCACTACCCAGCGGCATGGTTTGGGTCTGCTTATCGTAAGGCAGATTATGGATTCCCATGGTGGAGAGACTGTGATCGGGCATAGTGTACATGGGGGATTTTGTGTGGAAATGCTGCTTCCGTCGGAGACGGTTTCAAACGATTTTTGTTAAAAAAGTCATGATGAATCATAGGAGGTATGAACAAATTAAAATTTCTATAGGAATTTACTCCCAAATGTGTTATGATATGCGAATAAATATGAAAGACAGGGGGTTGGATGGAAACATCCGGAGACTACAATGAAAAAAGAGAAAAACAGAAATTCATTTTCAGGTTCAATTGGTTTTGTTCTGGCAGCTGCCGGAAGTGCAGTGGGATTAGGGAACATTTGGAGATTTCCTTATCTGGCGGCGAAGGACGGAGGAGGGCTTTTCCTGGTAATCTATCTGGTATTAGCACTTACTTTCGGCTTTACTCTGCTTACCACAGAGGTTGCGATCGGAAGAAAGACCAAGCAGAGTCCGCTCACTGCATATAGTAAGATTAGAAAAAAATGGGGATTCTTAGGTGTACTGGCCTGTCTGGTGCCAGTGATCATTATGCCGTATTATTGTGTAATCGGCGGCTGGGTTGTAAAATATTTTCTTGCATACTTAACAGGAGAAGGAACGAAGGCTGCGGGTGACGGTTATTTTACCGGCTATATTACAGAAATGGTTCAGCCTATTTTGCTGATGGCTATTTTCCTGGGTGTGGTAGCGGTTATTATATACAGAGGAGTCAATAAAGGTATTGAATCATCTTCAAAAGTCATTATGCCGCTTTTGCTGCTGCTGGTAATAGGGATTGCAGTTTTTTCATTGACCATTCACCATACAGATGCTGACGGTGTGGCAAGAAGCGGTCTGGAAGGACTTGGAATTTATGTCATTCCGGATTTGGAGGGGCTGACGGTTAAGGGATTTTTTACTGTACTGCTGGATGCCATGGGACAGTTGTTCTTCAGTCTTAGTGTTGCCATGGGAATCATGATAGCATATGGTTCTTATGTAAAGGATGATGCCAATCTGGTGAAGTCGATTAATCAGATTGAGATATTTGATACCGTAGTAGCATTTTTAGCAGGTGTGATGATTATTCCGGCAGTGTATACCTTTATGGGAAGAGAAGGTATGGCGGCATCTGGGCCAAGCCTGATGTTTGTATCTTTGCCGAAAGTGTTTGATGCGATGGGAAAAGTAGGTAATATTGTGGGCTGTCTGTTTTTTGCCATGGTACTATTTGCGGCATTGACCAGTGCGGTTTCCGTTATGGAAGCAGTGGTTTCCAGTCTGATGGACCGGTTCCATTTGTCAAGGGCAAAGGCAACTATAATTGAAACGTCCATTGCTTTGGTGGGAGGCGTTTTCGTATGTCTGGGATATAATAAGCTGTACTTTGATATTACCCTGCCAAATGGTGCCCATGCACAGATTTTGGACATTATGGATTATATCAGTAATAATGCATTCATGCCATTGGTAGCAATTGGAAGTTGTATTTTGATCGGCTGGATTGTGAAACCTGCCACAGTTATTGAAGAGGCAGAAAAGAGCGGCTGTAAATTTGGCAGGAAAAAGCTTTATATTGTGATGATTCGATATATTGCACCAATTTTACTGGTTATTTTACTGCTTAAGTCATTGGGAATTCTGACATTGATATAAGTATTTTGATGAGAGAACTGTTTATAATATGTTAGTGCCAGAGCAAGCTGTTTTCAGGCTTTGGTCATCATAATGAATTAGGAGGAGCATATGTTATTTGTTGAATATCCAAGGTGCACAACCTGTAAGAAGGCAAAAAAATGGCTGGACGATAACCATATTTCTTATACGGACCGTCATATCAAAGAAGATAATCCGACAGCCGAAGAATTGAAGGAATGGCATGCCAGAAGCGGCCTTCCATTAAAAAGGTTTTTTAACACCAGCGGGAATCTGTATAAAGAGATGGGCTTGAAGGACAAGCTGCCATCTATGAGCGAGGAGGAGCAGTATGAACTGCTGGCGACGGACGGAATGCTGGTAAAGCGACCTATTCTTGTGACAGAGAACGTGGTTTTAGTCGGATTTAAAGAGGCTGAGTGGAGCGATAAGGTGTTGGGATAAACATAGTAAAAATGGATTTGAAAATGAAATAATCATTAGGAAATGCAGGCTGCATATTGCAGTCTGCATTTTTTGGTTTGCGCGCCATGGGCGCGCTCTAGCGGGTGTGAGTCCCGAACATGCCCAGGTAGTGGGAAGTGTATAGCTGAACAGCAAGGGTGTTCATCGCGAGGTGGAATCTGAAGGAAGCTGTAAGCAAATCTCTGGTCCGACGAACAGAAACCGCATATAAGGCTAGGCTGCGAGAGATAAGTTGGCCAAAAGCAACGAAGTCTAATAACTACCACATTTGTAGTAGCAGAGTAAATGCGGCGGATATATGGAGAGAAAGAGCGTGCACCTTAAGCGCGGAGGTCTCACAGAGGTTTCATTAACCTAATAACAACGAACTGTGAGAAGTCAGCCGAGCCCATAGTAGAGCGGAAGTCTCTGTAATGGAGATGGAGCAAAGGGGCGAACAATCAATAAGTTTGAGTATGTCTCGTATTGCAGAGATGGCAACATCTGCCGTAACCAATCGGGTAAAAGATGGTCAAATCAAGCGAGACGGAAAGGAAAGAACGCATGGACATATCATGCCCTTTGGGTACAAGTAATCTAATGGAGCAGATACTATCTGGCGATAGCCTCAATAGAGCATATCTGCAAGTCGTACGGAATAAAGGTGCAGAGGGAGTGGACGGAATGAAGTACACAGAACTCAAAGAACATCTTGAAAGGAACGGCGAAAACATCAAGGAACAGTTGAGGACAAGGAAATACAAACCTCAACCAGTACGAAGAGTGGAGATACCAAAGCCTGATGGAGGTGTCAGAAACCTGGGAGTACCAACAGTAACAGACAGATTTATACAACAAGCCATTGCACAGGTATTAACACCAATCTACGAGGAACAGTTTCATGACCATAGTTACGGATTCAGACCGAATAGATGTGCACAGCAGGCAATCCTAATGGCACTGGATTTGATGAATGACGGAAATGACTGGATTGTAGACATTGACATGGAAAAGTTCTTTGACACAGTGAATCATGAGAAACTGATAACTATTATTGGAAGAACAATCAAAGATGGGGATGTTATTTCCATCATAAGAAAGTATCTCGTCAGTGGAATCATGATAGATGATGAATACGAGGATTCTATTGTGGGAACACCGCAAGGGGGAAATCTCTCACCACTGTTAGCAAACATTATGCTCAATGAACTTGATAAAGAAATGGAAAAGAGAGGGCTTAACTTTGTACGATATGCGGATGACTGTATCATTATGGTCAGAAGTGAAATGTCTGCGAACAGAGTCATGAGAAATATTTCACGATTCATTGATGAGAAACTAGGGCTTAAGGTCAACATGAGTAAGAGCAAAGTAGACAGACCAAGCGGACTTAAATATCTTGGATTCGGATTCTACTATGACACAGGAGCACATCAGTATAAGGCGAAACCACATGCAAAGCCGGTAGCTAAGTTCAAGAAGAGAATGAAAGAACTCACTTGCTGTAGTTGGGGCATCAGCAACAGCTGTAAGGTAGAGAAACTCAATCAGCTTATTAGAGGGTGGATTAACTACTTCAAGATAGGAAGTATGAGGACACGCTGTAAGGAACTGGATTCCCGAATAAGATTCCGCATACGAATGTGTATATGGAAACAATGGAAAACTCCACAGAACAGAGCAAAGAACTTGATGAAACTTGGGATTAACAAGAAGTTTGCATGGGCAACAGCTTATTACGGAGAGAGGTCGGGAAATTTATTTAAATTTCCTTCCTAATCGATTGGATGGATAAGTCAGACTGGAAGCTGATGTTTTGGCTTAACACTACTTACAAAAAGGAGATTTGTGAAGAGTGCTTCTGCTGTCTTCATGTATTTAGAAAACTTTTATGTGCGATTTTAAAATAGAAGTGGGTAGGTGTAGGGAAATAGAATAGAATATTTTACGACGGATTTAGATTTTATTTTGCATTTTATGACAAGATGTGGTAAACTATATAACGAATATATAGATGCTGTGATTGGGTAATAAACAGAAGAAGAGAGATGAGTTAAAGATTTATATTTAGGAAAGATGTACAATGCTGTCAGCACTGTTTGTTCAAATAAAAGTAAGATGAGATTATAAAAAATATATGGAGGGAATGGTATGCAGGCAATAAATATATATACTTTGACAAGAATAGATGTTGATGAAAAGGGGACTTATTCAAACTATGAGAATATTCTTTCTCAAAGGGAAGAAATTTTAACAATAAAGGATTATGAGTTCGAAAGCTTAAAAGGATTAGTTGATGAATTAGTAAAACATGATATTGATGTAGTTCAATTAGATGGATTCTTTTTTTCATATAAAATGAAACATATTGGAAAAGAATTTGATTTGTTAAAAATTAGTAAAGATAAAATAGTTTTAAATATTGAATTGAAAAGTGAAAGCATTTCTAAGGAAAAAATAGAGAAGCAATTAAGAAGAAATATGTATTATTTAGAACATCTAGCAACAAGGATGTATTTATTTACTTTTGTAAAAGATACAAAGGAACTATTTATGCTAGAAACTGGTAATATGCAAAAGTGTTCTATACAGGATTTGGTAAATGCTATAAAAGAAATTAATGATTATATTGCAAAAGATATAGATGATTTGTTTTGTGCAAAAGATTTTTTGATTTCACCATTGAATTCACCAGAAAGATTTCTTTCAGAAAAATATTTCTTGACTCAACAACAAGAAGATATTGAAAAGAAAATACTATCTTTTCTAATTAATAGAAATGGTAATTTATTATATGGGATAAAGGGACATGCAGGAACAGGAAAAACATTGTTGTTATATGATTTAGCAAAAAAATGTTGCCAATATGGAAAATGTTGTATGATACATTGTGGAATTATATGTGAAGGACACAATTATTTAAATGCATATTTACACAGAATGGACATAATTGCTGCCAAGGATTTAAAAGAAGAAATATTAGGAAATTATCAATTTATATTTGTTGATGAAACGCAACGAATCTATTATGAGGATTTAGATACAATATTGAAAACTTCTTATCAAAAGAAGATACCATGTGTATTTTCATATGATTTTACACAAGTGTTATCTAATAAAGAAAAAAACAGAAATATACCTTTGGTATTAAATAGTAAAAGTAATTTTAATGAATTTGAATTATCAGTCAGGATACGAGTAAACAAGGAGATTACATATTTTATTGCATCAATGCTGAATTTAAAAGAGGCATCAAAGATTAAATATAGATATAGCAATATAGAACTGTTATATGCGAATAATTTCAAAGAAGCTGTAAAAATTATATCCTATTATAGAGACAATAAGAACTATGTATTTATTGGATATACACAGTCAAGATATTATTCAAATTCAATTGATCATTATGGCGGTGATATTAATACACATCATGCAATAGGACAAGAATTTGATAATGTCATGATTATGATGGATAATAATTTTCAATATGGAGAAAATGGCGATTTACAAGCGATACAACATCCTAATCCAGACTATTTGTTTCCGAAACTGTTTTATCAGGCAGTTACAAGGGCAAGAGAAAAATTATGTATTCTTGTGGTAGAAAATAAAGAATTATTTGAAAAGATAAATGCAATCCAGTATAGGTGTATTGATAGTTATTAAGATTAAGGAGGCTAAGGATGGATTTAAGTGTAGATCAAATACGAATTATCAACAGTAAGACATCAGGACAAAGCCTGATTAAAGGAGTTGCGGGAAGCGGAAAGACGACGGTCGCACTTTTTAAACTGGTAGCGATGCAGCAGTTAAAGGAGATGCAAAATGAAAAAGTATTAGTTGTTACATATAATAAAACATTGATTAAATATATGACATACTTATGTCAGGAATATGGGGTCTCCATTGATGACAAAAAAGTTTCGGTTAAGACAATAGACAGTGTGATTTATTCCGTACTGCCAGAGGAGATAAAGAAAATTCCTATTGCAAAAGACGGTGTGAAAAGGGAGAAAATGAAGCTTGCAATACAGAAAGTGCAGGAACAGCATCCAAACAGTACGATACTTCAAGATAAAAATGTGCAGTTTCTGTTAGAAGAGATAGAGTGGATCAAAGGATGCATGTATTTGAAAAAGGAAGAATATATGGATGTAGATCGCTTAGGTCGGAATAGTATAGGGGAAAACCGTATGCGACTTTTAAAACGTTCCGAAAATCGTGCAGCTATTTTTGATACGTTTGTAATGTATGAGAAATTGCTTAGGAAAGCAAATTTAATAGATTATACCACAAGAGCAGTCAGAGCACTTAATAAAATGAAAAGTGGTGAGATAAGGCCTAAAAAATACAGATATATTATTGTGGATGAAAGTCAGGATTTATCTCGTGCCCAATTGGAGATTATACGAAATCTGTATGAAGAATCGGAGAAGAGCAATATTATTTTTATCGCAGATGTTGCACAGAGTATTTATTCTCAGTCATGGCTTTCGAAGCAGAGCTTTAAAAGTGTTGGGTTTGATATGTCTGGCAAATCCAATGTGTTATCAAAGAATTATAGGACGACCAAAGAAATTGCACTGGCGGCATATTCTCTTATTAACAATGACAAGGATTTGAAAATGAGTAGTGATTATGTGGAACCAGAATCTATAGAACGAAATGGGGCAAGACCGCAGTATCGTCATTTTGAAGAGCAGGTGAAGGAGTTTGCCTATATTACAGAGGAGATAAAGAAATGTGCAATCAGGTATCGACTTGGTGAGATTGTTGTTGTGGCAAGAAATAAGGGATATCTGGAGACTTTAAAGGATTATTTTTTGAAACATGGAATTGATGCAGAATTGGCAAAAGAATTGGAGAAATCAGAGATATCCCCTTTTTGTGTGGATAAGATTAAGCTGTTTACATTACATTCAATTAAGGGTTTGGAAGCTTCGGTTGTATTTATTGCTGGGGTAAATGATGGAATTTTGCCGTATTCAACCGAAATGTTATCTGTGGAACGAAAATTACTGTATGTCGGAATGACCCGAGCAAAGGAGATGCTGTATGTAACCAGTAGTAAGAAGGAATCAGTATATATAGGTGAAATTGAATCTAAATATCTGAGGCTTTCGGATGATGAGGAAGAAGAATGTTTTTCCCTTTCGATAGAAGATTACCAATTTTTTGATAGGGTAGAGAAAACGATAAATAATGAGGAAGAAAAGGTAAGACAATGGTATTTAAATCAGCTTCAGACCCGGTATGGATATCCGATCCGCCGTATGCAATCAGAGGTTTGTGTAAAATGTGGAAGTAAAACTTTTTTTGTGGATATTGGGGTATACAAGGATGATGAAAGGGAAGTTCCTTTTATTTATGTGGAAACAAAAAGTTCAGGGTCAGATTTGGCAGAAGCACTGAGACAGGTTAAATGTTATATTGTGCCTGGCAATGCTCCAGAGTATATTGTAGTGACGGATGGAAAAAAGCAGATTGTCAAAAAATATATGGATGGAACATTTGTCGCCTGCGATGATATACCGGTCTGTCAAATGGAAGTGGGAGAATATGAGATTTTTAGGTATTTTGATTTTGTACACGGCAGACAGATGGAATATAAGCAGACAACTGCCGGAGAGTCTTGCCTGCGAAACAAGGAAAATAATACAGCACTTGACTATACTTGTCTTCCGGTAAAAGGCAGTGTTGCAGCGGGAAATCTCAAATACGTAAATGAAGAGTATGACAGGAAGGAAATGGTTCCGTTAGAAGCGATAAGTGGACCAGATATGAAATTTATATTGGAAGTGTCTGGTGATAGTATGATTAATTTTAATATATTAAATGGCGATAAAATAGTGGTAAGGAAACAATCTTTTGCAAAGGAAGGTAATATTATTGTGGGGGGGGATTTGACAACAAATGAAGCTACTGTGAAGCAGTTTCATTATGTAGGGGAGAATAAAATTATTCTGCATCCAGGGAATCCTAAGTATCAGGATATTGTGATACAGGTAGAGGATTTTTATATCAGCGGGGTTGTGATTGGGGTGATACGGAGAGAGTAGTATTATTAGAAAAACTTTTTGGAAACAGGATTAAGCCTGATCGCAGAAGAGAGGTTCTTTATTGGCAGGTGTTAACATTCCGAGAGAACCATGCAGTCTCCTGAAGTTGTAGAATTTCTCAATATACTCAAAATTGTATAACTGGAACTCTTGTAAAAAGTGATAAGTTTTCCTGTTGGCTTCTTCTTTTTTGAGATATTTGAAGAAACATTCGTTCAGGTATTATCGAAGGAATAGCCTTTCTTTGAAAATGATTGCATCACATTAAGAGTATCTAATAACTGCTTGAATGTAAAAGTAGTATATTGAGATCCTCGATCAGAGTGGAACATAAGACCTGTTGGTTGGTTTCGTCTATCATAAGCTTTTTAAACGCAGTCATTACGAGTTTGTCATCAAGACTTTGCAGAGAAGCTTAATGCCATGTTGGAAGCTGAGCTTGTAACAGCCTCTAACCGCTGTTTGAGTGTGGCAAGAAGATGGCAATAGCTTTTTTAGTATGAGAAGTTCCTGTTCAAGTTGGGCGTTGCGTTTTTGAAGTTCTTTTGCTTGCCTGGCGGTCAGGACTTCGCCATCATCGGTTTCAACAGTTGAGTATTGTTTGATCCAACGGGCGAGAGCAGTGGCAGATATACCGTATTCTTTATAGAGAGCTGCTTGAGATTTGCCGCTGGATTGATACAGGTTGACGAGGGTATGTTTACTTGGCGTGTCGTTTTTAGCATAACTCCAAAGATTTAAGAGAATGAATATAGTATAGTAGTTACGGAGGATTATTATGGATAAAGAAAAAACAACATTAGAATTGCAAAGTGAAGAAATTAGAGAAAAATTTCTTATGCCACTTACTAATAACAAGGAATTAGAAAAAAGACAATATGATTCCAAAGGAGATCGAAAAAGGCTGGATGGAGAGTTTCAGCGAGATTATACAAGAGTTTTATATTCATCATCGTTTAGGCGCTTACAAGGTAAAATGCAACTTTATGGAATAGAGAGTGATCAGTTTATAAGGAATAGATTGACTCATAGTTTAGAGGTAGCACAAATAGCTAGATCAATTGCAACAGCAATTAAATATAAAAGGAAGGAAATGTATATTGTTGAAGCGTGTGCATTAGCTCATGATATTGGAAATCCACCCTTTGGACATGCAGGGGAAAAGTTTTTAAATGAGTTGTGTAAAGAGTTTGGGGGGTTTGAAGGAAATGCACAAACTTTTAGAATTTTAACAACTGTTGAACAAAAGCGGCACTCTTATCAAGGACTAAATTTGACAAATAGGACGTTGTTGGGTATTCTGAAATATTATAATCCATTTCAAATTCTTCAAAATAGTAAGCTGAGATATGATAAATTTTTATATGAAAGTGACTATAATCTAGTTAGTAAAATTATTGATGACACAAAAGTAGAGTTGCGTACTTTAGATGTTCAAATAGTGGATATTGCAGATGAGATAGCATATGCTGCACATGATTTTGAAGATGGATTAAGATTAGGAGTGTTTACAGTTGATGAAATCTTTCATGAATTTTCTACAAAGATAGATAGCGTTGAAAGTATAAAAAAACTTGACAAAATAATTAATAAAAGTAAAAAAAATGCGGGATTCAAAAAAAGGGGTGTTGATTCAGCAGAGTTTTCAAAATTGTATCGAAAAGAGATAACCTCTCGGATTATTAATACATTAATAAATGATATAGGTATTGTTAATTTAACTAAAAAGGAGAAGAAGATACGAGGAACTCAAAAAGATGAGGAAATAGGATTTGTAAGATACAAAGAACTTGCAAGTGGTTTAAAGAAAACAATATTTGAGTGTGTGACCAATAAAGATGAGGTATATGCGTATGAAGCAAAAGGAAAAGAGATGCTAGAAGCATTGTTTTATTTTTTTGTGGAAAATACGCAATATTTACCGCCGGAATATAGAGTATCAAATATTGTTAGACAATATAAACCTAGATATGATACAATAAATGAAGTAGATTTGCAAAAGAGATTAATTGTAGATTATATATCTGGCATGATGGACGAATATGTAAAAACTGTTTACGAGAAATTTATAAAAAAATAGTTATAATATCAAGGGGTTTATATATGAATAAATTATTGGGATTTTTTGAATTAAAGCATTCAGGATTACCTACCATTAAGTGGAATGAGTTTAATAATAATATTGTTTTTGATGATAAAAAATTATGGACAATTCGTTCTGCTGTATATCAAGGTGATGACTTAAACTTGCCACGTAAGGTGGGGGCTAATGCGAAGGATGCTTGGGAATTTGCTAATAATTTATCTGGAGAATTGCGAGATAAAGGTATTGTTATATATTATCCATATTTTATAGCAGAAAAGAGTGGAACGCTTGAAGTTAAATCAAATGAGATTATTATTGAAGCAGTTAAAGAGGATTTGTGGAATATGGTAACATATTCGGACAGGGATGTTACGCTTAGATATATTGGCGATAAATTGATTACAGATGGAAATCCTGATTTCCTAAGTGAAAAAGAGATAGAAGAATTGTTAAGTAATATAAATACAATAAAAAGATTGTTTAGGGATGAAATAACAGAGGGAAAAAGTATCTTGCTTGAATGGAGTTTCGCATATGATTGTAATTTTAAGAAACAGGCAGTTGGAGAAAAATATTTAGTCTTTTATGAGGCGAGAACAGTATAGTAAAGAATTATTATTAAGATAGGGCGGATTTTATTTGAATCTGCCTTTTCCTTATGATAATTAAGCATAGAATAATTAGGAGAAGAAGACAAATGAATCAACATACACGTCAATTTCAAAAATCCCTCACAACCGCATTTATAGATTCCACTATTCCCTCTAATCTTGCTTATAAGCCACAATTTATTTCTAATAATTACAAGGAAGGACGCAAGGTTTTATCTTCCATCGAAAACGAATTATCAAATTGTGACGAATTTTCAATTAGTGTTGCCTTTATTACAATGGGTGGAATTACACCATTATTACAGATTTTAGAGGAACTGGAACGTAAACAGATTCCAGGTAGGATTTTGACGACAGACTATTTGAATTTTAGTGAGCCGAGGGCATTAGACAAGCTAGCGGGATTAAAGAATATTGACCTTAGAATGTATTCAGCAAATGATTCCAATATTGGTTTTCATACAAAGGGATATATTTTTAAAGAGGAGGAAATTTATCGTATTATTGTTGGGAGTTCCAATATGACACTCAGTGCGCTTACGAAGAATAAAGAGTGGAACACGAGGCTTGTATCTACGGAACAAGGTGAATATGCAAAGGAGATTATAGAAGAGTTTGGAGAACTGTGGGAATCAGAATATACATTAACCTATGGTGATTTTATCGAGCGGTATCGCTTGAATTATGAGTTGATCAAAAAGCAGAAAAGGATTGCAAAACAAGCTGAAATACCATCTATTGCCCAGTATCGATTACAACCTAATTCCATGCAGCTTGCATTTATTCATAATTTACAAAAGTTACGAAATGATGGTGCAAAAAGGGCATTATTGATTTCTGCTACTGGTACAGGAAAAACATATGCTTCTGCTTTTGCACTTCGGGAGGCTAACCCGAAAAAAGCATTATTCTTAGTACATAGGGAACAGATTGCAAAGCAGGCAATGAATAGCTATCAAAAAGTATTTGGAGACACAAAGACGTTCGGCCTTCTTTCTGGTAATTTCAAAGAATATGATGAAGAGTATTTGTTTTCCACTATGCAGACGATGGCAAAAAAGGATACTTTAGAACACTTTAAGCCGGACGAATTTGATACTATTATTATTGATGAAGTGCATCGTGCAGGAGCAGATAGTTATCAACGAATTATTCAATACTTTAAACCAAAGTTTTGGCTGGGGATGACAGCTAGTCCAGACCGTACAGATGATTTTGATATCTATCAGCTCTTTGATCATAATATCGCCTATGAGATTCGTTTACAGCAGGCGTTGGAAGAAAACTTGCTTTGTCCATTTCACTATTTTGGTATTACTGATTTGGAAATTAATGGTGAAGTATTTGATGACAATACAGGTGTGCGTAATTTTATGAATCTGATTTGTGATGACCGTGTTGACTATGTAATAGAAAAAGCAAATTATTACGGATATAGTGGTGACCGTGTGAAAGGGTTAATATTTTGTAGTAGAAAAGAAGAGGCGATTGAATTATCTAAAAAATTTAATGAACGTGGATATCATACAGAATTTCTTTGTGGAGATGATTCCCAAAATAAGAGGGAGGAATGTATTGAGAGATTAACAGATGATAATAGAGAAGACAAGCTTGATTATATTTTTACAATAGATATTTTCAATGAGGGTGTGGATATACCAGAGATTAATCAGGTGATTATGCTTCGGCCAACGGAAAGTCCGATTGTATTTATTCAACAGTTGGGAAGAGGGCTGCGGAAAGCGGAAGGGAAGGAATATGTTGTTATTTTAGATTTTATTGGCAATTATATGAACAATTTTATGATTCCAATTGCTCTTTCAGGTGACCGTTCCTATAATAAGGACACCATTCGTCGATATGTCAGGGAAGGATCTAAAGTGATTCCAGGAAGTTCTACAATTCATTTTGACGAGGTTTCGAAAAAACGGATTTATGCATCAATTGATACTGCAAAAACAAATGATATGAGATTAATCAAAGAATCTTATCAAAAACTGAAATACAAATTAGGACGGATACCATCTATTAAGGATTTTGGAGAATATGGGGAGATTGACATTACAAAGATTTTTGAAAAATTAGGTTCTTATCATGCGTTTTTGGCAAAATATGAAGATGAATATGCGATAGAATTATCTTCTGCGGAAGAAGCTATAATTGAATATTTGTCAAGAAAAATTGCAAAGGGAAAAAGAATTCATGAATTGGAAATGTTACAGGACTTAAGACTTGCTAAAACAAATGTCATGAATTTTTTCAAAACATCACTAATAAAAAAGTATGGAATCAACCTTACAGAACAAGAGCGGGAATCAGTTATTTTAAACTTGACAAACGCATTTCCCAAAGAAGAGGAAAAGAAAAAATTTGAGAGCTGTGTATTTGTGGAAGCAGACAACAAGGAGAATTATCAAATTAGCAGACGGTTTAAAAATATGTTAGAAAATAAGGTGTTTGCCAATATGGTTTATGAATTGGTGGATTTTGGTATGGGACGGTATGAAAAATATTATTCTAAGCGATATAAGGATACCAATTTCCAGCTTTATCAGAAATACACCTATGAGGATGTTTGTCGATTATTGAACTGGAAGAAAAATATGAATGCACAAAATATAGGTGGTTATTTTTATGATGCATTTACAAAGACATTGCCAGTATTTATCAACTATGAAAAATTGGAGGATGCTATTGCTTATGAAGATCGATTTATTTCAAAAAATGAGTTGATTGCATTATCTAAGCATCCAAGGAAAGTTACTTCCAGTGATGTGTTACACATATATAAGAAAACTCAGGAAGATAAGACGAACAGAATATTTTTGTTTGTGCGGAAAAATAAGAATGATAAAGAAGCAAAAGAATTTTATTTTCTTGGAGAAATATATGCAGTAGGAGAACCGGAACCAATTCACATGGAATCTACAAACGATGATGCTTTTGAGATAACTTACCAGTTGGATGTGCCCGTTCGGGATGATATTTATGACTACATAACAGAAGAGTAGGGAGTCTTTATTTTAAATTAGAGTTTGAACATGGTAGAAAGACTATTGAAAGAGAATATTTACAGGGGACCAAGGATATGAAAATAGTGGAAGTAGTGGCAGCAATTATACAGGATGGGGACAAAATATTTGCAACCCAGCGTGGATATGGAGAGTTTAAGGACGGATGGGAATTCCCAGGCGGCAAGATAGAACAGGGAGAAATGCCGACGGAAGCACTTGTTCGGGAAATCAAAGAAGAGTTGGATACAGAGATTACAGTTGGAAAGCAAATTGATACTGTAGAATATGATTATCCACAGTTTCATTTAACAATGCATTGTTTCCTTTGTCAGGTTATATCCGGTGATTTAACATTGAAGGAACATGAAGCGGCGAGATGGCTAACCAAAGAAACACTAGATAGTGTGGACTGGTTACCGGCAGATGAAGGTTTAATTGATAAATTAAAGAAAATATTATAGACAGAGATGGAAGGTGAAAATCTTCCATTTTTGTATGTATTAATTGACTTAAGTAAAACTGGATGATAAACTATAGTAATAATGTTGTTAGCGGGCAAAAAGTTAATAATCTTATGTTAATGAGAGAAATGAAATAAAAGTACTAATAAAATATTGATACATGGAGGAGTCTGATGGGATTATTCACAAAAAAGATAGGGACGGTTTTTTTAAAGGAAACAAGCGATACAGGTATTTTTATTGAAAAGCTGCAAGTGTTAATGGAAAGTGCACCAGAAGGAATAAAAAAGGAAATAGAAACGCAAATTAAATTTGCTTCCTATGGTGAAATTGGAGAGAATAATGTTGCTTTTGAATTGAAAAACAGCGGGATAGATATGTATGTATTACGGGATATTTATCTTGAGATTGGAGATTTATCAGCACAAATTGATTACATAGTCATAACACGAAAGCATATTTATGTGTTAGAATGTAAAAATTTGATTGGCAATATTGAAATTGATAATAGAGGAAATTTTATTCGTAATTATGAATTGTCTGGCAAACGTGTCAGAGAGAAAATGTATTCACCAATTACACAGAACCAGAGACATTTATTGGTTTTAAAAGAAGTTAGAAAAAGCAATAAAGGGAATTTTTTGACTAAGCTGATATTTGAAAAATCTTTTGAAGATAATTATAAATCAGTAGTTGTATTGGCTAACCCCAAAACCTGTTTAAATGATAGATTTGCGAAAAAAGAAATCAAACAGCAGGTTATTCATGCAGATCAGCTAATTA
>CAJUFL010000033.1:31933-39244 GCA_910585605.1 uncultured Lachnospiraceae bacterium | reverse complement strand
CAACCAGCAAAAAAGGCAAGTATAAGAGGATTGCCAAAGTCAAGAAGAACAGCAAGACGTATATAGATAAAAAGGTAAAATTCTATAAGAAATACTGGTACCGTCTGGTGGTGGTGAAAAACAATGGCAAAAAGGCATACAGCGGTCCGGCCAGTGCGAGGACAAAGGACAGCAGGGTGGATATCCGGCTGAATGTGGCGTCAGAGGGGATGGACCGCATCACCCTGGAGTGGAACAAGCAGAAAAATGTATCCAAATATGTGGTCTACCGGAAAGAGATCAAAGGACAGGACGGGGTGTTTCAGGAAATAGCGGAGGTAGGAAAGAAAAAAACAAGCTTTACGGATAAATCCGTAACGGAAGGCTGCAAATACCAGTATTATGTTGAAGTAAGGAAAACAAATAATAAGTCTGTAAACAGTAAGGATGTGGAAGCGAATACACTGTTCCGCTATGATGCAGGACATAACATCACATTTTTCAGGCAGAACTATCCGTTTGTCTGTACGGATATGAATCAGGATATCAATGACTACAGTGTGTTTGACGGGTATTATTCCCCCATTAAGTACAGCTTTGACGGGAAGACGTTAACAATCCATCTTTACTGTGAGTTTGTACGGTATGATAAAAACCTGGATGGCAGTTATACAAAGACAGAATCTTTAACCGATGCGAAATCAGCAGCCAATATTGCACTGTTTAAAAGCGGGGTTGAGACGAGATACGGGGTGAATGTGGTAAACAGCCGGTATGAATTTCAGGAGATTAACTTCGATACCCGGTTTGAGTTCCATGAAAAGGGAAAAGAATACTATCATCCGGCACAGGTCTTTAATGAGATCCTGATCGGTGGGGAATGTCCGGACTGCAGCCTTTCCGTACCGGGGGAGCACTGGTATCATCACCAGTGGGTGTATGCCAGGGGGATTTCAAGAATATATATGCCGGATATTGAACAGCTTGCTGATAATGAGGATGAATTTAAGAGGAGGCTTGATACAGAGAAATATTCTTATACCGGAGCCCATGAGACAGGACATATGCTGGGGCTGGGTGATGGGTATACCACTTCGGATGGACATGACCGCTTTACTGACAACGATGAGACAGGGGTGCTTCATAATGCGAAGCAGCAGCAGTATGACAATATAATGGTTCAGCGTCAGTGGGATAAATATATCCTGCCCAATGATATAGAGATGATGTTAAAGGCATATGGGATATCAAAGGGAAAAAGTGCACTGGGGAAGCAGTGGTATAAAACAAATGAGGAACTAGGGATAGAGATATCCCCTTGTATCTTAAATCAGGAAGATAAATGTATAGAGGAGGGCAGACGGCGATGAGAAATAATAAGAAATGGAAGAGCATAACAGGCGTTATTTATACTCTGCTTTTGGCAGCAGCCATTTCATGCTGTCTTTCAAAGAATGTCATGGCAAAACCAAAACCGGTCATGCCGCCGGAAAATGTTTCGGTCCGGCTGAAGTCCGCCACATCGTTAAGGATAAAGTGGAATAAAGCTGACAAGGCAGACGGCTATATCATATATAAATACAACAAAAAAGCAAAAAAGTATGTCAGGGTGCATACAGCAAAGAAGAACCAGAGGTCCTGGGTGGATAAGAACTTAAAGACCGGGAAGATATACCGGTATAAGGTGGCTTCCTATAAACTGGTAAAAGGAAAGAAGAAGCAGAGCAGGAAGTCGTATGAGGTATCTGCCATCACACATACAAAGAGAGCAAAAAAAGTGAATGCCCTGATCATCTCCCTGTATGCAAACAGGGAAAATGAGATGGGGATATGTTCTGAATTGCGGATTTCAGGAAATATTATAGAAGAAGATTCTAAAATACCAAATCCTGTCGTTATATCCGATAAATTAGTATGGAGCTCCAGCGACGAAAGCATTGCCAGAGTTGACCAGAACGGAAGGGTGACGGCAATGGAAAAGGAGGGGACCTGTTATATAACAGCGAGGGCACATAATGGGGTAAAGAAAAAAATCAAGATGAATATAGTCAACTATGCCAGACCCAAGTCCTTTCCATACTATAATGGAGGATATAAATATGTTGATATTATGCTCACAACCTACCGTGAGAATGTATTTAATATAGCGACTTATTTTACAGTAAACAAAAACGAGGACGTATGGGGAACCTTCAAAATGGATGAGGAGGGAAATATAACAGGATATCCTGACCTTGATAATATAGCAGAGATTGAAGAAGATGTGCGGATCATCCTTGCCAATTTCCCGTTAGTGACAGAGATATTCTATAGTAATGAGAGGATTGAGTTTTTAATGAAATATGATAAATACGGGAGTTCTTACTGCAGGATTGATTATTGTATTGATGATGATATGTCTGATACGATTGGGAGACTTGCTCCTCATTGGGCATATACACAATTCTCTCCTATGTAAATTTTAGCGGATATATAAAAGTAAAGATGTAACCGGATTCTGGCCGGAAATTTTCGGATGGGATCCGGTTACAGTATCTGTTTTATATGACAAATACAGTACACGATTCTATTATTAAGGAAAATGTATAGGGGAGGTCAGATGATGTTGGGTAGTAAAAAGAAAAGGAAAAAAGTAATTGGAATAATATTTATGCTGCTTTTGGCAGCAGTCATTTCATGCGGTCCTTCAAAGAATGCCATGGCAAAACCAAAACCGGTCATGCCGCCGGAAAATGTTTCCGTCTGGCTGAAGTCTGCCACATCATTAAGGATAAAGTGGAATAAATCTGAAAAAGCAGACGGTTATATCATATATAAATATAACAAAAAGGCGAAAAAGTATGTCAGGGTGCATACCGCAAAGAAGAACCAGAGGTCCTGGGTGGATAAGAACTTAAAGACAGGAAAGATATACCGGTATAAGGTGGCTTCCTATAAAATGGTAAAAGGGAAGAAGAAGCAGGGTAAGAAGTCATATCCGGTATCTGCAAAGACGTATGGGAAAAAGGCAAAAGTAGTCAATGCTGAAACGATTAATTTTGGAGTGATGGATGGGGATGAAGTCGGGATATGCTCTACTTTGAAGATGTCAGGAAATATCATAGGAGACAGTTCAGTAAAGGCATTAAATACGGATATTATATCAGAGCGGTTAATATGGAGTTCCAGTGATGAGACGATTGCACAGGTTGATAAAAACGGAGTTGTTACAACAAAAGAGAAAGAAGGAACCTGTTACATAACAGCGAGGGCACATAACGGAGTGAAGGGGAAAGTCAAAATAAATATAGTCAACTATGCAAGACCCAAGTCCTTTCCATATTACAATGGCGGTAAAGAGTATGTTAACATTATGCTTACAACTTATCGGGAAAATGTGTTTAATATAGCGACCTATTTTACGGTAAATAGGAAGAAAGGTGTATGGGGAGATATAAAAATGGATGAAGAGGGAAATATAACAGGATATCCTGACTTTGATAATATAGCAGAGATAGAAGAAGATGTGCGGACCATCCTTGCCAATTTCCCGTTAGTGACGGAGATCTCATACAGCAGTAATAGGGTTGAATTTTTAATGAAATATGATAAATACGGGAGTTCTTACTGCAGGATTGATTATTGCATTGATGATGATCTGTCGGGGGTTGTGAACAGAATCGCACCTCATTGGGCCGCTGTAAACTTTTCTCCTATGTAAATTTTGTGGATATATAAAAGTAAAGAGTAACAGAATCTCGTAGGGTGTATGTGGGATTCTGTTATTCTTATTTTATAATTTTATAAATTGTCCTTTTCTTTCCTTAAACACAGTATAATATGTAAAACCTGTTTCTTTCAGTAGTTCTTCAGCGGCATCAAATCCGAATCCAAGCATTTCTTTTGTATGAGCATCGCTTCCTACGGTTATGATTTCGCCTCCCAGCGACCGGTATAGTTTTAATGCCTCAATATGTGGATGCGGGAAGCTGATTTTTGCAATTCCGGCAGTATTAACTTCAATTCCTTTTCCTCTTTCTATCAGTCGTTTGAAAAGTACTTCAAAAATATCCCTGTAATCCTTAAAATTATAAACAAAACTTTTATCCGGACAATATCTTACAGCATAGTCCAGATGTCCATATACATCAAAGCCATCGGTAAGCCGGACATTTTCCGCTTCTGACATAAAGTATTCCCGGTAAGCTTCTATGTTGGTTTTTCCTTTGTAATATTCTGGATAATAAGGGTCACCATTCGTCAGGGAAGTCAGATGGGAAGAGCCAATGATAAAATCAAAGGGATAACGGTTCGAAAGAGTATGGATTTTAGGGGCAGTCTCCGGGCAGATTCCTTGTTCTACACCGATTCGTATCTCAATTTTATTCTCGTAAGCAGCCTTTAATTCCAGCAGTTTTGCAATATAGGTATCAAAATCCAGCTGGAAATCCATATCCGGATTATCGGGATGAACAGGAAATTCCATATCATGATGATCCGTAAAATAGACATAAGAAAATCCTTTTTTAATTGCAGTTTCTATAATGGATTCGGGTTTTTCACAAGAATCCGAAGAAAAACATGAATGAACATGCATATCGGTGGCTATCATATAGGAAGTACCTTCTTTCTATAAAAAATATATTTAAGGGTAATATGTGTTTTTAGGAGCGAAAAAACATGTTTATGCAGATATGTACTATTAGCCTGTATAGTTTGGTAACATTTTAGCATAAGAAAAAAGTATTTACCACTTGAAATTTTTTTACAAAAAAGGTATTATATGGACATGGGTTCGCTGATGTATCTGGCGGCCAAATTTAATAATTCAAAACTCGAGGAGGAATTTATTCATGGCAGTAAAAGTTGCAATCAATGGATTTGGACGTATTGGACGTCTTGCATTCAGACAGATGTTCGGAGCAGAGGGGTATGAGGTTGTTGCAATCAACGATTTGACAAGCCCTAAGATGTTAGCACACTTGTTAAAGTATGACTCTTCACAGGGTAAGTATGAGAAGGCTGATTCTGTAACAGCGGGTGAGGATTCCATCACTGTTGATGGTAAGGAGATTAAGATTTATGCTTTCCCGGATGCTAACAATTGCCCATGGGGAGAATTAAATGTAGACGTAGTATTAGAGTGTTCAGGTTTCTACTGCAGCAAGGATAAGGCACAGGCTCATATTAATGCAGGTGCTCGTAAGGTAGTTATTTCTGCACCAGCAGGTAATGACCTTCCTACAATCGTTTATAACACAAACCATGAGACATTAAAGGCTTCTGACACAATCATTTCAGCAGCTTCTTGTACAACAAACTGTTTAGCACCTATGGCTGATGCACTTAACAAGTATGCAGCTATTCAGTCTGGTATCATGGTAACAATCCATGCTTATACAGGTGATCAGATGACTCTTGACGGACCACAGAGAAAGGGTGATTTGAGAAGATCTCGTGCAGCAGCAGTTAATATCGTACCGAACTCAACAGGTGCTGCTAAGGCAATCGGTCTTGTAATTCCTGAATTAAATGGTAAGTTAATCGGATCTGCTCAGCGTGTTCCTACCCCAACAGGTTCTACAACAATCTTAACAGCAGTTGTTAAGGGTGCAGATGTTACTGTTGATGGTATCAATGCAGCAATGAAGGCAGCAGCAAATGAGTCTTATGGATACAACGAGGATGAGATCGTATCTTCAGATATCGTAGGTATGAGATATGGTTCTTTATTTGATGCTACACAGACTATGGTTTCTAAGGTATCTGATGATTTATATGAGGTACAGGTAGTTTCATGGTATGATAATGAGAATTCTTATACAAGCCAGATGGTTAGAACTATTAAGTATTTCTCAGAGTTAGCATAGTTCATATTGCATAATTATTAAGACCTAAAGGGTCCGGTCTATTTGGACCGGACCCTTTTATACGTTTGTCCGACTATTGTTTTTAGCAGACAGTGAAATGGCCGATTTTATATGAATGAATTCAGTAATGAGTAAAATATAGATAGCGCTCAGCAGTTGTCTTGGAAAATTTATTATGAAAGGAGCATGAATATGCTTAATAAAAAATCAGTAGATGATATCAATGTAAAGGGTAAAAGAGTTTTAGTACGTTGTGATTTTAATGTGCCGCTTGATGCAGATTTGAAGATCACAGATGAAAATCGTTTAGTAGCAGCTCTGCCTACAATCAAGAAGTTAATCGCAGATGGAGGCAAGGTTATTCTTTGTTCTCATTTAGGCAAGCCAAAGGGAGAGCCAAAGCCGGAGTTATCTTTAGCACCGGTTGCTAAGAGACTTTCTGAGTTATTAGGACAGGAAGTTAAATTTGCAGCAGATGCAGAAGTGGTTGGTGCAAATGCAAAAGCTGCTGTCGAGGCTATGAAAGAGGGAGAGGTTGTTCTTTTAGAGAACACACGTTACCGCGTGGAAGAGACAAAGAACGGAGAAGCATTTTCTAAAGAATTGGCATCTTTATGTGATGTATATGTAAATGATGCATTTGGTACTGCCCATAGAGCACACTGCTCCAATGTTGGTGTTACGGAATTTGTAGATACAGCAGTAGTTGGCTACTTAATGCAGAAGGAGATTGATTTCTTAGGAAATGCAGTAAATAATCCGGAGAGACCATTTGTGGCAATTCTTGGAGGAGCAAAGGTTTCTTCTAAGATTTCTGTTATTGAGAATTTGTTAGATAAGGTTGATACATTGATCATCGGTGGTGGTATGGCTTATACATTCATGGCAGCACATGGTGAGGAAGTTGGAAAGTCTTTATTAGAGGAAGACTACAAGGATTATGCATTAAAGATGGAAGAAAAGGCAAAGGACAAGGGTGTAAATCTGTTAATTCCGGTTGATACTGTTGTTGCTGATGATTTTTCAAATGATGCTAATCGCAAAGTAGTGGGACGTGGTGAGATTCCTGCTGACTGGGAAGGTCTTGATATCGGACCTAAGACTTCCGAGTTATTTGCAAATGCAGTAAAGGACGCAAAGACAGTTGTCTGGAATGGACCTATGGGATGTTTTGAGATGCCGAATTTTGCAGATGGTACGATAGCTGTAGCAAAAGCGTTAGCGGATACAGATGCAGTTACTATCATTGGTGGTGGTGATTCCGCAGCAGCTGTAAATACATTGGGATTTGGTGATAAAATGACTCATATTTCTACCGGTGGTGGAGCTTCCCTTGAATTTTTAGAGGGTAAGGAATTACCTGGTGTAGCAGCAGCTAACGATAAGTGAGAACTTAACGAAAGCAAGCCGAAGGCGAAGCTTGAGTTTAGTTCGAACTTATGTCGACGAAGTTAACGAGGCCGAGCCAAAGGCGAAGGGAGAG
>CAJUFL010000033.1:0-31833 GCA_910585605.1 uncultured Lachnospiraceae bacterium | reverse complement strand
TTGTACGAAGATCGACAAAGTGAGAGAAAAGCAAGGCGAAGCTTGAGTTTAGTTCGAACTTATGTCGACGAAGTTAACGATGCCTGTATACTTGGTGAGGCGTAGCCGAACCTAGTAGGAAGGTATGCAAAGCTCCGAGCCAAAGGCGAAGGGAGAGTTGTACGAAGATCGACAAAGTGAGAGAAAAGCAAGGCGAAGCTTGAGTTTAGTTCAAAACATTTATTTAAATTGAATATAAGGAGATAACAATCATGGCAAGAAAGAAAATTATCGCTGGAAACTGGAAGATGAATAAGACTCCCAGTGAGGCAGTAGCACTGATTAATGAGTTAAAGCCATTAGTAGCAAATGATGAAGTGGATGTTGTATTTTGTGTACCGGCAATTGATTTATCTGTAGCAATTGATGCTGTAAAGGGATCTAATATTGAAATTGGTGCTGAAAATATGTATTTTGAAGAGAGTGGTGCCTATACAGGAGAAATCGCTCCGAATATGTTGACAGATTTAGGGGTAAAATACGTAATTATTGGTCATTCTGAGAGACGTGAGTATTTTGCAGAGACGGATGAGACTGTTAACAAGAAGGTATTAAAGGCATTTGAGCATGATATTACACCTATTATCTGCTGTGGAGAGTCTTTAACCCAGAGAGAGCAGGGAATCACAATTGACTGGATTCGCCAGCAGATTAAGATTGCATTCTTAAATGTAACGGCAGAACAGGCAAAGAAAGCGGTTATTGCGTATGAGCCAATCTGGGCAATCGGAACCGGTAAAACTGCTACATCTGATCAGGCAGAAGAGGTATGTGCAGCAATCCGTCAGGTGATTGGAGAGATTTATGATGACGCTACAGCAGAGGCGATCAGAATTCAGTATGGCGGTTCCATGAATGCGGGGAATGCGGCTGAATTACTTGCTAAACCTGATATTGATGGTGGTTTGGTAGGTGGAGCTTCTCTGAAGCCGGAATTTGGACAGATTGTCAACTACAATAAATAAAGCAATGAAGGGACTATCGTACAGCAGGCTTTCAATCTGATGTCTGCTGCTACGGGAGCCTTTTTTATTCCTATGAATAACGGACTATACGAACCTGATTCCTTTTGTTTGCGGCAGAAGATTTTAATTCTGCAGGAACAGTTTTATACAAAATAATATATGTGAAAATGGTATTGTGATGGAGATATGATTACGAATATATAGATAAAGAGGGGAACGAAAAAGCAGACATGGATAAACAAATTAAAATACAAAAGAGCAGAATAAAATATGGGAAAATAGTGGTCTTTTTTTTGTTGATGGTCATTCACATTAGCTTTGTCGGATTGCCTGTTTATGCACAGGAATCATTTGAAGTGACCGGTAAATGTATTGAGGGACAAAAAGTAACTTTGGAAATTAACATCAATGATGAGACAAATATAGATGGTTTTGATATATATCGTGCAGATTCAGCTGGTGGAATATATCAATATATAGGCAGCTTGGAAACAGAGGGATATAAAAGTGCGTATTATTATGATGATATTGATTATGAAGAAGCCGATTATGCATACACGGACTCTGCTGTTCTTAATCTGTACCAAACCTATTATTATCGGGTACAGGCATATCAGTATTTAGAAGAGGTAAAGACATATGGGCAATCTGTAGACACGGAGGTGCTGATTGTGGGAGATGGTCCGGAAATCACATATGCCAAGAGAAACGGAAAGTTTGGGGTAAAGCTGAAATGGTCACCAGTGACCGATGCAGACGGATATCTGATTTACTGTATGAAGGATCATGATGATAATGGCGAGTCAATTTCTGTGGATATGAATGATGAAGCAGAATATGAAATGGTAAAAACAATAAAAGGTAATTCAACATTTAGTGCATCCTTTAAGAAGCTGATGCACGGAGCAACTTATACATATCGGATATATGCATATAAAAATATAAATGGCAGCCAGATTCCCAGTATTTCATCACAAATGAAGAGTGTTACGATGGATTATTATGCATATGAAGGGGAGAGCTATTCCCAGAAAGTAAAACGGGCATACGGTTCTGAAAAGGCGAAAAGAAAAAATTTTGCAACTGCAAAGAAAGCCTACAAGCAAATGAAAATAATTAAAATAAAAGTTTGGGATTTTAAAAACGGCAAGAAGGGCAAAAAGGTGACAAAAATCAAATCCCTTACTGTCAATAAAAAGCTTGCCCCGACAATTCAGCAGATTTTTAAAGAAATATATAAAAGCAAGGAAAAACAGGTGATTCATGATATCGGGTGCTACAGCTACCGGACAGGCGAGCATATGTATGGTCTGGCGATTGATGTAAATCCTAATGAGAATTACATGATTGACGGAAAGAAAGTATTAGCGGGACGTTACTGGAAACCTAAGAAGGATCCTTATTCGATTTCCAATAATAGTGAATTTGTGAAGATAATGAATAAATATGGTTTTATAAGAGGTGCATGGGGAAAACGCAAGGATTATATGCATTTTTCTTATTTTGGAACCTGAGAAGCTAAGAGAGATAGGGGTGTTGTAGTAAGAAAATTTCACTTAGTGCGGTCGCCACTTTTGGATAATTTTTGTTTATTATGAAGGGGAATTAAAAAGCCTGTATGAAATAGATGATATTAGAAATAAGACAGTGTCCGCTACAGAAATGAATTGTGTAAATTGGGATAATGATTATATTAAATGGGAAGATTGAGGAGATGGAAATGATCGCCTTAGCAGATTATGGAAAAGGGAACGTCAGAGGTTATTTATCTGACAGTTCCCTTTTTAGCGTCACAATGAGTTTAAAAAGTTAGTCAGCATCTTATATTGCTCGGGTTCCAGTTTTTGAGCTGCCTGTAATAACTCCAATTGGTATTCAGTGAGGGATACAGTATTATGTTCTTCATTTTCTAAAAAGAATTGGGAGAGTGTAATGCCAAAGGCATCACATATTTTAGTAAGGGAAGGAATGGATGGCAGCATATTTTTACGGTACCATGAGGATATTGTAGATTGCGTAAGACCAGAGTGCTCAGCAAGCTGATATTCTGTCCAGTGGCGTTCTTCTCTTAAAAGTACGATTCTTTCTAAAACATTCATAATAATCTCCATTCTACTGATAAATACAGTAATTAAATAGTTATATAAACTATGTATTGAAAAACAACATTTATTTAAAAATACTAATTCTATCATACTAAATGGATGTATTGACAAATAATACGAATAGATGTATTACTATTACGATATTACGAAGTAAAGAGCCGGATATCTATATCTGTAAATGAAGGAGTATAGTAATATGAAGGTGTCAATTATTGTTCCTTGCTTTAATGAACAAGAGTCATTACCGATTTTTTATGAAGAGGTAATAAGGGTATTAGATAGTATACACTGTGAATATGAAATTTTGTTTGTCAATGACGGCTCTAATGACGATACATTAGCTGTGATAAAGGAATTTACAGACAGGAACCGGATGATAAAATATATTTCTTTTTCCAGAAATTTTGGAAAGGAAGCTGCAATGTATGCAGGCTTTTGTAATGTAGACGGTGATTATACTGTGGTTATGGACGCAGATATGCAGGATCCTCCAATGCTGCTTTCTAAGATGCTTAGGATTTTGGAGGAAGAGGATTATGACAGTGTGGCAACCAGAAGGGAGAACCGAACCGGCGAATCGATGATTCGCAGCCAGTTTGCACGGATATTTTACTATATTATCAATAAAATTTCTGATGCGGATATTGTAGACGGAGCCAGAGATTTTCGCTTGATGAAAAAGAGTATGGTGGATGCGATTGTACAGATGGGTGAATATAATCGGTTTTCAAAGGGGATTTTTGGCTGGGTGGGATTTCGCACATTTTGGCTTCCCTATGAAAATCAGGAGAGGGTGGCAGGTGAGACAAAATGGAGTTTCTGGGGACTGACGAAATATGCACTGGATGGAATTATTAATTTTTCTCAGGTACCTTTAAGCTTTGCGTCATTGTTTGGTGTTATTATGACAATGTGCTCTTTTTTGGCAGTGGTATTTATTATAATAAGAAAACTGTTGTTTGGTGACCCTGTGCAGGGCTGGACCTCCTTGGTTTGTATTATTACCTTTATTGGGGGGATTCAGCTTTTTTGTATGGGAATTATGGGACAGTATATAGCAAAGACCTATTTAGAAGTGAAAAAGAGACCGCATTATATTATAAGTGACAGTAATAAAGAAGATATTAAGAAGGTGAATTAGAGCGGACAGAGATAAGCTCTGTTTTTGGTACAGTTTGTTATGTAATATAGAGGCAAGATAGGAGAGGCTATGAAAACAGAACAAATAGATATTAAAAAGGATAGCGTTCAAAAGACGAAGATGTTTTTTTCTTTATTTATTATCATACATATAATATTTGCAGTTTATTTGGGGATGAACAAAATTAATTATCACTATGATGAAAGGTTAACCTTTGGGCTGGCTAACAATACCATGGGTGGTGTGAAAATCGAGAATGGAAAAGTATATCATGGATTTTCGTTATACAATGACTATCTGTCTGTTAGAAATACGGAAAGGTTTGATTATAAAGGGGTATGGAAAAATCAGGCTAAGGATGTTCATCCACCGTTTTATTATGTAATTATCCATACAATCTGTTCATTTTTTCCGGAACAATACAGTAAATGGTTTGGTATTATTCCCAATATTATCTTTATGATTTTGACTGATTTGTTGCTCTATCAATTGGCAAAATTTATATTGAAGGATAATAGGCTGGCATTCATTGCAGCTGCGGCAGCAGGAACAACCACGCTTGCAATGAATATGGTAATTTTTATCCGGATGTATGCGATGATGACTGTGTTTGCTGTCGGGATATCATTAATGTTTGCTGTTTATTTTGACAGAGAAAAGGATTGGAAGTTTTATACTGGTTGCTATATGTTTACAGTAGGCGGTACAATGACACAATATTATTTTTTGATATATCTGTTCTTTTTATGTCTTTTTTTCGGTATCCGGTTATTAGTACAGAAAAAATGGAGAGAGACAGCTGGGTTTGTAACAGTGTTTCTTGGAGCAGGAGGAAGCTGTATTTTGATTTTTCCAGCAATGTTAAAACAGATATTTAGTGGAAGTAAAAGGGGGAAGCAGGCATTTGAAGCGATTCAGACGCTTGACAGCTATGGTGAATACTTAAAGGAATATTATAAAATCTTAAATAGAGATGTATTAGGCAGAATGTTTGTAGGACTGATGACAGCTGCCGTTTTGTTAATTGTTTTTGTAGTGTACAAAAAGGGATGGAAAAGGTGTTTTCAAAAATTGAATACTGCAGCTGTGATGCTTTTATTTGCAGGAACTCTATATAGTACTGTAATCGCAAAGATTGCACCTTATCGCACAGACCGCTATATTATGTCATTTGGCTGGATTTATATTCTGTTTATCGTCTGGTTTTTTAGTAAGGGGCTGACAGTCGTTCTGAGTGGAAGAAATAAGGGATGGGTTTTCGGAGGTATTTTTGCGCTTTTATTGTTTTTGGCAGTTAATTCGCTTAGATTATCGGGTTGGCAGTATCGATATGAATATCTGAGCAGCCGACAGATTTTTGATATTGTACAGCAGTATAAGGATTGTTCGGTTGTATGTGTTTATAAGAAACGTGTCAGGACACTTTGCAATATAGAGGAATTAAAGGAATATAAGAATTATGTTTTTGTGAAGGAGAAAGATCTGGAAAATCTGATTCAAAGAGAATCCCCCAAACAGATGATTTTGTATACAATGAACCGAACAGATGAGGAGGAGATTATTGATACTATACTGCGGACGAGCAGTCATTTAAATCATACGGTTTTTTTGTTTAATAGCGGATATGCCAAGGTGTATTACATTGAATAAAATTATATTTTTGTAAGCAGTAGCTGTTATGCCGATAAAATTTTGTAACTTTTCTCGGCATAGCAGCTTTTATTTTTTTCTTGTCTTATCGGTTCAAAACAGGTATAATATTTTTCGTATATTGTAAAACAAGAGGAAAGAGGTATTAAAATGTACAAGATTGTGAGTAAAGAAACACTTAACAGTGCTGTTGAGTTGATGGAAATTGAGGCACCATTTGTTGCTAACAAATGTGAGGCTGGTCAGTTTATTATTGTTCGTGTGGATGAGGATGGTGAGAGAGTACCTCTTACAATTGCAGATTATGACAGGGAGAAGAAAACAGTTACTATTATTTATCAGGTAGTTGGTTATTCTACGAAACTGCTTTCCAAAAAGCAGGTAGGAGAATATGTGGAAGATTTTGTTGGTCCATTGGGTCAGCCGGCACCACTTCATAAATGTGACCATGTAATTGGTGTAGCAGGCGGAGTGGGTTCTGCCCCGCTATATCCGCAGCTTAGAAAGCTCCATGATATGGGAGTAAAGGTGGATGTTATTATCGGTGGGCGTTCTGCTGAGTTTGTTATATTAAAAGAAAAGTTTGAAGAGTTCTGCGACAACGTATATATTGCTACAGACGACGGAAGTCTTGGAACCAAGGGTTTTGTTACCACGGTATTACAGGATTTGATTGATAAAGGTGAAAAATTTGACGAGGTGATTGCAATCGGACCACTGATTATGATGAAGAATGTGGTCAATTTAACAAAACCTCTTAATATTCCTACAGCAGTATCCTTAAATCCAATCATGATCGACGGTACCGGAATGTGCGGTGGCTGTCGTGTTACGGTAGGGGGACAGACCAAGTTTGCTTGTGTGGACGGACCGGATTTTGACGGATTTTTAGTAGATTTTGACGAGTGTATGAAGAGACAGGGAATGTTTAAGGAAGAAGAGCATGCCTGCAAGCTGGCAAATGCATAACAGACTGTTTTGCAAGACGGATACAGATTGCAATAGAAAATAGCAAAAGACAATCTGTTATTGAAAAACAGTTACAAATTGATTAAAGGAGATATACGGAATGGAAAGAAATATGAGTATGACAAAGGTGGCAATGCCAGAGCAGGAGCCTGATGTTAGAAATAAGAATTTTTCAGAGGTAGCTTTGGGATATACAAAAGAAATGGCAATGGAAGAGGCAGCAAGATGTTTAAATTGCAAGCATAAACCATGTATGGACGGTTGTCCGGTTAATGTGCCGATTCCCGGATTTATTGAGAAGGTAGCAGAGGGAGATTTTGAGGCTGCCTATGAGATAATCACTAGTGAAAATGCTCTTCCTGCAATCTGTGGACGTGTGTGCCCGCAGGAAAACCAGTGCGAAGGGAAATGCGTTAGGGGTATTAAGGGTGAGCCGGTAGCCATTGGGCGTCTGGAGCGTTTTGTTGCGGATTATCATATGGCAAACGCAAAGCCTTCTGAGGTTAAGATTGAAAAGAATGGTAAAAGAGTTGCTGTTGTCGGTTCCGGTCCGGCAGGAATCACCTGTGCAGGGGAACTGATCAAGAAGGGTTATGATGTCACGGTATTTGAGGCATTACATAAAGCCGGTGGTGTACTTAGTTATGGTATTCCGGAGTTTCGTCTGCCTAAAGATTTGGTTGCAAAGGAGATTGAGACAGTTGAGAAGCTGGGAGTTGATATTGAGACCAATGTGATTGTAGGACGTTCCGTGACCATAGATGAATTGATGGAACAGGGTTATGAGGCTGTATTTGTGGGTTCTGGTGCAGGTCTTCCGAGATTTTTAAATATTCCGGGAGAGAATCTGCTTGGTGTATATTCTGCAAATGAATTTTTAACCCGTGTGAATCTGATGAAGGCATATAAGTTCCCAGAGGCTCCAACACCGGTTAAGGTTGGCAAAAAGGTTGCTGTTGTAGGTGCTGGAAATGTTGCAATGGATGCTGCAAGAACAGCAAAGCGTCTTGGTGCAGAGGAAGTATATATTGTTTACAGACGTTCCGAAGAGGAGCTTCCTGCAAGAGCCGAGGAAGTACATCATGCAAAAGAAGAAGGAATTATATTTAAATTGTTGAATAATCCTTGTGAAATTCACGGTAAAGATGGATGGGTAACAGGGATTGAAGTCATCAAACAGGAATTAGGGGAACCGGATGAGTCAGGAAGACGTTCTCCGAAGCCGGTAGAGGGGTCTAATTATGTGATTGATGTGGATACGGTGGTAATTGCCATCGGACAGAGTCCGAATCCGTTGATCCGTCAGACGACACCGGGTCTGGATACCCAGAAGTGGGGAGGCATCATTGTGGAGGAGGATACCATGAAGACCAGCAAGGATGGTGTTTATGCCGGAGGAGATACAGTAACGGGTGCGGCTACGGTAATTCTTGCAATGGGTGCGGGAAAGAAGGCAGCAAAAGCAATTGATGAGTATCTGAATAAGTAAAATGTGATTATAACCCGATGGTGAGACATCTGCTGTCGGGTTATCTCTTTCAAAATGGAGGAACAATTATGTTAAACGACAGCTATGTGGAGCAGGCATTAAAAGCAAAGCCTGGCAATGATTTTTACGTAAAGCTTGCGATATCTATCTGGGTTATTTTTATGGGGATTCCGGTTTTATTTTTTATCGGTGGCATAGGGATCATCCTTTCTATTATCGGTATCTGCCTTTTTGTACACTTTTTAGGGTATCGTAATATGGAATATGAGTATACTCTTACAAATGGGAGTATTGAAATAGCAGCCATTTATAATGCCAGCAAACGGAAAGAACTGATGCATTTTGATATGGAACAGGTGACAATGGTGACACCAGAGGATTCGGATCGGATATCACATGAGCCGGTTGTAAAACGGCACAATTTTACTTCTGGAAATAAGGACAGGCGGGGAATTGCCCTAATTGTGGAGATTAACGGAAAGAAAGAGCTGGTTTTGATGGAACCAAGTGCAAAAAGTCTGGAACATATAAAAGGATTTGCAAAAAATAAGATATATGATATTTAGTGCAGCAATCCGTAATAAGGCAGACTGTATTATTAAAAAATCATTATATTGGTATAATGGATAATAAGTAATTATCAATAATTAATATTCATTGTACCAGACAGGAATATGACATGAAGGATAATATTATACTAATAGGGATGCCCAGCTGCGGTAAGAGTACGATAGGCGTGGTGCTTGCCAAGGCACTAGGGTATCGGTTTGTGGATTCAGATCTGGTGATTCAGGAGAAGACCGGATTATTGCTAAGTGAGATTATCGATTCCAGAGGACTGGAAGGATTTAATAAAATTGAAGATGAGATTAATTCTTCTTTGGATTATCATAAAGCAGTGATCGCTACTGGAGGCAGTGTGGTTTACGGAGAACATGCAATAGAGCATTTACGCTCTATTGGAAGGGTTATATATCTGGAGCTTTCTTATGAAGAACTATGTGACAGGATTGGAGACCTGACTGCCCGCGGAGTTTCCATTAAAGTGGGGCAGACATTCAGGGACTTGTATGAAGAGAGAAAACCGTTATATGAAAAATACGCAGATATAACAGTTCATATAAGTCATTTAAGCATTCGGGAAATTGTTCATTTATTGAAAAAAGAGTTAGCTATATAAGATGAGGATTTTGTACACAATTCTTGCAAATTTTTTTTGTTGTGATAAACTGTTTAAGGAAGCTGTTGTATGGCAGAATGAAAGCGGAGCTTACTGCATAATGGCAGGACTGCTTCGGATAATAATATAATTAAAGGAGACAAGTTATGAGTAAAAAACCTGTTGTTTTAATGGTACTTGATGGTTATGGTTTAAATGATAAGACAGAGGGGAATGCGATCGCTATTGCAAATACCCCTGTTATGGATAAGTTGATGAAGGAATGTCCGTTTGTTCCGGGAAACGCTTCCGGACTGGCTGTTGGTCTTCCGGACGGACAGATGGGAAACTCTGAGGTTGGGCATATGAATATCGGCGCTGGACGTATTATATATCAGGATCTGACTTCCATTACCAAGGCAATTGAGGACGGAGATTTCTTCCAGAATGAGGCAATGTTAGAGGCAATTCGTAACTGTAAGAAAAATAATTCGGATCTGCATTTATGGGGACTCTTGTCAGACGGCGGAGTGCACAGCCACAATACCCATGTGTATGGCATTTTAGAGTTATGCAAGAAAGAAGGCTTCCATAATGTATATGTACATCCGTTTTTGGACGGTAGGGATACTCCTCCAGCTTCCGGTAAGGATTATGTAGCGGAGCTGGTTGACAAAATGAAGGAAATCGGCGTAGGCAGGATTGCATCTTTATCAGGACGTTACTATGCAATGGACAGGGATAACCGCTGGGATCGTGTGGAAAAGGCATATGCCGCTTTGGTTTATGGTGAAGGGGAAACGGCAGCCAATCCTGTTGAGGCGATGGCGGCTTCCTATGAGAAGGAAGTGACGGATGAGTTTGTGCTTCCGACTGTTATTATGGAAAACGATAAGCCGGTGGCAACTGTTAAGCCGAATGATTCTGTTATCTTTTATAACTTCCGTCCGGATCGTGCAAGAGAACTGACAAGGGCATTTTGTGATGATGAATTTACCGGATTTGAGCGGAAGAATGGGCGTATACCCCTTACCTATGTATGCTTTAAGGATTATGATGAATCCATTCCAAATAAATTGGTTGCATTTAAGAAACAGTCCATTAAGAATACCTTTGGTGAATATCTTGCAAAAATGGGTAAAAAGCAGCTTAGACTGGCAGAGACAGAGAAATATGCACATGTTACATTTTTCTTTAACGGTGGTGTGGAAGAACCCAATAAGGATGAGCAGAGGACATTGGTGAAATCTCCATCTGTAGCCACCTATGATTTACAACCAGAAATGAGTGCACCAGAGGTGGGAGAAAAGCTAGATGCTGCAATCACCTGTGGTGAATATGATGTGATCATCATTAATTTTGCAAACCCGGATATGGTGGGACATACTGGTGTGATTCCGGCAGCCGTTAAGGCTGTGGAACGCGTGGACGCTTGTGTTGGTTCCGCAGTTAATGCAATTAAGAAGGTAGATGGTGTATTATTCATCTGTGCAGACCACGGTAATGCGGAAAAAATGATCGATTATGAGACCGGCAATCCGCATACGGCACATACAACCAATCCTGTACCATTTATTCTGGTGAACTATGGGGATGTGAAGTTAAGAGAAGACGGATGCCTTGCAGACATTGCACCGACTTTGTTAGAGATTATGGAGCTTCCAAAGCCTTCTGAGATGACTGGAGAAAGCCTGATTGTACGATAATCCGGCTATTAGATAAGTATCATTTTTTAAGAGAGAAATATCCCGTAGCAGGAAATTGCATACGGGATATTTTTGGTATGTAAAGCAAAAAACATATGTATAAATATCATAAATATGGAAATACTTGCTATTAAAGTAATTTGAATAGGAAGGAATAATTTCATGAAAGAGTATGAGATTTTAGATGTACATGCAATTGAGATTTTGGACTCAAGGGCAAATCCGACGTTAGAGGTTACGATTACTTTAAAAGATGGAATTACGGGAAGTGCTGCGGTTCCCAGTGGTGCATCAACAGGACAGTATGAAGCACATGAGCTGCGGGATGGGGATAAGCGGCATTTGGGAAACGGTGTGGAGCAGGCAGTTACCAATGTGAATACACGGATTGCAGATAAAATTATCGGGATGAATGTCTTAGAACAGGTAAAGATTGACCGCTTACTGGTTCAGGCTGACGGAACGGAAAATAAGAGTAAATATGGTGCGAATGCGATTTTAGGAGTATCACTGGCTTGTGCGAAGGCGGCAGCAAATGCTTTGGGACTTCCCTTGTATCGTTATATCGGAGGTTCCAATGCAAAGGTGCTGCCCATACCGATGATGAATATTTTAAACGGTGGGAAGCATGCTGATAACACGGTGGATATACAGGAATTTATGATTGCTCCGGTGGGTGCCGATACATTTTCCAAGGCAATGGAAATGGCATGCGAAATATATCATCATTTAAAGCAGGTGCTGAAGGGGAAAGGTCTGGCAACAGGTGTCGGGGACGAAGGCGGTTTTGCTCCGGATCTGGCTACTACTTCAGATGTCCTAGATTTGATCGTTGAAGCTATAGAAAAGGCTGGTTATCGTGCCGGCAATGACATTAAAATTGCTTTGGACGCTGCGGCTTCAGAATTATATGATGAAAATTCAGAGTTATACTATTTTCCTGGTGAAAGCAAGATGGCAGGCAAGGATATATACCGCAATGCAGAGGAAATGGTACAGTATTATGAAGACTTGGTAGAGCGTTATCCGATTTTTTCAATTGAGGATGGTCTGAATGAAAATGATATGAAAGGATGGAAGCTTCTGACATACCGGTTAGGAGAAAAATTACAGCTGGTAGGAGATGATTTGTTTGTTACCAATACAAAGCGACTGTCCAGCGGAATACAGGACAATATCGCAAATGCTATTTTAATTAAGTTTAATCAGATTGGAACATTGACGGAAACTTTAGATGCTATTGAGATGGCAAAAAATGCAGGATATAAAACAATTGTAAGCCATCGTTCCGGTGAAACGGAGGATACCTTTATAGCTGATCTGGCAGTCGCTGTCGGTTCAGGACAGATTAAGACTGGTGCACCATGCAGAAGTGACCGTACAGCGAAGTATAACCGCCTGTTGAAGATTGAAAAGGAAATCGGTAAGGTATCAGAGTATACCTTTAAATGAGAAGTATAGAATATACAGATTTGTATACGGAAGATGAAAGTCATCTATTATAACTTTCTGGATTTTTATCTTGTCTTTATAAAAACATTGTGTTACAATATCGGTTAGTGAGTTTTTTGATTAGGAGGCGTTTTTATGAAGACAGCACTTACAGTTGTATTTATTTTAGTTTGTGTGATTATTACAATATTGGTTTTATTTCAGGAAGCAAAGGACAATGGTTTAGGGAGTCTTGCAGGTGGTTCTGCGGGAGAGACATACTGGAGCAAGAACAAGGGACGTTCAATGGATAAGGAAAGAGTGCTGGTATTAGCAACTACGATAGCGGTCGTTGTATTTTTGGCATTGGCATTATTGATAAGTTCCAAGGTATTGAATTAGTATCGGAAGCTGCTGCATAATTTGTGGCAGCTTTTTTAGCATATAAGAATGTGGCTGATGGCCGGGAGAGTAAAATGTCAGATTATAAGGGTAGAAAAAAGAAAATATTACAGGTAATCAATGATAAAAATTATAAGCCTCTTAAGCAGAAGGAATTGGCATTTTTGCTTCGGGTTTCTGCTGAGGACAGGGAAGAGTTTCGGGAAATATTGGGAGAACTGGTGCAGGAAGGAAAAGTACTTCTTACAAAGAGGGGGAAGTATCAGTCTCTATCAGATACTACTAAGATCGGTACATTTTGCGGGAATCAGAGAGGATTTGGATTTGTCTGTGTGGAAGGTGAGGAAGAAGACTATTTTATTCCGGAACATGCAGTGTCGGGAGCCATGCATAATGATAAAGTCATGATAAAAATTACGAGTGCACCGCAGGGCAGGCGAAAAGAAGCGCAGGTGGTGCGTATTATGGAGCATGGTAATGACAAAGTAGTGGGATACTTTCAAAAGAATAAAAGCTTCGGATTTGTAATTCCTGATAACCAGAAACTGTCGGACGATATTTTTATATCCAAAAAACATAGTATGGGAGCAGTCACGGGGCACAAAGTAGTGGTAAAGCTTACTGATTTTGGTAACGGGGATAAGAAGCCGGAAGGAAAGATTATTGAGATTTTAGGGCATGTAAATGATCCAGGGACAGACATTTTGTCAATTGTCAGGGCATATGATCTGCCGATGGAATTCCCGGACAATGTAATGCAGTCCCTGGATAAAATTCCGGACTTTGTATCAGATGAGGATATTGCAGGCAGAATGGATATCAGGAATTGGAAAACTGTTACCATTGACGGAGAAGACGCAAAAGATTTAGATGATGCCATTACACTTGAAAGAAATGTGGATGGTTATCGGTTAGGTGTGCATATTGCAGATGTGAGCAGTTATGTAACGGAACATTCCCCATTAGATAAAGAGGCTTTGAATAGGGGAACCAGTGTATATTTAGTGGACAGGGTCATACCAATGCTGCCACACAAGCTTTCAAACGGTATCTGTTCTTTGAACGCAGGGGAAGACCGCCTTGCACTTTCCTGTATCATGGATATTGACAATAGTGGAAAAGTGACAGGACATAAGATAGCTGAAACGGTCATTCATGTGGACAGGCGTATGAGTTACAATCAGGTAGATTCAATTTTAAAGGTAAATGCCATAAAACATGGCTCTGTTTATGACGGGGTGGATTATGGAAATGTACAGGATGCAGATGTGTCTGATATAGCACTGTGTTTGAATGACGGAACCGAAATAAAGGGAGACCAGATAACAGAGGAATATAAAGATTTTATTGAATACTTTTGCAATATGCAGGACTTATCCAATATACTGAGAAAAAAACGAATAAGCAGAGGTTCCATTGATTTTGATTTTCCTGAGGCAAAGATAAAGCTTACACAGGAAGGAGAACCGATTGAGATTGGTCCTTATGATAGAAATCCTGCCCATAAGATTATTGAAGATTTTATGCTCATAGCAAATGAAACTGTAGCAGAAGATTATTTCTGGCAGGAGATTCCGTTTGAATTTCGTACCCATAGTGATCCGGATCCGGAAAAAGTAGAAAAATTAAGTGTTATGATAGCCGGGTTTGGTTACTATTTTAAGGCATCGGGAGAAAATATACATCCGAAGGAATTTCAAAAGCTTCTAAAGAAGATCGAAGGAACCCCGGAGGAAGGGTTTATCAGCAGGATGACTTTACGCTCCATGCAGCAGGCAAGATATTCTACACAATGTAGCGGGCATTTTGGTCTGGCTGCGAAATATTACTGTCATTTTACCTCTCCTATCCGAAGATATCCGGATTTACAGATTCATAGAATTATTAAGGAAAATCTGCGGGGGAAATTAAGTGGAAAGAGGCTGGAGCATTATGATAGTATTCTGCCCGGAATTGCGGAATCCAATTCCAAAAATGAAAGAAGGGCACAGGAGGCAGAGAGGGAAGTAGAGAAGTTGAAAAAGGTACAGTATATGGAAAAGAGGATCGGGAAAGAGTATGAAGGTATCATATCCGGTGTTACCTCATATGGTTTTTATGTGGAATTGCCCAATACTGTAGAAGGTATGGTACGCATTGCAAGTATTCCAGATGATTTTTACATTTACCAGGAAGAATCTATGTCGCTTGTAGGTAAAGAATATGGAAAAACTTATACAATGGGGCAGAAGGTTTTGGTGAAAGCAGTTCATGTGGATAAGCTGTTAAGAGTGATTGATTTTGAATTGGCTGGAGAAGAGGATTTTGTTGCGGATTTATATAATGAACAGGAACTGATTGACCGATATTCTGATATATAATAATATGGACTAGGATATTTACAAATTTTTATAAGGGAAAGAGGGGATAGTATGCCCAAACAAAAAGGAGAACGATTAATTGCCAATAATAAAAAGGCATATTTTGATTATTTTATAGATGAGAAGTTTGAAGCAGGTATTGCACTGCATGGAACAGAAGTGAAATCCCTGCGTCTTGGACATTGCAGTATTAAAGAAGCTTTTGTGGCAGTAGAGGATGGAGAGGTTGTTATTCGTCAGATGCACATTTCTCCTTATGAAAAAGGAAATATATTTAATAAAGACCCGCTTCGTCCGAGAAAACTTCTTCTTCATAAGTATGAGATCAATAAGATTATGGGGCAGGCCAAGATGAAAGGATATACCATTGTGCCTTTAAAGGTGTATTTCAAGGACAGTCTGGTAAAAGTGGAGATTGGTCTGGCCAGAGGTAAAAAACTCTATGACAAGCGTAATGATATAGCAAAAAAAGATATGAAACGTGAAGCAGAGAAAGAATTTAAGATTCGCAATATGAGATAAAAGAGATGTTCACTAAATTTTCGATTTTATTTTTTAATAAAATGTGGTACTCTATTATAAGATTATTTGAGTATTTTGGGAGGATGTTATGAGCCAGGCAAAAGTTGACAAAAGAAAATATGAAAAAAAGAATCGTAAAAAGCTGGAAAAGCAGCGGAAAATCCGTGTAATAGTAAAATGTGTGACAGCTGCTTTGATTGCAGGCATGATTATAGGAGTGCCATTGGGCATCAAGATATATAAGGAGCAGCCTAAGTTTGTGGGGGATTCTGTTTTGGAGGCATATATAGGCAATTACATTGATGAAAATTATGCTACAGAGATTTCCGGTCTTGGCAGTAAGGCAGACACTTCGGAAGATAATACATCTGAGGGTTCATCGGAAGATGAAATAAAAGATGCTTTAGAAGATGCATCAGGCAGTAAGCTTGAGGAAGTAGATGAAGAGGATTTAGATAAAATGTTAGAAACGGATTCCGAAGAAGAAAAGGAATCATCTGAGGCTGATAAGGAAGAATAGAAGTCTGAACAGATTTTATTTCTGCGGGCAATGGGTCAAGCAGCTGCAATAATGTGGATATTTGACTAAAATTTTTGTAATGCATACAATTTACAGTAGCAAATTAGTTTGTTTTATAGTATGATAAGTATATAATATGGAAAACATATTATTGTATTTATACGCCGTTTACGGCACCGTAATAATCGGAACAATCCGAGTTTTGTGATAAGAAACAGTCTGTCATTGCTGTCTTATCATATTTATGATGAGGGGTTGTACTGGTTTCGACGGGGATTTAGAAATCATGGAAGCCATTGATGGTCCAGGACCATCCAAAAACCTGGAATTAAATATAAACGCAGACAATAAGTTAGCGTACGCTGCCTAGTGGCAGCTGTCTTACTTAAGTTCACCCATGGCTTAGGATAAGGCATCAAAACAGTGGGGCACTTTGCTGTGAAAGCTTTGACACAGTAAAAGATTTATGAAGCTACTAAGGCTTACAGCCTGTCGGTTGGCGGTAAGCTGAGGGAATGTTAAAAAAGCGACTGTAATGGGAGATGCCATGATGGAAGAGTCTTCGGACAGGGGTTCGATTCCCCTCAGCTCCATTATTTGTGGTAAGGAGGGACCCACGAAGTGGGAGGATACCTTATCACCTAGCAGACGCACACGAACGGAGTTCGTATAGTAATGCGTCGGCTCCACTGTTTGTGGTAAGGAGGGATCCACGAAGTGGGAGGATGCCTTATCACCCAGCAGACACTCGTGAGTGGAATTTTTCCGGTATGTGTCTGCTCTACATTTATCGTGAGGAGTTACCCAGTAGAATGGAAAAAGAAACACTTATTGTAGATGGATTTGTGTTTTCCACTTACAAAGAAGCACAGATTGCGGTAAAGGAAAAACAGAATATTGAAGTTATTAGGACAAGGACTTCCTTTTCGGATTCCAATGCTGTTTTTGAATTATACACTAAACTGATTGAACGTAATATGTTTAAGACAATGGTGGGATACAGCTTTTTGTTTGAGTTAAGACATCTGCTGACTACAGAGTTTGGATATGATGAAACAGAGCTTCCCACAGTTAAGCTTCCGGGAAGGATGGAATATGATAAGGTCAGCGAGATTAATCAGGGGAAGATGGAGGCACAGATACAGGCATTACTGTTGATCAAGAAGCGGATGACTATTGTCATTGTGGCACTTGCTGTTATGGTATTATCTATGTTTGTTATTGCTGCCATTAATCCTAATGTGGGATACCTTAATACGGAGAAAAAGATTCTGAACAAATATTCCGCATGGGAAGAGGATTTGAAACAAAGGGAACAGGCTGTAAAAGAGAAAGAGGAACAATTCAATACAAAATCAAAGAAATAATCACATTTCCTACATATTTTAAGGATATAATTTAAGAGACAGCATTAATTTCTGTCTCTTTTTCTTGTATTGTATATGATAAAGGAGGACGTAATTTATATGAGTCAGATTAAGGTATTGGTGGTAGATGATGAGAGTCGTATGAGAAAGCTGGTAAAGGATTTTCTGATCCGAAAAGATTACGCAGTATTAGAGGCGGCTGATGGAGAGGAAGCAGTTGATATTTTTTTGGAAAATAAAGATATTTCCCTTATTATTTTGGATGTTATGATGCCTAAGATGGACGGGTGGCAGGTATGTAAGGAAATTCGTGCATTTTCAGAGGTTCCGATCATTATGTTGACGGCAAAGGGTGACGAAAGAGACGAACTGCTGGGGTTTGAACTTGGTGTGGACGAGTATATATCAAAACCCTTTAGTCCCAAAATTCTTGTTGCAAGGGTGGAAGCTATTTTACGGCGGACATCGGGTGCGGCACAGGAAGAGCTTTTGGTTGCAGGAGATATTGAACTGGATATTGCTGCCCATACGGTAAAGGTAAAAGGAAAGAATATAGAGCTGAGCTTCAAGGAATTTGAGCTTTTGAATTATTTTGTGGTTAACCAGGGTGTTGCACTATCAAGGGAAAAAATTCTTAATAATGTATGGAATTATGATTATTTTGGAGATGCGAGAACGATCGATACACATGTCAAAAAGCTTCGCAGCAAGCTGGGCGACTGCGGTGATTATATTAAAACAATCTGGGGTATGGGTTATAAGTTTAATATAGAAGAGGAATAAAATGCTTAGACGATTTAAATATTCATTGAGATTTAAGTTAACAATGCTTTTAATGATTATGATGACTCTTACGATATTTAGTTCCATTGGTGTGACGTGGCTTAGTGTAAAGACTTATTTTCTTGGAGAGTTAAAGTACCGTATGATCAATATGTACAATGAGATTGATATGGTATTTTCGACACAGAGCCTGACGGAGCAGGAATTAAAAGATAATTTATCAAAGATTGCAGCAAAAGGTGACATCACATTTTTTGTGCTTTATTCCGATGGTGAAACGGTATATACGAATACCAATGAGAAAAGCGAAATGAGAGAAAGCATGCAGTCGATTGCGAATCTTTTGAGGGAGTCGGATGAGGATAACTTAAATGATTTATATGTTAATGGCAAAGTGGGCTATCATATATTCCATCAAAATTATGATAAAAATATGAATTCCAATTTCTATGATCTGGTGGGTGTTCTGAATGATGGAAGCCTGATTACCCTGAGGGCATCTGCCGTAAGATTTAATGAAAATGTTGTTACGACTATGCAGTTATATTCTTATGTGGGAATTTTAGCAATTATAATCGGATGTTTTGCCATGTTTTTTGTAAGCAGTTTTTTTGTAAGGCCTATCCATGAAATGGCGGTTGTTGCAAAGAGGATGTCACAGCTGGATTTTAATGCAAGAGTGGTCAGTCATTCAAAGGATGAGATTGGAGAACTGGGGAACAGTATCAATTCTATGTCTGAGGAGCTGGAAGCCACCATTTCAGAATTGAAAACCGCAAATGCCAGACTTACTAAAGATATTGAAAAGAAAACCCAGATTGATGAAATGCGCAAGGAATTTTTATCCCATGTATCCCATGAATTAAAGACACCGATTGCTCTGATACAGGGATATGCGGAAGGATTAAAAGAAAATATTTCAGACGATGCGGAGAGCAGGGAATTTTATTGTGAAGTAATTATGGACGAGGCTGACCGCATGAACAGCATGGTAAAAAAACTCCTCGCTTTGAATGAATTGGAATTTGGGACAGACAGGATTAATTTTGAGCGTTTTGATATTGTAGAATTAATGCGCAATATTAATACATCTTCAGATATCCTGCTTCAGCAAAATCAGGTTGCCCTTCATTTTTCATATGAAACCCCTATATATGTATGGGGGGATGAATTTATGATAGAGGAAGTATATACAAATTATCTGACAAATGCGATACATTATGCACCGGAAGGCGGCAATGTATCTATCAGCCTGATAGAAAAAGACAATCTGCTAAGAGTAAATGTCTTTAATGAAGGGAATTCCATTCCGGAAGAAGAGTTAGAGAAAATCTGGATTAAATTCTATAAAGTGGATAAAGCCAGAACGAGAGAATATGGAGGGAGCGGCATCGGTCTTTCCATAGTGGCGGCTACCATGAAACTGCATGGCAGGGAATACGGGGCATACAATGAAGAGAATGGTGTGGTGTTTTATTTTGAACTGGAAGTGGCAAAACAGAACTGCCATAGTGAAAAATGTTGAAGAAATACTGATTTCGTGATAAAATAACACCGATACCAATGTTTAAGAATAGAGGGGATAATTATGCTGAAAAGATTTTTTTCATTAAATTTATTAATTTTATGTGGTATTTTATTGACTGGATGCAATACGGTGAGAGATTTATCCGAAGATGAAACGAGATTGATAGCAGAATATGCAGCCAGTGTGCTTCTCAAATATGATATTAACTATACAGATCGTATAGATGAGGGCGATAAAGCGTTAGAGGATAAGAAAAGTGAAGAGTCAGAGAATCAAAGCACACAGGAAGAGGTGACAACACAGGAAGATACGTTGGGGGCACCTTTGGCAGATAGTGAGAATGCCGGAAAGGAAAAAGATACAGATTTGACAGCTTCCGTGGGAACAGAAAGTGATATTGCGAAGATAGCCGGGATAAACGGGGCGTCTATAACTTATAAAGATTATCTTATTACAAAGGAATATCCTACCGGTGAGGAGAACGGCGAGGCTGTAGCGTTAGAAACGGAAGAGGGGCATCAGCTGCTTGTGCTACAATTTAAAGTTATGTGTACATCAGAATCTCCTGTTGATATTTCATTATTGGATAAAGCAATAGAGTATCAGGTTATCTGTAATGGGAATCTGGCAGCACAGCCAATGTTAACGATTCTGACAGAGGATCTTGGAACATACGATATGACAGTCCATCCGGATAAGGAAGAGAAGGCAGTTTTAGTTTTTCAGATAGCTGATGATGTCAAAGAAAAATTAGAAACAATAGAGCTCAAAATCCATTATAACGGGACAGATAATATGATAACAATATTGAAATAAGGGGGTTGCATATTTATGGATACAAATATTTTGCTGGAAAGCGGAACGAATGAATTAGAGGTATTGGAATTTACGATAGCGGGAAACCATTATGGCATCAATGTTGCAAAAGTAAGAGAAATTCTGCCAATGGCTAAGATTACGCCTGTGCCGAATGCCCATCCATGTATAGAAGGGATTTTTATGCCCAGGGACGTTATCATTACCGCAATCAATCTGGTAAGAGCACTTGGTTTTCCAGAAAACTCCAATCAAAAAAGTGATATGCTGATCATTACTAATTTTAATAATCTGAATATCGCTTTTGATGTGGAGCAGGTATTAGGAATCCATCGTGTATCATGGACTGATATTGTGAAGCCTGATGCTACGGTGAATGCACCAGGAGCGGGGATTGCGACAGGTATTATTAAAAAAACAGATTCCTTGATTATCGTACTGGATTTTGAACGTATTGTAGAAGAGATTTGTCCGGAAACCAGCCTTAAGATGTCTGAATTAGCAGAACTTGGGGAAAGAGAACGTAATAATATTCCTATTTTGTTTGCAGAGGATTCGCCGATGCTGCAAAGATTGGTGTCGGATGCACTGGCTCAATCAGGATATATTAATTTACATACGTATGCCAATGGACAGGAGGCATGGGACAAACTTCAGGAACTTAAAAAGAATAACGGAGTTGACTATGGTGCCAGATGTATTATTACAGATATTGAAATGCCACAGATGGATGGTCATAGACTGATTCGCTTGATTCGTAATGATGAGGCATTAAAGCATATTCCCATTATTGTATTTTCATCCTTAATCAATGACGATATGAAGCGGAAGGGAGAGAAGTTAGGAGCAGATGCCCAGATATCGAAGCCGGAGATTGGACAATTGGTTACCTGCATTGACAATTTGATTGTGAATGGGGTAGATGGAAACTGAAGATTCAATGCTTTTATGTGATGATGATATAAGATTTATGTAATATAAAAGGACTGCATTTGCAGTCCTTTTATATTGTGTACGTTTGCACAATATTAATCGAGAGTAAATTCACCTCTGGTATCTTCATTAAAAACGCAGTATACCATGTTTTCTTCCGGTTTAACATATAACTGAAGAGAAGTGAGCTCAGATACCTTTTTTCCACCGTTAGTCCATATTTTCTTTGCTTTTGCTACTAAATCCTTTTCTTCCAATTGCTTTTCCTGATATTCAACATACAAAGTAGATTTCATAATAATTCCTCCTCTAAATAAAATTCAGACACTTATACTATATAATAAATGTTTCTAAAAAGCAATACCCTAAAATTGTTGATGTTTCTTGTTAATTTGCAAAAGGTATGTTACAATAGCTATGTTTATTTCGTATTTATAAATTAAATGAAGGGGTGTCTTTATGGATGAAAATTATCTTGACAATCTTTTGAATGAGATTTCATTAGATAAAGAAATTGACAACATCATTGAAGATGAATTAGATAGCCAGATGCAGGAAGAGAGACTGCAAAGAATGGAGGAGAATGCCTTATCAAGAGAAGCAGCGTTTAATCTTGGTTTGGAAGAGGACGTCAATCAGACAACAGAGGAAAATGATCTGCATTTTTCTGAGTCGCAGATAAATGAATTGGATCATTTGGATGATTTGGCAGATCTGGATATAGGTGATTTAGAGTTTTCGGATATTGACTTTAATGATTTGGATGTTACCAAATTAGATGGTGCCGGAGATAGTAATTTGGATGGAATTTTAAATGATTTTAATGAGAACCTTGAAATTAATGACCTTTATCAGGGTGATGACTTTGGAAGTCAGGATGAAGGGCAGATACCGGCTGCACAAGGTACATACGAAGAACAGGCGGATCTGAATGCAGATGCATTTGATACAGATACATTTTTAGACAGCCTGTTAGAGGAAACGGATCCTTCTATGGGACAGCCGATGGCTGATGTGCCAGATATGGATTCTTCGGAAATGGATCTTGATGCTGCTATTAATTTTGAGAATCCAGAACAAGGTGGAGAGGTCCAAAAGTCTGCTGACATGGATTCAGAGGATCTTGATGATTTATTATCTATGCTGGATTTAGAGGAAAAGGCACCTGAAACCAATGTACAGGAAGCCGAAGAAGATAGTACAGAGCCTGATATTTCATTGCTGGAGGATTTGGATGATATTGAGGAGTTAAGCACAGAGCCAGTTAACAAGAAAAAGACTTTTGCACAGATTCTTTTTGGAGATCCTGATGAGGATGATGTTTTGTCCGAAGAGGAACTAGCACGAATTGAGGCAAAAAAAGCAGCGAAGAAAGCAAAAAAGGATGCTGCGAAGGAAGCCAGAAAAGAAAAATCAGAGGCAGCCAAAGAGCAAAAAGCTATTAAGAATGGGCAGAAAAAAAAGGAAGATGCAGAGAAAAAGCGGCTGAAAGCAGAAAAGAAAGCAAAGCAGAGAGCAGAAGAACTTGCAAATGCTGAGCCGGAAAAGAAATTGAACAAACCTGTGGTTATTTTTATATTTTCAGTATTTTTAGGCGGAACCTTTTTGTTTTATATGGCCTCCAATAATTTTAGCTATACACAGGCTGTTAAGAATGCGACTACTTATTTTGAAGGTCAGAAATACCGTAGTGCCTATAATGAAATTATAGGGATAGAGGTAAAGGAAGATGATAAGGATTTAGAAGACCGGATTTATACTGTTATGTATGTGGAGCGGCTATATGAATCTTATAACAATAATATAGAACTTGGAAAACAGGAAAGGGCATTAGACGCTTTGCTTCGTGGTGTGGATAAGTATTATGAGCATTATGAAGAGGCGGGACAGTTAGGGATTACTGCCGATTTGGACTATTCTTTTGCCCAGATACAGACTGCCTTGATGGAAAATTATGGTATTACTGTAGAACAGGCGTTAGAGATCAATAAGGCGGAAAATGATAAGTATGTAGAATTGATAAATAATTATATTAAGAGTGACGCTTCGGAATAATGACATAAGAATGGAAGTGAGTAAATGATAGCGATACTAGATTATGACGCAGGTAATATTAAAAGTGTGGAAAAAGCGGTGGCCTATCTCGGTCAGGAGGCAAAAATAACAAGGGACAGAGATGAAGTTTTAGCAAGCCAGAGCGTGATATTACCAGGCGTAGGCAGCTTTGGAGATGCTATGGAGAAGCTGAAGGAGTATGGGCTTGATCAGGTGATTTATGATGTGGTGGATAAGAAGATTCCGTTTTTGGGAATATGCCTTGGATTACAACTTTTATATGAGAGCAGTGAAGAAGCACCGGGAGTAACAGGGCTTGGATTGTTAAAAGGGAGCATTCATCGGATTCCTGATTTTCCGGGGCTTAAGATACCGCATATTGGATGGAATTCTCTTAAAATTAAACCGGAAGCAACTCTGTTTAAAGGTATCAGGGAAAATCCATATGTATATTTCGTGCATTCCTATTATTTAAAAGCAGAAAATGAGCAAGAAGTGGCGGCAACTACTGATTACTCAACTCTTATTCATGCCAGTGTGGAAAAAGATAATATTTTCGCCTGTCAGTTTCACCCGGAAAAGAGTGGAGCGATAGGACTTTCTATATTAGAGAATTTTCTTTCCTTACAATCTCCGCTGAAGGAGGGATGTTGATATGCATACAAAAAGAATTATTCCCTGTTTGGATGTGACCGGTGGAAGGGTTGTAAAGGGCATTAATTTTGTAAATTTGAGAGATGCAGGTGATCCTGTGGCTGTGGCAAAAGCATACGACCAGGCAGGGGCCGATGAATTGGTGTTTTTAGATATTACGGCTTCCTCGGATGCAAGGAATATCATGATTGATATGGTGAGACATGTGGCCCAGACAGTATTTATTCCGTTTACAGTGGGTGGTGGAATAAGGACAGTAGAAGACTTTAAAGCAATCTTAAGGGAAGGGGCGGATAAGGTTTCTGTTAATTCTTCAGCGATCAATAACCCGCATCTGATTAGTGAAGCAGCTGATAAATTTGGCAGCCAGTGTGTGGTAGTTGCCATTGATGCTAAGAGACGGTCTGATGGTTCCGGTTGGAATGTGTTTAAAAACGGTGGAAGGATAGATGTCGGATATGATGCAGTAGAATGGGCGATAAAGGCTGAAAAACTGGGTGCCGGCGAGATACTGCTGACAAGTATGGATTGCGATGGTACCAAGGCAGGATATGATATTGAATTAACCAGAACAATTAGTGAAAATGTTTCAATTCCGGTAATCGCTTCCGGAGGAGCCGGTACAAAAGAACATTTTTATGATGCATTAACGAAGGGGAAAGCTGATGCAGCTTTAGCAGCATCTCTATTTCATTATAAAGAATTAGAGATTGCGGATTTGAAAGAATATCTTAAAAACAAAGATGTACCAGTCAGAGTATAGAATGATTACGATTAAGGAAAATGATATTACGGTACGGGAATATCTTACGATCCGTGCTGAGGTAAAGTGGAGAGAATTATTAGAGATACAGGCTGAGCAGGCATTACTTAACAGTCTCTTTGTGGTAGGGGCATATGAAGGAGAACATCTTGTAGGAATGGGAAGAATTGTCGGTGATGGAGCAGTAATCTGCTATATTCAGGATTTGATAGTGATTCCAGAATACCAGCATAAAGGCGTCGGTTCACTTGTGATAAAAGCTTTGATAAAATATGTGGAAAGTCTTCAGGAAACAGGAAGTCAGATGATGCTGTGTCTGATGTGTGCAAAAGGGAGAGAATCTTTTTATGAAAAGCATGGATTTATTGCCAGACCTACCAGTAATCTGGGGCCGGGAATGATACAGTATCTGGAGTGTTAAAGTGAACAGGTAATTGATTTTGTGTATCCGGATTGATTACAGATAGAAAGTGGAGATTGACTATGAAAAAGATAAAAAATTATTGTAAGAAAGTCGGAGCAGTAAGCTTTGTATTTCTTCTTATATGTGTTTTAGTGACTGGATGTAGTGGGAAAAAGAACAAAAACGGTTCTATGAAGTCAGAGGATGGCAGAAGTTATGGAGGCATTATCAAAGCCGTGGCAGGTGACAAGGTAAGCACAGCTTTTTTTGATGTGACGGTGGATAAGGCTGTTAAGTATTATACTTACCAGTTTGAAGACGGACTTTATCAGGCAGATGAAGGTAATACGTATCTGGTAGTAACGTTTACGATCCAGAATACCTATGAAAAAGATCTGCCCATGAGCATTACGGATTTTACCTTGGATTATGAGGGGAATAAGGCGGAGAGCATTATTACCGGATATGGCAAGTCAGATTTGAAACAGGAAGATTTTATGGAAAATATTTTTACACTGAAGAGAGGGGAAAGTATTACCAAATCGGTATTGTTTACAATAGAAGATAAATCAGAGTATACATTAAAGTATTTGGAATATTATGAAGACAAATTTGAAGGGGATTCCTATGAAATCAAGATAAATCCAGAACAGCAGGCAGTTACTACACAGTCAGAGAACACTGAGGTACCAGCATCCTCAGATACGGAAGCATCAACGGAATTACCTGCGGATTCTTCCGAAACATCGACTGCGGAGTCTACAACAGCTGCGACGGAAGCCCCTGCTGCTTCGGAGGAACCGGTAGCTGCCGGAGAGCAGACACCGGCTGAATAGCGGCAGGATGCAACATTTGAGGGTAAGGTGAATATAATAATAAAAAGCGTTTTAGGATATTCCTATGGATATGCAGGACTTTGATTACAATGGTGACGAAAGAAAACGCCCATCCGGATGCAGAGGATATGTGCATGTAATTGAGGCGGGAGATACATTATATAAGCTTGCCAGAAAATATGATGTAAAGTTATTTGATATTATGCGTTTAAACCCTTATGTAAATGTATATAATTTGCAGATAGGGGATGAAATCTGTATTCCGACTATGGCATCCAGACCGGAGAAAACTTATGTTGTCAACGAGGGTGATACGATTGCAAAGGTTTTAAAAGCTTTTGGTGTGGATTTTGAAACTCTTGCGAGATGGAATCCGACTTTGTTAGAGGTAGAACTTCCGGAAGGATTGATTTTAAAACTGCCATTAAGGCAGCCAAGGGATTTACCGGACGATGATATGGATGACGATGAATAAATTATGAAATGGGATAATACAGGTGCGTTTAGGCGCACCTGTAAATATAAATATAAGGATGATGCATTATGGATTTTATGACAAAGTTAGAAAGAAAATTTGGAAAGTTTTCGATTCCCAATTTGACTGTGATTTTAATTGTAGGTTTTATTCTGGGATATATGATTGAGATATTCAGTCCCGCGGCATTGGAGCTGATCACGCTGGATCCTGCAAAAGTTATGCAGGGACAGATATACAGGCTGATTACCTGGGTTGTAATTCCACCGGGACCACCTAGTATTTTTATCATCATTACGCTGATGTTTTATTTTTCGATCGGACGAACCCTTGAAAATTCATGGGGAGAATTCCGATATACGGTTTATATTCTTTCTGGTATTATTTTTACGGATATCGGAATTATGATCACATATTTTGTGATGAAGATTTTGGGACAGGCTGAATTATTGAATCTGTACTATGAATATGGATTTTATGGTGCATCTACTTATTATTTGTGCATGAGTATGTTTTTGGCATATGCTTTTATGTTTCCGGATATGCAGGTGCTGCTCTATTTTATTATTCCGATTCGGGTAAAATGGTTAGGATATATTGATATTGCTTATCTGATTCTTACAATCCTGCAATATGGCTTGATGGGATATTATACGGGAATGGTGACGGTAGTCATGTCAGTATTTAATTTTATTTTATTCTATTTTGCAATGAAAGGAAGAGGAAGAATCAGTCCTGCACATCGGAAGAGAAAAAAGAGCTATCGCCAGCAGGTGCGGCAGACGCAGGTTCTGACCAGACATAAATGTGCGATTTGCGGTCAGACAGAAGAAGACAATCCTGATCTGGAATTCCGGTATTGTTCAAGATGTAAGGGAAATTATGAATACTGTCAGAATCATTTATTTACCCATCCACATAAAAAGTTTTGACTATACAATGTTATAATATATAGAAAAGGATATGGAATCAATGAAAAAAGAAGAGAGAAAACGCCTGAAAGAAATCATGCAGCATACTGATTTAGAGAGGAATCTGCCGGCTTATGCAAATGCATATATGAATGCGGTATATGAGTACAGCCTGATTCATCTCGTACTCAATTATTATACAATAAAGGAAGTACAGGATGAATCGGGAATCATGATACATGATACATTTCTTTCAGAAACATTGGATCAGATACATACTCTTTTGTTTAAGACTCTGCTGACAGATGAGATAAAAGAGAATGATACTTCCGTGATGGAAGAAATAGATGCTATCCGTGGGAAGATAACAGATAAAATGACAGTGCTTACAGCATATACGGATGCTTTGCAGATTTATGAATATGTATTGAACCGTGTAGAATATGGTATTACAGGAGAGGTATTTGAAGTAGAAGAGAGTGAACTGGCAGCAAAGGTATTTCAGTATCTGTTTCATGATAATGATACAATGGTAATCAACAGCAAGATTCAGATGGTGACAGGTCAACTGCCGATTCGTATGACAAAGAGCCGGTTCTTTGATTATCTGACCAATACACTTAATATATATAACGGATCTGAAAAGTCCTCAGTTGATGATTTTACGCAGATGCTGAAATCTACAGTGTTATTAGAACTTCCGCAAGGGTTTGAGGAAGCTTATCCTGAAATCTGGAAAGTGATCAATGTATTAGAGCATACAGAATTTAAGACACTGTCATTAGAAAGCTATCAGGGATTGTCAGAACAATTTTCGGTTACGACAGCACATTTGACGGAATTGGTCAGTGATTATCTTTTAATGATGGAGATTGTGAATGATTTTTATGCGGCATTACTGGCAAAACCCTTTGAGAAAAATGAAGAGGCTGGTGTCACAGTATGCATTTCCATGCTGAGGGGACTGCACGAAGCTTTTTTGGCAGATAGTGATATTCCCGAAAATGTAGATGAAGGTTTTATAAAAATTGAAGGTTTACAGGAGACGCTTGGAGAGGATATTTTGCAGTATGAGAGCATATTGAATGATGTAATGATGGATCATAGCGATACGATTTCATGGATGATGACAGATAAAATATTTGCCAATCTCTTATTGATATCCAAGCTGTTATCCGGCAGTCTGTTTATTGATCTGACGGAGGAAAAAGCAGAGGAAGAGATAGCAGATTCTTCTTACATAACTGCCAAAAGAGATGAGCTGGTTGGAATGCTGGCGGATTTTTTTGATAAACATGCTAAGGAAGTAAACCGTGCGGTTATGGCGGCATTGTTTTCCAATATGCCGGTATTGTTTAATTCCCAGCAGGAGATTAAGGATTATATTGAATACAGTCTGAATCATTGTGGTAATTCAAGTGAATTAATGGCATGTGCCAAAATTTTAGAAGAGATGATGGAAGAGGAATAGCATACAGAGGCAGGTGGAAAAATGGATATCAGATTTCATGAAAAATTTTATACTGATGGTCTGTCCGACAAGAAACTTGCTTCCATTAAAAAAAAGATAAAAAGAAAATCACCTAAAATAAATTTGTTTTTGATTACATTGCCGGTTGGAAAGCAGGGGATATTAGAAATATACTGGTATCCGGAGTTATTACAATCCTTTTATCAGAATATGGATTTAGAGATGACTGTGGTTGGAATCGCACGCAGTAGGGAAACAGCTTTTGAATTGCTTAAAACGGTGATAAAAGATATAGGATATGATAATGGGCAAATTCCCGTAAAACAGTTTTTTAAGGAGTGTAAATGATAGTACCTATTTTAAAGATAATTGGAATTGTTCTTCTGGTTATTTTGATGATTATTATTTTTATATTGACCCTCGTGCTGTTTGTTCCTATTCGTTACCGTTTTTCAGGCAGCCGCTATGATATGTGGGAAGGTACGGTTTGTGTTCGCTGGACGCCGATTTTCTTAAAAATAGAGGCATTTTTTAAAGAGAATCATCTTAGATATACGATAAAACTGTTTGGCGGGGTTGTCATGACGAATACAGGTGTGAGACTTTCCTGGATCGGGAGAAGATTTTTTTCTTTTGAAGAAGAAACAGATACAGTAGAGGAAAATGTGAAAAGAAATGTTTTACATCAGAAATCCGAAAATAGAGATAATCCGCTTGAAAATAGGAATATAAAAGATGCGAATTATAATACAAATATAAAAGAGCAGGGAGAACAAAGCGCTTATTCAGATAATAAAATGGAGAAACAATCTATTTTTGAGAAAATACAAAAAGGGATAGAAGAATGGAAACGAAAATGGAACCATCTGAAAATGAAACTGAGAGAAATCAGCCATAAAAAGGATGCGTTGCTAAGGGTATATCATTCAAAACGGTTTGAAGTTGTCAGGCAGGATTTAAAAATTTACATTAAGGAAATTTTTAGGATTTTGAAGCCCAGACAGTTAGAGGGATATGTGCATTTTGGTATGGAAGATCCTGCTTTGACTGGAAAGATTCTTGGAGGATTGGCAGTATTACTGCCATTGTATCAGGGATTTTTGGATATCCGGCCGGATTTTGAAAAAAAATGTTTTGACGGAAGTCTGAAGGGAAACGGAAAAATATATATTTTTTCTATTGTAAAACTGGCATTAAAGGTTATATTAAATAAAAATCTTATAAAAGTAACAAAGAAAGTGCAAACTATAATAGAAGCATAGGAGGGTCAAAAAAATGGCAAATGATTTTAATTCAACAGTAGGTTCTTTATTTCAGGGAATGGATAAGTTTCTCACAACAAAAACAGTAGTGGGGGATCCCACCACGATCGGTGATACGATTATTCTACCACTGGTGGATGTAAGTTTTGGCGTGGCAGCAGGGGCGTTTGCAGACGGACAGAAGAACAATGGTGCTGGCGGACTTGGTGGAAAAATGACAGCGAGTGCGGTTTTAGTTATTAAAGACAATCAGATTCGTCTTGTAAATGTTAAGAATCAGGATACAATTACTAAGGTACTGGATATGGTTCCGGATTTGATTGACCGTTTCCAGAAAAAAGAGGAGACAGAAGAGAGTTCAGAGGAAGTTGATACTGCCGTATCTGATATTTTGGATAAGGAATAAAAAGTTGTCACGAAAGAAGCAGAACCCGAATATACTGTTTTATAGCAGGTACATGTATAGCATGGAGGATATATGAAACGAGTGTGGGGTTTTGCTTTTTTCTGGTTCAGTGTTGGAATGATCGTAGACTTACTCTTAGAAGGTTTTTGGAATTTTTTTGTATTAGTGGTTTCTTTGTGTGTTGCATATATTTTGTTTTGCAGATGCTGAAGCTGGCAGCTTATTTTGGATGAAAAAAAGAGAACCGATGGTCCTCTTTTCATTCTTATACTAAGCTCTCTCTACTTTTCCGGATCTTAAGCATGAAGTACAAACATAAATTCTCTTAGGTGTACCGTTAACATTTGCTTTAACCTTCTTAATGTTTGATTTCCACATCTTGTTAGATCTTCTATGAGAATGGCTCACCTTGATTCCGAAATGAGCAGCTTTATCACATACTGAACACTTTGCCATGACTTGCACCTCCTTGAATATATTAACCTATCGGTTTACAACACGTCAATTCTAACAGAAGTGCCAACAGAATGCAAGTATTAATTTAAAAAAATGTTTCTTTTTTTGATTTATACTTGCGTATGATTTATAGGAATGGTATGATAAGCATTATCAAATAATAATATTATATTAGGATTAAGCTGCTTACAAATAATGGAGGGATTAGTGTGAAAGAAAGTAGAGGAAAACCATAAATTGGCGCACTTGAATAAGC
>CAJUFL010000032.1 GCA_910585605.1 uncultured Lachnospiraceae bacterium | reverse complement strand
GGAAAAGGGTGCTCTGAATTTTCGGAAAGAGTGCACTATTTAAACGGAATATTCAAAATGATTGAAAGTGATGAAGCGGTTACATATGAAGACTTAAAAGAATGTGTTTCAACTCGTTCCGTTGTTGATCCTATAGCAAAGGATGGTGCACTTACTGTATTTTTCAGTGGAGAAGATGATGCATTTATAAAAAATTTATCTTCAGGTAATAATTCAAGTATTCGAATCATTCGTCGAACGGAGGCATCAAAATTTTTAGCTGATGATGAGTTTGAGGAGTTATTAGATGCAATTATATATAAAAATTATCCAGAATCTATTCATAATGATGATTTATATAAAAGTATCAAAAACAGGTGGTTATACGATACAAGTACATATGATGGAAAAACAGGGACAGGTTTTTGGAATGAAATATCCCGTAAATTTGCTGCGGATACAAAGAGGGATGCCTATTCCTTATGCGGGACAGCGGCTGGGGGCAGAATATTTGCGATGGATGAACTGCCCTAAGAATGCAGCAGATGAAGCCAAAATGGGTGGATATACAAAGACTGCTACAGCTTTATGTTTAAGGTAAAGAGAAATAATACAGTTGAATATGAGTTTTACGTATAGAATAAAAATGCAAAGGAGAAAAGACAATGGCTTATATTAACGAATTTGTACCAGAAGGAGAGGAGAGAAGTTTTTTGATACCCGGGTATAAAAAAGAACATACACCGGGAATATGGACAATCGACAAGGAGAAGGATTATATATTGTTTAATTATCATACAGATAAGGATAATCCCATGGATGAGTATTTTGCTTTTGTATATAAAGGCAGGGTGATTGATATGATTTTAGATGGGAGTGAGTTTGTTGGCTCTGATACAAGAAAATGGAAGATAACAAGAATCTTCATACCAGAGGATTTAAACAAGGAAGAAGTGTTTTCTGAATTACGTAAAGCACTAATGGTATATGGTTGTTTTGGAGACCCTGACGATAAAGAAGAAAAAGCAGTGACAGATTTTTAGGAGGATGGATTAATGACAGCAAAAGAAATAATAGATTCACTGGTGAAAAAGAAAACTAATGGCGAAAAGATATCTGTAGAAGATTTGGGTAAAATTGTGGATACTATTTCAGTAAAAGATTACGTGGCAGGAAAAAATGCAGTTATGGTTTTTTATAGTGGCGAAACGGAGAAATTTATAGAAAATTTCTCCAATGATTCAGGCAGTTTTGTTCGAATGATAAACCGGACAGAGGCATATAAACTGCTGGATGATAAAAAATTTAAAAATATTTTACAATATGCAATAAAATGTGACAATCCGAATATATCAACACCAGAAGTGATAGCTCAGGTTGAAGATATTTTATACGATGCCAGCCGGTATGAAAATGGCAAATGGATTAAGACAGATGGTTTCTGGGCGAGGATTTCCCGCCGTTTTGCAGCAGAGACAACGGGGGATGCCTATTCCTTATGCGGGACAGCGGCTGGGGACAGAATATTTGCGATGGATGAACTGCCATCATGGCTTAAGAATGCACCCGATGGTGCTAAAATGGGAGGATATACAAAAGCTACTACAACTTTATATTTATTATAAATTTAATAAACGATAGTTAACAAAAGGCAAGTGAGAATAGACATACAATACTAAAATTATGGATTAAATTATATAAAGATGCAATGGAATGTCAGATTAATGTATAAAATAAATGAAAAGGAGAAAAGAACAATGGCATTTAAAAACATAAAGATACCTAAAGAAAGTATAAAGGAATATGAAGTGGATGGGGAGATAATAGAACTGTGGTTTTGCACAATTGATGAAGAAAAGAATATTATATTGTTTGACTATGGAACGGTATATGAAGAGCCAGATGAAATATACTTTGCATTGATATGGAAAAATAAGATTATTAAATCGAAACTTCATCAAAAGGTTGTAAACAAAAATACAACAATCTGGGAATTGTTAGCAATAAATATTCCCAAAAATATAGAAGTTTATAGAGATGAGATTATAGCAGATTTGAGAGAGGCAATGAAAGTATATGGTTTTGATGGAGATGCTACTTATTTATTTAATATGGATGAATCATTGCTTAATAAGACTGGAAAGACAATAATAAATTTTTAGGAGAGTATAAATGAATACAAAAGGGCTAAGTAATCAAGAAGTTTTTGATAAATTATTGGAAATGATTGAGAATGGCGAAACAGTTACATATGAGGATTTAAAGGAGTGTGTTTCAACCCGTTCTATTGTTGATCCTATTGCAAAGGATGATGCACTTACTGTGTTTTTCAGTGGAGAAGATGATGCATTTATAAAAAACTTGTCATCAGGTAACAACTCCAATATTCGAATAATTAGGCGGACAGAAGCATCAAAATTTTTGAGTGATAAGAGGTTTGAAAAAATATTAAAAATGTAATAAACAATAATTATCCGGAAACTATTGAGAATAAGGATGCATTTAAAAGTATTACGAACAAGTGGCTCTACGATACCAGTACATATGAGGGAAAAACAGGAACAGGTTTTTGGAATGAAATATCCCGTAAATTTGCTGCGGATACAAAGGGGGATGCCTATTCTTTATGTACAACAGCAGGTAATCAGAGAATTTTCGAAATGGAAGAACTGCCAGCCTGGCTTAAGAATGCAGCAGATGATGCCAAAATGGGTGGATATACAAAGGCAGAACTTATGGCGATGGATGAATTAGATAGATTTGCTGCTGTCAAAGATTGGATTACAGAGGATATGAAAAATACCCAAACATATTTAGATAGTGCAGGAAACAAGGTAGGGCAGTCATTTGATAATTCATCTATAGAAAAATATGTTGATGACATTATACCGGATAATCGTGTATCTGAAATGAATTCAAATGATTATATAAAACATAAGTATGAACAAAAAGCCTCTTCGAATACAGAGGGAACTGCCACTGGGTCTCAAAACGGGGAAGATATACATAAAAATAAGGAAATAGATTCAGAAACAGGAGAAACCGGAACAAAGAAGGATACGACAGACACAGGGTCGGATTCCGGACATCAGGATACAGGAACAAATACCAAATCACAGGACCAGACGTCAGACGGTACACATAAAGGGGATACTGATGGAGGAACGGACCTTTCCGGCGGGCAGAAACAGCGGATTGCAATTGCAAGGGCACTTCTTACCAATCCGAAGATATTGATTTTTGATGAGGCAACATCTGCCCTTGATTATGAATCGGAGAGTATTATTCAAAATAACCTGAAACAGATTTGCAAGGATCGTACAGTCATTATCATTGCCCACAGTCTGTCAACATTAAAGGATGCAGATGCGATTATGGTAGTGGAAAAGGGCAGTATTGCGGAATACGGAACAATAGAGAATCTGATTGATAAAAAGGGGATATATTATCATTTACTGTTACAGCAGCAGATGAACAGGTAGGAGATTACATATGGAGAAAAAGAATCGGAAACAATTTAATAAGCTGCGTGTTGAATTTCTGCCGGAGGCTTTGGAAATTGTGGAGCGTCCGACCGCACCGCTTGGTAATATCATTATATGGCTTGTGTTTTTACTGCTTTTTGCATTTATTTTATGGACCTGTTTCGGAAAGATGGATGAGGTGGCGACTGCAAGAGGCCAGATTATGGCAGATGAAGGAATTCAGGAAGTGCAGGCGGCAGAAACCGGTATTGTGACGGAGATTAAGGTAAAAGAGGGGGAAAAAGTACGCCGGGGAGATGTCCTGTATTGTATGGATAAAAATATAGAGCAGAAAAATATTGATTACAGCGAAGGAGAAATTGGCCTGCTGGAACTGCGGATTACACTTCTTAATGGAATGTTGGCAGGGAAAAGGCTTACAGAATATCGGAATGGAAATTATAGTGCGGAACAAAGAGAAGTACTGGAAGCCATGATTTCTATGGATGAGGCAGACCGGTTATCTTTGGAGGAATATGAAATAGCAGTACAGGCAGCAAAGAATCAATATGATCTTGCCGACAGTAACGTTAGCAGTGGACAAGGTAAAACAGATTATCTGGAAAAACAGAAAGAATTGCAGGAAGAGTCAGTTAAGCTTGGAAGTACGTTAAAGATGGAATTAGAAATACTGGAGGATAATTATAAGTATGCAGCTGCTGAGGCAGAAAAATATAAAGAATTATATGAAGCCGGTGCAAAGTCAAAATCTGAGTGGGAAACGAAGACAAATGAGGCAGACAATCTGAAAAAACAGATTGCCATTAAAAAAATAGATATCCAGAATGAAGCATTGTCTCAAAAGGGGAATCGTGCAAATGCCTCCTATCAGATTGAGGAGAGCAAAAATGAATTTCAGAATCAGCAGGGGGCTGTAGAAGAGAGAAAACAAAATTATGAGGCGGCCGTGACGAATTTGGAAACGGCAAGAGAGCAGAGAAATGAGAAATTGTATGAGATGAAACAGCAGTATCTGGATGAATTGAAACAATATGATATCAGGATAGCAGAACAATATAACCAGTACGAGAATAAAGATATCATTGCCCTTTATGACGGAGTTGTAAAGTCTCTGGAAGTAGATAAAGAGGGAGCGGTTGTGACACCGACACAAGTGGTTGCCCAGATCATTCCGGATTCGAATACCATGGTCGTGGAAGCAGAGGTTCATAACAGTGATATCGGATATGTGGAGATCGGACAGGATGTGGATATCAAGGTAGATACTTATGATTACCAGAAATACGGAAAACTGAGAGGTACGGTTGTTTATATCAGCCCGGATGCAATTGAAAATGAACAGATGCAGAAGATATATAAGGTGAATGTACTGTTAGACAGTGATAACGTAAGCCGGATGGAGATTTCACAGGGGATGGAATGTACGGTGGAAATCAAGACGGATAAGAGACGTATTATTGAATTCTTCCTAGAGCCGCTGACCGATGCATTAGACAGAGGATTGAAAGAACGTTAAGAGGATAGTGTAAAGTAGACTTTGTAAAGCAAAATTGGTTACAATCAAAGGAGTGGTGAAATGAAAAAGAAGAATATATTGCTGTTATTATCTATAGTGGCAGGATTTATGATAATCGGACAATTCCAGACCGTTGCCAGTGAAATTTACGAAACGGAAAATACGCCGTCTGTAGGGCAGGACTCTTCTGAAGAACAGGGAATGGAAAAAAATTTAGATACGGAAGAGCAGGTGGAAGCTCCGAAGGAAAATGACATAGAAGGGGAAAAGGATGAGAATGACGGGAAAGAGGCTTCCCTAAAAGATGAAATGTCCGGTGGCAATGATGGTGGGGAAGAGGCAGAGGATGATATCCGGGTACAGGATATGGAAAGACTGTCAGAGGAAGATGCTTTGTATTATCAGGGGCTTATATTTTATTGCAACAGGTATCAGTACGATTGTGAGATTACTTATCTGCAAAAATATCTTGAATATATTAATCTGGAAGTGGATGCATGTAAGAAAATGTATAGTCTGGGAGAAATTACGGCAGCTGATTTGCAATCGTATCAGGCAAAACAGGCATCTGTGGAGGCACAGTTAACAGTGGCGAAGAACCAAAGGGATTATAATGTTCTTTTTTTGAAAGAAAACAATCTTGATTACAGTTCCTATGTGATAAAGGAAAAGAAGGATGTTCAAAGTGTTAATGATTACTTAAATCAGTATCCGGCTAAAAATCATATGACGATGGCAGGATATGTAACAGGATATCAAAATGCACTGGCATATGCAGGGGCAAAGGAGATGGAAATAGATGCATTGGAAATGCAGCAGGCGGCGGCAAAGCTTTTGTATGATGCGGGGGAGATTTCGAAGATGGAGTTTAAGCAGCAGGAGACAGCTGTGGCAAAAGCACAATATGAACTGGAACAGTACTATGTGGAAATGAATCTTGCATATATTAATCTTGTTATATTCTGTAAATGAATTAAACACTGAAATAATTATAAACTTATCCGTCATCCGGAGTGGACAGCCGCTTTTTATGGCTGGGCTGTAATAATATCGGGGATTACGGTAAAATATCCTAGAGTTTCTTTTTGTTCTATGCTACAATAGGCATAGCATAAATTCCGGTTGGTACGTTGGTGAAGGTGCCGGTACAGCCTGAATGACGGAGTGGAGCAAGGAGGAGTGTAATGTATTCTATAACGTTGACGCAGTTGATTGAAAAGCTTAATCTGGTCAATCATATTCCGGAGATTGATACAGACAAGATTATGATTACGGATCCGGATATTAATCGTCCGGCGGTGCAGCTTTCTGGATTTTTTGAACATTTTGACGCAAACAGGATTCAGATATGCGGGAATGTGGAGCATGCATATATTAATAGTATTCATGATAAAGATGAAAGTGCCCAGATTTTTGATAATTTATTCCAGCATAAGATTCCGTGTCTGGTATTCTGCCGGGGATTGCAGCCACAGGATTTTGTGATTGAAGCAGGAAGAAAAAACGGAGTTCCGGTATTGACTTCGGATGCGACAACATCGGCTTTTGTACATGAGACTGTGCGGTGGCTGCATGTAGAGCTTGCACCGAGAATTTCGATTCATGCAGTTTTAGTGGATGTATATGGTGTCGGTGTACTGATTATGGGTGAAAGTGGAATCGGTAAGTCGGAAGCGGCATTAGAGCTGATCAAGCGTGGACATCGTCTGGTATCGGATGATGTGGTGGAGATTAAGAAGGTATCGGATGATACGCTGGTTGGAACTGCACCGGATATTACCCGTCATTTCATTGAACTTAGAGGAATCGGAATTATTGACGTGAAAGCATTGTTTGGTGCGGAGTGTGTTAAGATGACACAATCCATTGACCTGGTCATCAATCTGGAAGAGTGGGACAAGGAAAATAATTATGACCGTCTTGGATTGGAGGATCAATATACAGAGTTTCTTGGTAATAAAGTGGTTTCCCATAATATTCCGATTCGCCCGGGGCGGAATCTTGCAATTATTGTGGAATCTGCTGCGGTGAATCATCGTCAGAAAGAGATGGGATATAATGCAGCTCAGGAGCTGTATAACCGCGTAACCAATAATATGAATAAAAACAAATAAATTACAGGAGGACTATTAGAATATGAAGAATTATGTATTTGGCGTGGATATTGGAGGAACTACAGTGAAGCTTGGTTTTTTTACTGCACAGGGTGAACTGTTGGATAAATGGGAGATTACAACCCGTAAAGATGAGGGCGGACGTTTTATTCTGCCGGATGTTGCGGAGTCAATTGAAGCGAAACTTGCAGAAAAGTCGATTGATAAAGAAGAGGTAGTAGGAGTCGGAATTGGTGTTCCCGGTCCTGTTAAGGATGACGGAACGGTTCTTCGCTGTGTAAACCTTGGGTGGGGTGTATTTAATGTAGAAACGGAAGTGGAAAAGCTTCTCGGGCTTCCGGCAAAGGTCGGAAATGATGCCAACATGGCATCTCTTGGTGAGATGTGGCAGGGAGGCGGAAAAGGCTATTCCTCTATTGTCATGGTTACTTTGGGAACAGGCGTTGGCGGAGGAATCATTATTAACGGAAAGATGCTTTACGGAACAAATGGCGCAGGCGGGGAAATCGGACATATCTGTGTAGATGATTCCGAAACCGAAGTGTGTGGCTGCGGCAAGAAAGGTTGTCTGGAACAGTATACGTCTGCAACCGGAATTACAAGAATGGCAGAAAGAGTTATGAATAATACAGACAGACCATCCAAGTTAAGGAGTGTACAGTATATATCCGCAAAAGAAATATTTGATGCGGCAAAGGAAGGTGATGATCTGGCTCTTGAACTGGTTGAAAGCCATGGCAAGACGTTGGGAAAAGCACTGGCAACGGTTGCCTGTGTATGTGATCCGGAGGCGTTTGTAATCGGTGGAGGAGTGTCCAGAGCCGGGGATATTTTACTGGAGACCACTGCAAAATATTATCAGCAGTACGTATTCCATGCATGCAAGAATACCAAATTTGTACTTGCAACATTGGGGAATGATGCCGGTATCTATGGCTGCGCAGAGGCAGTTTTAACCAAATAAAAAGAAGCGGATTGGTAAAAAAGCCGAAAGGGGGGGCGTTCTCCCCCTTTTTTTCGTTACTTCTTACATTGATTTTATGTTGATGGATAGAATATAATAAGTAAGCGGATTTGTGAAGCAGGATATGATAAATGGTCAAATATAAGAATGAGTGGTCCAAAACAATGAATCAGAATACAATAAATGAATTATATCGAATTGTTGGTGAAAAAAACGTAAAGCTGGCGGAACCGATGTGTAAGCATACGACATTTCGGATTGGAGGACCGGCACAGGCATTTGTAACGCCCCAGACTACGGAAGAGCTTGGTCAGATCGTGTTGCTCTGTAATGCAGAAAAAACGCCGTTTTTTATGCTGGGACATGGGAGCAATCTCCTGGTGGGTGACGGAGGCATGGAAGGTGTTGTAATTCAGTTATATAATAATTATTCGGATTTTGTGATAGAGGGAACGACTGTAAAGGCACAGGCAGGAATCATGCTCTGTAAACTTGGACAGGAGATTAAGGAGGCTGGCCTGACAGGGTTTGAATTTGCGGCAGGGATACCCGGCACGCTTGGTGGAGCCATTATGATGAATGCGGGAGCATATGGTGGCGAAATGAAAGATATTGTACTTTCAGTACAGCTGATGGATTTAAACGGCAATCTGTTTGAAAAAACAGGTGAGGAAATGGATTTTGCTTATCGGCATAGTATTGTGGAAGAAAAAAATTATATTGTATTAGGTGCTGTTTTGGAACTTCAGCATGGAGATAAGAAGGCGATTGAGAATAGAATGGAAGAACTTGCAACGGCGAGAAAAACAAAGCAGCCATTAGAATTTCCCAGTGCAGGTTCGACTTTTAAACGTCCGGAAGGATATTTCGCAGGGAAGCTGATCATGGATGCAGGGCTTCAGGGCTATCAGGTAGGAGGTGCCCAGGTATCCGAAAAACATTGTGGATTTGTTGTAAATAAAGGGAATGCAACGGCCGCAGATGTAATACAGCTGATTACGGACGTGAAGCAAAAGGTTTATGATAGATTTCAGGTGGAATTGGAACCGGAGGTAAAAATGGTAGGAGAATTCCGGTAATATTTGTTTCTGGCAATCGGAAATCCACTTATTTAAAGTGTTCATGTACATGAAAATCGCTTTATAGTGTCGTGTGAGCAGGTAATGGATGTTCTGTGATTGATTCCCGCAGGGGATTGACTACAGATAAACAGGAGAAGAGGATATGAGATTTGTAATTGTAACCGGCATGAGTGGTGCGGGTAAGAGTACAACATTAAATACGTTAGAAGATATAGGGTATTTTTGTGTGGATAATCTTCCGATTCAGTTAATTATGCGGTTTGCCCAGATTGCCTATGGAAATGATAATGATATTAATAATGTAGCGATCGGTGTTGATATCCGGAGTGGAGTGTATTTAGAACAGCTTTCGGAGTGTCTTGCGGAATTGAAGGAGTCTATGTATCATTATGAAATTTTATTTTTGGACTCTAATGATGATGTACTGATTAAAAGATATAAGGAAACCAGAAGAAACCATCCTCTGGCAAGAAACGGGCGTGTGGAGGACGGAATTAAGATAGAACGGAACAGGATTGCCTTTTTAAGAAAAGAGGCAGATTATATCATAGATACTACGAGCCTTTTGACAAGGGAATTAAAGGCGGAATTAGATAAAATATTTATAGAAAATCTTGAATTTAATAATTTTATCGTCAGTGTGGTGTCATTTGGGTTTAAGTATGGAATCCCAAGAGATGCTGATCTGGTTTTTGATGTCAGATTTTTACCGAATCCTTATTATGATTTGGAGCTGCGTCCCCTGACTGGAAATGATGAAGCAGTTCAGGATTTTGTGATGCAGTTTGATGAAGCAAAGGAATTTATGAATAAAATCGTGGATTTGCTGGAGTTTTTGATTCCGAATTATATCAAAGAGGGAAAGAACGGATTAATAATAGGAATTGGCTGTACAGGTGGAAAACACCGTTCTGTGACACTTGCGAACGGGATTTACAAAGAACTTCAGGCATTGCCGTATAGTGAGACAATTATTCACAGGGACATTGAAAAAGACACGGTCAGAAAGGGTTAGTGGTTATGTCGTTTTCAGCCAGGGTAAAAAAAGAAATCGGGCAGCATGGTAATCACGGCAGACATTGCCAGATAGCTGAGTTATTGGCACTGGTACTTGCAACAGGAGAAGTGGAGCTCAAAGACGGACAGGTAAAAGTGATTATGCGTCCTGAAAATGTACTGATTGGAGATAAGCTTTGTTATTTAATGGATAAGATTTTTGGTAAAGAAGTTTTAACCACGCGACATTCAAAATATATTGAGATAGCAAACCAGGATATGGCTGACAGACTTTTACAGACAGTAAAGCTTTCGGATTATGTGGACTATTTGGAGGAAGACTGGCTGGATGAAGATGAACTTTCGGAGATAGAGAGGGATGATATTACATATGTTTCATCCAGGGGTGTGTCTTTGCAGAATTGCCATTTTCCCAGACAGGTGATACAAAAAGACTGCTGTAAGAAAGCATTTATCCGGGGGATGTTTTTGGCAACAGGTTCGGTAAATGATCCCAATAAAGCATATCATTTCGAAATCGTGGTGCATAACAGGGAGATGGCAGAGACAGTCAAAGAGGTAATTAACAGTTTTTCTCTGGATGCCAAAGTGGTAAAACGCAAAAAATATTATATCGTATACTTAAAAGAAGGTTCCATGATTGTAGACATATTGAATATAATGGAAGCACATATCAGCCTGATGGATATGGAGAATATCAGGATTCTTAAAGATATGCGTAATGATATAAACCGCCGTGTAAATTGTGAAACGGCAAATATCAAAAAAACTGTAAATGCTGCCAGAAGGCAGATTGAAGACATAGAATATATTGAAAAGACAAAAGGCTTAAAATATTTAAATGATTCCCTGCGGCAGCTGGCAGAACTAAGACTGGAAGAACCGGACGCAAATTTATCTGAGCTTGGGGAAATGTTAAATCCGCCGGTATCAAAATCCGGTGTTAATCATAGATTAAGAAAGATAAGTAATATTGCAAAAGTACTCAGAGAAAATAATCAGATTTAAGGAGGAAAAAAGGAAATGGTAAGTGAAACAATAAAGGTAAATCTGGCAGCAGATGCAGAGGCACGACCGGTAGCTGTATTAGTCCAGAAAGCAAGCCAGTATGAGAGCAGGGTTTATATTCAGGCAGGTGATAAGAAAATTAATGCAAAGAGTATTATGGGGATGATGAGTTTAGGACTGACTCAGGATGAAGAAGTAATCATTTCTGCGGAAGGTGAAGATGAGTCCATAGCAGTCGCTAATATTGTAGATTACCTGAAAAATGCAAAATAATAGTCGTTTTGTGCTTTTGTGGTTTTCAAAAGACAAAAAGTATGTTAGTATTATTATGTAGGATTTTAGAAGAACATGGAGGTTCAATATTATTCAAAGGAGTGGTAAAAATGTCATCAATTAACAGTATCTGGGGTAATAATTATTCGAATAATTCGTCTTTTTTCTTTGGCACTACGTCGAGCGGTTCTGCATCAGGTAATTTTTTAGGAATTGATCTGGCAGAATATTCCTCAATTACCAAAGGCTCATATAAGAAACTTCTTAAGGCGTATTATGCAAAATATGGGACAGAGAAGAAGACTGAACAGTCTGAGAAGAAAACAGATTCGACAACAACGAAGAGTACGTTAAAGAGCAATGCAAATGAATTGTATAAGGCAGCAGAAGTTTTGACTGCAACGGGAAGGAAATCTGTATTTAACAAGGTAGAGGTTAAGGACGAAGAGACTGGAGCAATTACAAAGGAATATGACAAAGACAAGATTTATAAGGCAGTCAATAGTTTTGTTGATTCTTATAATAATTATATTAAGAAAGCAGCTGACAGCAAGGATAATGCTGTTTTGAGACAGACATTGCGTATGGTGAATGCCAATGCTAAGAACAGTTCTTTACTGGCTGATATTGGTATTAAGATTAATGCAGATAATACGCTGTCTTTAGATGAGGAAGCATTTAAGAAAGCAGATATGGCAACTGTTCAGTCTCTGTTTAATGGTTCAGATTCTTGGGCAGGCAGAATACAGTCAGCGGCTTCTAATGTATATACAAAGGTGAATGACTCTATGGGCGATAGTAATTTTTACACATCTTCCGGTACATTGGGTAAATATTCATCAGGTAATATTTTAGACAGCTTTTTGTAAGATTGTAAGTGCTATTGATATATACTGGTTTACTATATAAGGTGAAGAGATATTTTGTTAAGAACGTCAAAGAATAAGGTCTTTGGCGTTCTTTTTTTCGTATAGTTTTTGTAGTTTCTTTTCTTGCCCTTTAGCGTACAGTATGATAGAATTATAGTACTTGTAGCTTGGTCGAAGCCAGTGGGGTGGCTGCGGTTGCATTTGCCGTGAAGACCGTTTTAGATGGGGTGCCATTTTATAGAATATAGAAGAAGTAGGTGAATGGGAATGGGGCGTTTTGCGAATTTTCTGAATAAGATTCCGTTTGTAAAACAGTCTGCAAAACAGGAAGTGGAGCAGACAAACAATGTTGAGAAGCAGTACAATAAGGCAATGGAGTTGATTGAACACGGGATTTCCGAGGAGGCGATCAAAGCACTGAATCAGATTGCGGATATTGGTATGATGGAGATGCAGTATCAGCAATATGGTTGTGATGCACTTAAGATTCTGGGTGAAGTTTATGAAACCGGTAAATACCAGAATATTAAAGCGAAGGTGGACAGAGAACTGGCAGCCAAATATTATGAGCGTTATATTAAGCTGGTGGAGGATGGTAATCTGTTTTATAAGCTGGGGTTACTGATGCTGGATATTCAGAATTTTTCTAAGGCGATTACATATTTGGAAAAGGCAGCATCTTACGATGTGAGTTTAGCATATATGCGGCTTGGTGATATATATGAGAAGGGACTTAACCGTATTGATGCCAATGGTCAGAAGAGTGATTTTATCGTTCCCATTGATATTGATAAGGCCAAATCATGGTATCAGAAGCTGGCAGATAAAGGTGATGATAAGGCCAAAGCATCTGTAGAGCGGATTGAATATAACGCGACACACGCTGACAGCATTGAATTTGAGGAAAAGGATAAGATTTATTCCCAGATTTCAGAAAAACGTAAGGCAAAAGGAGTTGAATTTCGATATAAGGCGAATGATGCAGCCAAATTGCAGTATCAGTATACCTATATTCATGATCAGGTAGAAGGGTATATTCATAAACTTCCGAAGGACTGGGTGAAGAGTATAGATGCAGATACGGATGAAGAATATTATGCACCGAGCCATACTTATACGGATTTTGCGATATATGTGACTTATACAACGGTTCCTAAGGATTCTGCACGCAAGATTGATGATTATTTGTATTATCAGAATGATGCATATGATATGGATTTGAACATTACTCCATATATTACGGAGTATGCGAATGGTATTTCTGCCCGTTTTTATCACAAAGAGATGGATAAGGGAATCGTTACCTTTGTTTTTAAGCAGAAGAACCGCTGGGCATGTCTTCGTTTTGTGTGCTCTAATATGGATATTATGGAGCAATACAATGAGATTATTTTCGAGGTGGCAAATTCCTTTGCCTTTGTTATTCCGACTCTTCTAAGTAATAAGAGTGCGAATCGTACAGAGATTCAATATTATAATGAAGCGGTTTATTACTATAATATGGAAGATTATGATAAAGCAATGGACAATGCAATGATTGCCCTTCAACATGGAAGTACCAGGGCAAGTTATCTGTTGATTGAGTTATACTATGATGAGGACAGTCCGTATCGTGATATTTCGAAGACTATTAGTTATGCACAGCAGCTGTTTGATTCCAATAAAGATCCGGATTTGGCATTTTTGATTGGTACAATATATGACCAGCAGTTAAAGAATTACATGCTGGCCAAGGATTGGTATGAAAATGCTGACCGTCTGCATCATAAGCGTGTTCCATTTTATCTGGGAAGATTCTATTATTATGGTTTGTTAAACGGAGAACGTGATGGTGAAAAAGCACTCTCCTATTTGAAAAAGGCTTTGGAAAATGGGATTTTTGAAGCAGAACCATATATTCGTGATATAGAGAGTCTGGGAGATGCCAGTCAGTTACAGTCTACGATTGATATGTGGGAACGTGCGGTAGCAGAAGGGATTGCGGATACAGCATTTAAGGTGGCAATGAATAAAAAGGAACAGGTATTTTATCTTGCCAGTGATGATGAGATTGAACAGGCCTTTATGAAAGCGATTGAATTGGGAAGTGTTCAGGCGGCATATGAATATGGAGCCTGTTGCAGGGCAAAGGAAAAAGAAGAAGGTTATAATGGTCCTGTTAAGAGCCTTGACTATTTCTACAAAGCATATGAGGCAGGTTATGAGGACTTTAGTAAGGAATATCTGTATCAGGTAATAGAACACAAAATTTCCCAGGGTGTAACTGATAGTGAGAAGATAAAGCTGTATTATGATGTTGCAAAGAAAGGCTCTATTCCGGCAGTGAAGCAGTATCTTGCCATGATATCTACCTTGAATCAGCAGGTTAAGGATTTATATGAAGGACTTAAGGATATTGTAAGGGCTGGAGATGTAGATGCTTTAAGCAGTATGTATTTAATTGAGAATCAGTTTAAGGAGCTTTTGAATCCGGTTGAGAGTGATTCCAATAAAGTGATTCAGAATAAGTTTTTCCGTTTACAGGTGCCCAAGAGTTGTACAGCAGTAATTAATGATGAGGGTGGTACGATACGTTTTGCTGATTCTGTAGTTGAATTTGCCGTTGCTGAGATGCCGGTACGTGTAGATACGGAGGAAGAGTATAATAAGGTGTTCAATCTTATTTTTAAGGAGTATGCAGGAGAGGATAATTCCGAGATATTAGTTGCCAATTCCCGGATGGTTGGTTCTGGTATGCTGACCCGCAAAGGAGGGAATAATAGATACAGCATTCTCCTGATCAGTTCAAAGAACCAGTACTTATTTAAATTAAGCTCTATTGACCGGAGGGAATTGATGAGATTTAAGGAACAGGCGTTGGAGATTGCCTTGACTCTGGTTGAATCCGGTGAGATTTATGTGGCGAGTGGAGATAAAGCTAACAAACATATTGGTCTGACATTGTTAATGTCCGGTACGAATGATAACAGTATGTTGTCAATCAGCAAGGATGAAGATGACGATGGAATGGTATTTGTGTGATTTAATAATTTGTTATACTAATGTAACGATTGGGGTGGCGTCAGAGGACGGTGCCCCTTTTTTTAGGAATTTTCATGCAGGGACAGAAATGATGGGAGAAATGGAGAGAAAACGATGCTGACTATTTTAATTGATACCAAAAGCAGTGAGCCAATATATGAACAGATTTATAAATATATTCGGGAGGAGATAAAAAACGGGAACTTATCCTGCGGAACAAAGCTTCCTTCCGGCAGAGGTCTGGCAGTGCATTTGGAAGTAAGCCGCAATACGGTAGATATGGCATATGGGCAGCTGTTGTCAGAGGGATATATTGAATCTGTTCCAAAGAAGGGATATTATGTCTGTGCATTGGAAACGCTGTATATGGAAGGGATTCATGTTAGGAATTACGAAGAGCAGGAAAAAGAAATCACCAGAGAGACAGTCGGTGAAGATACATTGAATGCAATGTCTCCACAGAAAATAAAATACCAGGTGGATTTTTCTCCCAGCGGTGTAGATATGGATTATTTTCCGTATAGCAAATGGAGAAAACTAATGAGGGAATGTCTGATTGATGATAATAAAGAGTTATTTTTATCGGGAAGCCATCAGGGGGATTTACAGCTGCGTAAGGCTGTACAGACTTATCTGCATCAGTCAAGAGGGGTACAGTGTCAGGTTTCCCAGATTGTAATAGGTGCCGGAAGTGATTATATGCTGCTCCTGTTAAGCCGGATTTTAGCAGGACAACAATCAGTAGCAATGGAGAATCCAACTTATAAGCAGGCATATACCATTTTTGGAAGCGTTGGTTATTCTGTTACTCCGATTTCCCTGGATGAACAGGGGATACGGATGGATTTGTTAGAAAAAAGTGATGCAAACCTTGTATATGTAACCCCATCTCATCATTTTCCCCTTGGCATTGTTATGTCTGCGAACAGAAGGCAGCAGCTGCTGGCGTGGGCAGCAAAGGGGACGGAACGATATATTATTGAGGATGATTACGATAGTGAATTCCGGTATTTTGGGAAACCCATTCCTGCACTGCAAAGTCAGGATCCTTTTGGAAAAGTGATTTATATGGGGACTCTTTCTAAGGTGATTGCACCGGGTATCAGGATGAGTTATATGGTGCTGCCGGAAACAATAGTAAAACAGTATCAGTCACAGGCAGGTTTTTATTTTTCCACTGTTTCCAGAATTGACCAGCAGGTAATAGGTGGATTCTTTTTACAGGGGCATTTTGAACGGCATTTAAACCGGATGCGGAAAATATATAAAGGAAAGCATGATCTTCTGCTTCAGGGATTAAAGGGAGCGGGACTGCCGGCAAGAATTATGGGAGAAAGCGCAGGGCTTCATCTTCTGCTGGAGTTTGGAGACAGTACTGCTCGGGCTTCCCGGATAGAAGAAGAATTGATGAAGCTGGCAGAAGCGGAAGGTGTCAGAGTATATGCTCTTTCTGATTATTATATTAAAGAGGAAGCACATAAGCCGACTATCATAATTGGTTTTGCACGGTTAAAGGAGGAACAAATTACGGAAGGGATTGAATGTTTAAAAAAAGCATGGAAGTCCAAAGATTGTGATTTACTTTTGAAAACAGGAGTGATATAGTGTTATTAGATTAGAATTTTGTGAAAAGATGGAGAAGCGGAATCACGAAAGAGGTTTCAAAATAGTATTAAGGGTTTCGGAAGACAGATGGCGGATAGCAAAAGTGCACATAAACAAAAGGCATAGGAGGGCGAAATGTATAGGATTATAATGAATGATCTAATGGAATGGTATGAGAATGCACAGGATAAGGTACTCTTTTTAAAGGGAGCAAAGGGAGTCGGCAAGACCTGGGTTATCATTGATTTTGGACAGGGGTTTTATAAAAAGCTGATATATGTAGATTTAGAAAAGGATGAAGAGGCATATACCTTGTTTAAGCAGGGAGCGAAGGTGAGGGCTGAAAAGCTGATTGCAGCTCTTGCTATTTATTGTGACCAGCAGATTGCTGAGGGGGAGACCTTGTTTGTGTTTGACGAACCCCATCTTTATCCGAAGGCAGTGGAAGCGATTATGAGTTTGAAAAAACAGCGTCCGGATCTTCCTGTCTGTATGATTGCATCTACAATGGGAACGATTGCCCATGAGGCAGAGTATGTAGAAGAATTTTATAATCTTTCATTATATCCTATGACTTTTGAAGAATTTTTGACTGCGAATAAAGCACAGGATTTGTGCAAGCATATTGAAAAGCAGAAGCTGGAGCCTGTTGAACCCAAAATTATCAGGCAGATAACAAAATATTTGAAAAAATTCTATATAGTGGGTGGGATGCCCATTGTAGTGCTTGATTATGTCAAAAATCATGATTTAGACCGTGTTGATTCTATTTTGCAGGCACTGCTTGTCAGAAGTAAGGAACATATTGATAAATATGTCCCAAAGGCGTATGCAGTAAAAGTAGATAGGATTTGGAACAGTATACCTGCCCAGATGGAAAAGGATAACCGCAAATTTATGTATCAGTATGTAGATGCCAAGGCGAGGGCAAGAGAATATGAAAACTCTGTAAACTGGCTGGTTGATACAGGGCTAGTGAGAAAGGTAAACCGTATTAGGGACGGAGTAGCACCTCTGCCGTTGCAGGTAGATGAAAAGTCATTTGAACTGTATCACCTGGATCATGGTTTGCTTCGGATTATGTGTGGTATTTCCCATACACAGATTAAAACCGGTGAAGAAACCATGGAGGATATCAATGGTGCATTGTTAGAACAGTTTGTATTGTCAGAGCTTACGATGAATAAAACGGTGGACAGACTCTATTTCTGGATTTCGGGGGCGACGGCCAGAATTGACTTTGTCTTTGAAGATGACGGGGATGTAGTTCCGGTAGATGTGCAGTCCAGAATCCGGCGTAAGGCACAGAGCATTAAAGTCTTCAACAGCAAATACCGGAATCATATGGCGATTCGGATTTCGTTGGATGAACTGGGATTTTCGAAAGGGATTTTAAATATTCCTTTATATGGATTATGGAATTTTTAGCAGTTGTTAAAAGTAAGTACTAAGATGAAATGCAGTCATAGTTTGAAATCAGATTTCAAATTATGGCTGGAGGGATAGGATGAATGGGGATTTAACAACAGGAAATATTACAACCAAATTATTAAAATTTGCATTTCCACTTATGGTTGGAAATGTGCTTCAGCAGTTTTACAATGTGGCGGATACATTGATTGTGGGAAGATTTCTTGGGCCAGATGCATTGGCGGCAGTCGGTTCTTCTTATACATTAATGACATTTTTGACTTCTATTTTAATCGGGCTTTGTATGGGCAGCAGTGCCTATTTTGCTATACAGTTTGGCAGAAAGGATTATGATAATCTGAATCAGGGTATTTTTCTTTCCTTTTTGTTGATCGGAATCCTTACCGTGGTGTTAAATATCTGTGTTTTTCTCGGTGTGGACTGGATTATACAGGTGTTACAGGTGCCAGTGGAGATACAGGGAATGATGAAGGAGTATCTGGTCTGTATATTTGCAGGGATGACTGCCACGTTTCTCTATAATTTTTTTGCCAATTTATTAAGGGCAGTGGGGAATTCCCTGGTGCCGCTGGTGTTTCTTGGGATATCCGTGGTTTTCAATATTTTTCTTGATATTCTTTTTGTAGTGGTATGTCACTGGGGCGTGGAAGGAGCTGCGGTAGCCACAGTGATTTCGCAGTTTGTATCGGGGATTGGGATTATGATATATTATGCCTTTTGTTTCCCCATGCTTCGGGTAAAGAGAGAGCATATGCGGTGGAACAGCGGCATTTTAAGAGATATTTTCAGCCTTTCTTTTCTGACCTGTATTCAGCAGTCTGTAATGAATTTTGGGATTCTGATGATACAGGGACTGGTAAACAGTTTTGGAGCCGTGGTGATGGCAGCCTTTGCAGCGGCAGTAAAAATAGATACTCTGGCTTATATGCCGGTACAGGATTTTGGAAATGCATTTTCCACTTTTGTGGCACAAAATTATGGTGCTGGCAAAAAAGAAAGAATACAGGCAGGAATCAAAAGCTCTGTCATCAGCGTTTTTGTATTCTGTGCCATGATCAGCCTGCTGGTGTGTCTGTTTGCAAAACCGTTGATGGGTATTTTTATTGAATCAGCAAATACGGAAGTGATTGAGGCAGGTGTGGGGTATCTGAGAATAGAGGCAGCTTTCTATTTTGGGATTGGGCTTTTGTTTATGCTTTATGGGTATTACCGGGCGGTTGAAAAGCCGGGAATGTCTGTAATCCTTACCATATGTTCTCTAGGCACCAGAGTGGTACTAGCATATATCCTTTCCGGAATTTCATGGATTGGAGTGACAGGAATCTGGGCGGCGATTCCCATCGGGTGGTTTTTGGCAGATGTAGCAGGGGTTGTCTATTATTTCAGAATTCGGGACAACAGGCAGACCGCCGTTAAGTAGCAGCAAATGAATTCCTGCTTTGGGATTATTCTAGTGTGCTGACCTGTTGATATTTGATAAAACTACGCAGTATATATGTTTATCTGCAAGGCGGATTTTTGACGGCGTAACAGTGGCTGTGGCTTAAAAATCCAACATTTATACATAGACAAAAAGACAGCATTTATGGCTTGAGAGGAATCTTCTTTTCAAGCTTTTTAATTTGTGGAGAAAAAATATGTAACATTTTATGATCACCATTGTTTTATTTATAGAAACGTTTCAAGAAGAGGAAAGGAGGCAGATATGCAAAAGCATTTATTGCGGCAGCTCTATATAAAATATCAGAAAGAAATCTATCTATATCTGTTTTCCCTTTGCAGAAACCGGGAGGTTGCGGAGGACTTGGTGCAGGAAACGTTTTTAAAGGCATTGCTTTCTTTAAAAGACGAACATACCAATATGCGGGCATGGTTATATACGGTAGCCAGAAACCTATATTTTAATTATCGAAGCAGAGAACAGAGGAATGTTCCCTTGGAAGAAATCGGTGATACTTTATGGGATGCAGAGGGCACAAATTTATTAAATCAATTGCTTGCGGATGAAAAACTGCGGTTATTGTATCGGGCATTGCAGCATATTGGAGAGCAAAAAAGAGAAATACTTACATTGCAGTATTATGGCGGTTTATCGCAAAAGGAGATTGCAGTACTTTTAAGAATTTCTCCCGAGAATGTCCGGGTGCTGGCATATCGCGGCAAACGGGAGTTAAAAAAATATATGGAGGCGAAGGGTTATGACTTATCATGAATTAATTGCATTATATAAAACCGGAAAATTGGATGATACACAAAAAAGAAAGGTAGAAGAAGATATTGAACGACAGGATGCGATCAGTGAGTATCTGTTTGATCAGGAGGAATTATCTGCATTTTCAGATTTGAGAAAAGATACGAAAGAGGAAGAGTTTTTGGAGGAAAGAGATGGCGAATCTGAAAGATTTACAAGAATGATTCAATCTGCTATACGCAAAACATTCATAAAAACGGGTGTGATCGTAGGAACGGTAGTTTTGCTGATAGTGTGTTTTATCATTTTTGCCCTGCCGCAAATTGTAGATATCTTTTATTATGATCCGTCAGAGATTGCGGGAACTACAGAACATGGCGAAACCAACAGGATTTCATTAGATTTGTCAGTGTATTCGGAGTTGTTTTTACCAGGGACTTTTAGGGACAGAGTGGATGTAATCGGAAACGGAAATGGGAAATATGATATTACGATTCTACAAAGCAGCAGTATGACAGGAGTATTTCATAATGTAGCCGGAACGATTAATAAGGGAAAAATGATTCTTTATGATGCAGATTTACTTGGGAAACCGTCTGACAATGTGTTTTGCCCGGCAGAGGATGCTGTAGATACATGGTATACTGGCTCTAGGGGTGCTGCCGGTTATAAAAATGAAGCATTTGAGAGGCTTGGAGAATTGAACGACGGCGATTATTACAAGGCTTATTTTACCCTGAATCAGGTTATGGGGTATGAGGATTTTGTAAAATGGATACAGGAAAATGAGGTGAATCCGGAGTGGTGCGTCCTTTGCCAGAAAAATCCATGGTATGATAAAGAAATTGACCAGGCAGAATACTTTTCGGATAAACATATTGGTTTTCTCTATAGCTCAAGTGCCTGGAGCATGAGTTATGATACAGATAAGTATCCGCTTCTTACCTGGTTTAGCGTAATTGAAACTACCAGAGAGGAAGAAGACTGGGTGATTTCTGAGGATAACATGAAACAGCATATGACCAGTATGCTTAGATATATGGCGGATGAAGAAGATTTTTGTAAAATGGCAGGTATGGAATACACTGATTCGGATTTTAATGCATTTGCTGATAATATAGAAAAATATGGGCTGAATCTATATGGATTTACGATGATTGCACAAAAGGATGAGATTTTAAATATCAGCGAACTGGATGAAATAGACTATGTCTATACGGAGCCATATAGATAAGGGAAGCGGCACGGGTATTGACCACAGAGTGGATTGTGTCAGTACCCGATTGCTGTATTGCTAAAAATCTGTATCCTCTGTTTCAAAGATTTCAACTGTAAGTCTGGCACCGAGTCGGAAGCCATAAGAAAAATTTTCGTATTCTGTCATGTGTTCCATTTCGCACAGTAAATCATTCCATTTTTCAAAGCGCTCTTTATCTTCCACAGACAGTCTTGTGAGAAAATATTGGCGCTCTTTGCTGACTGTTTCAGCAAGGGACCAATATTTTTTATTCTGTGGACCGATTTTCTCAGCAAGACCGATATTTCCATGATACCAGTTACTTAAGATACTCATAGTAAAGCCTCCGTATAGTCAGTAATCTATAACTGTTTCTGCATTTTTTCGCGTAGGAAGGTTTCATATGGTTTTCCGCTTCCTGCCCTGCTACTAATTGGTCTGCCTTGCTGTGAATAAGAAGCAGACGTTCTCTATCCAGCTGTATCAAGATTTGAAGCATATCGGAAATTTCTTTTATATTGGTCTCTGTCATTGTAAGTACCTCCTTAATTGTTGACTATGAGAATATTATAAGTCTATAAAGGGACGAAGTCAAGCGTGATTTGTTGACAACGTGACTTTGCTTTGGTATGATTGCATACATTGAAGGAGGTAACAGAATTGGATAAACGAATTAAAGAAATTAGGGAAAGTGCCGGTCTGACACAGGTAGAATTTGGAAAGAAAATTGGTTTAGCAAGAAATACAATTGCAAATTACGAGACAGGAAACAGAATACCTTCTAACATTGTTATAAATTCTATATGCCGGGAATTTGGAATAAGTGAAGAATGGCTGAGAACAGGAAACGGAGAAATGTACAAAATAGCTGAAGATCAAACAGCTCTTATCGTTTCGGATTTATTAAAAGAAGATAATCCATTTTATGATATTATTTTAGAAATCACAAAAACTTATCAGCAGTTAGACAGTAAGTCGAAAAAGGTTTTACAGGATTTCAGTAAAGAACTGCTGAAAAATATGAAAGAGGGGAAGGAATAGTTTGCTTTTCTTCCATCTCTTTTTAATTGGTACAATTTTTCACACATAGAGGCTGATATTTCTGAGAATTATTTTGCTATAGTTTAGAATATACGTTATAATAGCATTGGATATTTAATGAAAATATAAGAACAGGAGGATTCACCAAGTGAAATATGCGAATCAAATTTCTGAAATGATAAATGCATTTATGCCAGAGGCCTTGAAAACAGAACAGATGGACAGATTTTATTGCAGTGATACAATGGAATGCCGTACAGGCGATAAATATAGCTCACCAATAGAGGATATTTTAGAAATTTGTCAGAATCCGGCGAGACAGAATACCCAAAATGCATTTTTACTTTTAGGACATCAGGGATGCGGTAAGAGTACGGAATTGAATCGGATGTCGGAAGCGTTTGTATCGAATGGCTATCCGGTCAAAACAGTTATTTGCAGCCTGGATTTAGACTTGCTCAATATTTCCAATTCGGATCTTTTTATTTTGATGGGAGAATCTTTGTTAAAAGTTGCAGAAGAATCCAACTGTGAAATAGATGAAAAAACGCTTGACTGTATCATGAATTTCTGGGCTGAAGGAATGGAAATTACGGCTTCCCAAGAGATGGAGGCTGCTACAATTGAAAGCGGGATATCGGCTGGAACATCAGGAGTATTGCTTCATCTTTTAGATGTATTTACCAAGATTAAAGCTGATTTGAAATATAATGAAGAAACCAGAAGAGAATACAGAAAAAGAATCAGCAACCGTTCCAGTGAATGGATTGATCTGTTGAATCATGTGGCAGATGAGATTTCTAAAAAAACAGGAGGGAAGCTTCCGATTATTATTTTTGAAGATTTGGACAAATTGAATCCGGAGGATGCATGGAAGGTATTTGATAATTATGCAGCAAGCCTGTCTGGTATGAAGTTTCCGGTTATTTATACTTTTCCTATCGGGCTTTCTTATGATTCCAGATTTTCAGCAATGGAAAGTTATTTTATAACAAAAACTCTGCCGATGATTAAAATTGAAACGATCAAAGGGGAGCCATTTTCCGAAGGGATTGATGTGATACGGGAAATCGTGGAAAAGCGGACCGATTTAGATTTGTTTGAGCCAGATGTATTAGATAAAATGATTCAATATACAGGAGGTTCTTTGCGGGATTTATTTTATGTAATCAATACATCAGCGAGCAGAGCCGTTCGAAGAAAGAGCCCCACAATCTCTATGGAAGATGCCGACCGGGCATTGGAGGAACTAAAGACATCCCTGACCAGACGGATTGAGAGAAAGGATTATGAGTTTTTATTGAATATTTGTGGTGGAAATAGGGAAGTTATTGAGGATAAAAAAATGCTGCTGAACATGCTGGAGGCTTCCGTAGTACTGGAATATAATGGAAAGCGCTGGCATAACGTTCACCCTCTGGTGGTACAGTTTTTCAAAGATCAGGAGTTGATAAAAGATGTTACACCGTAATCAGGAAAGCTATCAGACCTTAGGATGGATTATCAACAAATCGGAATATGGTATTTTTTTAGTGGTAGCGGATGAAGAAACACAGGAGGAAATCGCCGCAGTTTATCAGGGTGGGCAGGTGGAAATTTATGATTATAAACGCAATCCTGGGAAATATGTTTTTCGTGATTTAGAAGAGATGGTTCTTTCTTTGCCGGAAACACAGACCTTTTTTATAATGAATTTTCAATTTGCTGTTCAGGACGAATCTGATTTAAAGCGGCTGAATTTCAGCCGGGATATGCTTGCAAGGCTTGAGAAAAATCTGATTTTTTTTACCACGCCCTATGGCGATCATCAGCTTTCCTGTGGTGCATATGACCTTTACTCTTTTTTTAAATTAAGAATTTTATTTGATGATAATGTATGGAAACGGAAAGCCGGAGAGCCGGATTTACCTTCTAAAAATGAAGAAGTAGGAACTCTCCCATCAACCAATCCGGAAGTACTGGATAAAAGCCAATGGAGTGCAGAAGAAAAAAGAGAGAAAAATAATGAGATGCGTCGTTTGATACAGAAAGCAAAGGAAGCGGAGTATCCTGAAAGAAAGGCATTGTTATTACAGGCGAAGGAAATATGTGAAGAATTATTTGGAAAAGATCATCTGGAAACTGCTGTTATTTATGAGATGCTAAGCCGTGTATATAACCAACAAGGGGTATATGAACAAGCCGAACATCTATGTAAGAAAACATTGGAAATACGGAATAGTATATTAGGAGAATCTCACCCCGATACAGCATACAGTTACAATGATTTGGCTAATGTGTATTTAAAACAGGGGAAGTACCAGGAATCAGAAGAACTGTATGAAAAAGCAATTGCTATACAGGAAGATATATTGGGAGAAAACCATCCTGATACAGCAGTCAGCTATAACAATTTGGCTATTGTATATGAAGCACAGGGAAGATACAAGAAAGCAGAAGAACTTTGTAAAAAGGTGATTGCTATACGGGAAAATATATTAGGAGATAATCACTTTAAGACAGCAAGCAGTTATCATAATTTGGCTATTGTATATGAAGCACAGGGAAAATATGAAGAGGCAGAGGAATTACACAGAAAAGCGATTGTTATGCGGGAAAATATTTTGGGAAAATCCCATCCCGAAACAGCAAAAAGTTATCATAATTTAGCTATTGTATATGCAGAACAAGGGAAGTACCAAAAGGCAGAAGAATTTTGTAAAAAGGCGATTGCTATATGGGAAAATATATTAGGAGAAAATCATCCTGATACAGTAAGCAGTTACAGTAATTTAGCCAGCATATACAAAGAGCAGGGGAAATATCAGGAAGCAGAAGAACTGTATAAAAAGGCAATTGCTGTATGGGAAAACGTATTAGGCAAATCCCATCCCGATCTGGCAATTGGTTATAATAATTTAGCTACTGTGTATGCAGAACAGGAAAAATATCAGGAAGCAGAAGAACTGCATAAAAAAGCAATTGCTATTCGTGAAAAAGCATTAGGCGAGAATCATCCTGATACAGCAGGCAGTTACAATAATTTAGCCAATATGTATGCTAAACAGGAAAAATATCAGAAAGCAGAAGAACTGTATAAAAAAGCAATTGTTATATTGGAAAGCATATTAGGGGAAAATCATCCCAAGACAGCAGTAAGTTACAATAATTTAGTTAACGTGTATGAAGCACAGGGAAAGTACCAGGAAGCAGAAGAACTGCTGAAAAAACAGCCGGCTTTTCCTATTGTTAACAAGGAATAATACAGAAAAAGTTTATAGAGGAATAAATGATTACACTTCATAACATCGTCAAACAATATAATCAAAATATGGTCTTAAATGATATTAGTCTGACTATTGAACATGGCTGCTCTGTTGCATTTACCGGACACAACGGTTGTGGAAAAACCACTTTATTAAAGGTGATTGCAGGGCTGGTCAGACCAACTTCAGGAAAGGTAAGCTGCGAACATCCATTGCTGTTTCATTATGTACCGGAGCATTTTCCTAAAATGAATCTGACGGCAGGAGAGTATTTGATCAGCCAGGGGAAAATGATTGGGCTGGGCAAAGAGGAAGCAAAAAAGAGAGTTTATGATTTGTCAGAGGAATTTTTTTTGGTGGGAATGCTGGAGATTCCGATGAAACATTTGTCTAAGGGCAGTTTGCAGAAGGTTGGAGTCGTACAGTCATTGTTGGTGGAACCGGATGTACTGCTGCTGGATGAACCCCTTTCCGGACAGGATGTAATGTCCCAGCAGGTATTTATACAGAAAATAGGTGAATTGCGGAAGAAGAAAGTTATGGTTCTGATGTCCTGCCATGAACCTTATCTGGTGGATGCTATTGCAGATGTTGTTTACCGGTTGGAAAATGGAAAATTGGCTGAGATTCATAATGGGATGTCTTGTGCAGAAAAAAAGTATATTCTATTTTTTGAAGGACAGCAAAGAACCAGAATTCCGGATAAAAGAAAAGGGCATTTACAGTTTAATGAAAAGGGGTGTTATCTACGGGTAACAGAATCGGATTGTAATGAGGTGGTTCTGGAAATGTTGGAAGCGGGATGGAACTTGAGAGGTATGTGGAATGAAGACAATGAAGGAATTGCTCCGGTATCAATATAGGCAGTATATGTTATCGGGGAAGTATATATTGCCGTTGATTACGTTATTGGCAGTGATTTCTGTTATGTATACAGTTACGCCTGTGGGAGTTGTAAGCAGCTTTTCCATGATGAGCCTGTTTCTGTTTTTGATTATGGTGTGGGTTGGAGCGGTCAGTCAGGAGATAGAGCCGGAGGTGTCAGAGCAGATTATCATATTGCGGCTTCAAAGTGAGAGGATATATTATATCAGCCAGATTCTTTTTATGGGTATGGTAAGTGCTGTTGCAACAGGTATATCGATAGGAGTGCCGATGTTAAACCATATACTTCATGGAGGCGGAGTATTTGGAAGAGGGATTCTTTTGTTCGATGTTATAGGCGGTTTTTTATTGATGTGTGTCTGTAGCTTCAACGGAGCGATGGCAGGAGGTATTTTTCATCCACGGATAGTTAGGGATAGAAAAATAGGAATGGGAGCTACCTTTTTTCTGGCTCTTTTGGTAATCGTGAGAATTGCGGTGATTCATAGATTTCCAGTTTCCAAGTTTGTGTTATGGCTGGTGCCGCCTGTTTCTGATGTAGTAAGCCGGTTTTCTAATCAGGAGTATTTTAATATGGGAAAAATCATGATTGTATTTGGTGTATTAATGGGGTATGGAGTTATTATGGCAGTACTTAGGGTAGAGTTGTTGAGGATCAGAAAATTTGTATGAGAAGGCTGATGGGTTAGCCTGGCATAGGATTCCTAAAACAGGAGCAAGCAGATGAAAGTTATAGATTGGTTAATAAAAAGTGTAAAGAAAAGAGATGCGGCATCAGGATATTTTGAATGCCGTATCTCTTTTTGTATAGCATTGAGATAATGTTCTTTCGGAATTAAGGTCTCTGTCCAAGACCGCCTTCTAAAGTAAGGGTTTCCCCTGTCATATATTTGAAATCAGGAGAAGCAAGCTGAACGCAGACTCTGCCGATTTCATTTTCTGCATCACCGAAATGTCCCGCAGGCGGCGTATGCACGTTCTTTTCAAAGGCATCAGGATATGCATTCTGAAACTGCTCCAACTGTGCTGTCCATGCAAGCGGGCAGACGATATTGACATTAATTCCGTCCTTTGCCCATTCCGTTGCAGCTACACGGGTCAGTCCCCGGATTCCTTCTTTGGCAGCAGCATATGCACATTGTCCGAAATTACCGAACAGACCGGCACCGGATGCAAAATTGATTACGGAGCCTTTTGCTTCCTTCAAATGTGGATAACAAGCTTTCATATAGTAAAATGCGGCATAAAGACCGGAATAGAGAGCCAGGTTAAACTGGTCGGTAGTATGCTCGGCAAGCGGTACGCCGGAAGCAGAAGCCTGTGCATTATTGATTAACACATCGATTCTTCCAAAAGTATCCATTGTCTGTTTGACTACATTGGCAACCACTTCTTCATTATCCGCACCTGCATTTACATCTGCCTGTACAATTAATACTTTGATGCCATAAAGGCGTTCCAGTTCTTCCTTGGCGTCTTCCAGTTTCTTGACATTACGTCCGGTAATGACAAGGTTTGCTCCTTCTTTAGCATAGGCGGTTGCGATACCGTAACCGATGGAGCCGCATCTTCCGTCACTTAAAACAGCACGTCCCGCACCTGTGATGATGGCTGTTTTTCCTGTTAAAAATCCCATGGATCAATACCTCCTCTTTCATAAAAATGTAATTTTATTGTAAAACAAATAAAGAGGATTGGCAAGAAAAATCAGATATCATCATCCACACGGTAAATGTGGCTTTCTGCCTGTTCTGCCAGCCTGCTTGCCTGTTGTTCCATCTTTTCAAGGTGGCGGCGCATCTTCGGGTAAGTGGTAATATCTTTATAAATAAAATAAACTGCGGCAACCAGTAAAAATGCTGTGAGCAGGGAGGTGAATTCCTGAGAGATTCCAAGCAGTGGAAGAGCCTTATAAACAGTGGCGCCGCTACCCACCAGAGATACAATGGTCCTAAGATATGCCAGGTGTGTCCGGTCCATTGCCAGCCGGCTGTTGGTAAATGCCAGTTCTGTCCGTATTTTGGCAAACTCTGTCCGCTCCACTGCAAGCTGGTTCTGGTTATATGCCAGTGCTTTTTTCTTTTTCATGGATTCTGGAATTTTCCTGGGAATCCCCGATTCAATTTCTGTTCCAAGCAAATCTTTTGTGTCTGGTTCGGAATGCTTATTTGTGCTCATGAGAAACCTTCCTTTTTTAAGAATAGAGTGTACCATAGCGTGGTATGTCTTGTAAAGCGATTGCAAAGATTTAATTCCATTAATTAGGAAGAAGAACAAAATCGAAGGCAAAAATTTCTTGACAAAAGAATGAATACATGTTTAAATGTTCATATGAAAAAGGGAAACTGTTCTCAAAGCATAAAAGGGAATCAACCATATTTTGGAAAGGAGTAAGTATTATGAATAAAAATTATAAAATTGAGGTAGACTGTGCAGCATGTGCACTTAAGATGGAGGAAGCAGCAAAAAAGACAACAGGAGTTAAAGATGCAGCAGTAGCCTTTATGACGCAGAAAATGAGCATTGAATTTGAAGATGGTGCGGATGTAAAGACAGTAATGAAAAACGTGACAAAGGCCTGCAAAAAAGTAGAGCCGGACTGCGAGATATTTTTATAAGATTTAGAAGAGACCAGACAGATTGTCGGAAGGGAGGATATGATGACTAGGAAACAAAAAAAAGTACTGATACGGATATTGATGTCTACTGTGCTGGTAATAGCATTTTATTTCATTCCCATAGAGAATCCGTATATCAGGCTGGCATTTTTCCTGATACCGTACCTGATTATAGGATATGATATTTTAAGAAAGGCAATTCTTGGAATTTTCCATGGGGAAGTATTTGATGAAAATTTTCTGATGGCAGTAGCTACGGTTGGTGCTATTGTAATAGGAGAATATGTGGAAGGCACGGCAGTTATGCTGTTCTATCAGATTGGGGAATTGTTTCAGAGCTATGCTGTGGGGAAGAGCCGTAAAAATATAACGGAATTGATGGATATACGACCGGATTATGCGAATGTGGAGAAAGATGGACAGCTGGTACAGGTAGAACCGGATGAGGTGGCAATCGGGACAATTATCACCGTTCAGCCGGGAGAGAAGGTTCCTATTGATGGCGTGATCGTCAGCGGCAGTTCTTCTTTGAATACCAGTGCTCTTACAGGTGAGAGTCTTCCGAGGGAAGCAAAAGAGGGTGACGAGGTCATCAGTGGATGTGTCAATATATCAGGAGTACTTCGCATCCGGACTACAAAGGAGTTTGGAGAATCTACGGTATCTAAGATTCTTGATCTGGTGGAAAACTCCAGCATGAAAAAGTCAAGGTCTGAAAATTTCATAACGAGATTTGCAAGATATTATACGCCTATTGTGTGTTTTGGTGCACTGGCACTGGCACTTTGTCCGCCAATCATAAATATAATTATGGGAAATCCAGGGAACTGGATGCAGTGGGCATTCAGGGCACTTACAACGCTTGTAATCAGCTGTCCGTGTGCACTTGTAATTTCCATTCCTCTTAGTTTTTTTGGTGGCATTGGAGGTGCAAGTGCAAAGGGTATTCTGATTAAAGGCTCTAATTATCTGGAAGCGTTATCAGAGACAAAGTATGTTGTCTGTGACAAGACAGGAACGCTTACCAAAGGAGTCTTTGAAGTAACCCATATTGAACCGGCAGACGGAATTTCAAAGGAAGAACTTCTGGAAATGGCAGCTTATGTGGAAAGTTATTCCAATCATCCGATCAGCAAGAGCCTAAAAAAGGCTTATGGGAAGGACATAGATACTGCAAGAGTACAGAATGTAGAAGAAATCAGCGGTCATGGTGTGCAGGCTTTGGTAGATGAAAGAAGAATAGCCGCAGGGAATGTAAAGCTTATGAAGAAGCTGGGAGTATCTTATGACGTTCCCCAAAATGTTGGAACAGAGGTGCATGTTACAATAGATGGCAGGTATGCAGGATTCATCTTAATATCGGATGTAATCAAGCCAAATGCAAGGGAAGCTGTTTACGGACTGAAGGAGGCAGGTGTCAGACAGGTAGTGATGCTTACGGGTGATGCCAAGCGGGTTGCGGATGCAGCAGCCAAAGAAATAGGTGTAGATGTAGTAAAGAGTGAACTTCTTCCTGCTGATAAAGTGGCGGAGGTTGAGAAACTTCTTGACACAAAAGGAGCGAAAGAAAAACTTGCTTTTGTGGGTGATGGTATCAATGATGCACCGGTGCTTTCCAGAGCGGATTTAGGAATTGCAATGGGAGCGCTGGGTTCTGATGCAGCCATTGAAGCGGCAGATATTGTTTTGATGGATGATGATCCGGCTAAGATTGCAACGGCAATGAAGATTTCAAAAAAGACAATTCGTATCGTGCACCAGAATATCGTTCTGGCATTAGTGATCAAATTCGGATGTCTGGGGCTTAGTGCTGTTGGGTTTGTGAATATGTGGTGGGCTATTTTTGCAGATGTGGGAGTTATGATTATAGCCGTTATCAATGCAACCAGAGCATTAAAATAAATTAGATAAAAATTTTATTTTATCTGCAAGGATTTTTCATGCTGAATCGTATTATTTATATAGGAAGATAAAAACATCTTTCAGAAGGCTGATTTCTCACAGAGGGCTGTGGGGACATTAGCAGTAAAGAAATTTTTAGAGGAGGCGTTGAAAATGAATATTTTAAAAAAATGTAAAAAGTCAGTTATTGTCATGCTGACAGTTCTTATACTGTCAGGCAGTATCGCTGTACCTGTTATGGCACATCATAATGGACATGGCAGCAGCCATGGATGCGGCTATGGATACAGCCAGAAGCAATGCAATAGCGGGTATGACTGCCCTTATCACAACAAAACTCATAAGAAAAAGAGCAGTTGTAAAAAATATTGCAAAAAGCACAAAACGGTTCATAAAAATGGGAAACAGCACCATTTAAAGAAACAGCATCATTCAGGGAAGCACTGTTAATGCTTAAAATTTATAAGGCACTTGGGTTTGTCAAATAGAATGTGTAAGGCGTTTTTGTAAAAGGGCAATGTATGGGATAGAACGCTATCCCTGCAATTGCCCTTTATACATTCCAGGTATATTTATATACTGATTATTCGTGTCCGTCCTTTTGGTGGTGATATTTGCCATGATGTGTTGAGGTGCTGTCATCCTCCGTCTTTATCCCATCCTGATTCGCACCTTCTTCATCCTGTTCGGTTGTTTCATTCTGCCAATGTTTTCCGTTTCTCCAGTGTTTTTCGTTTTGTTCATGTTCTTTGGTTAAACAATGTATCTCAGATGTACTCATATCTTTGCAGTCATCAACGGTTATTGAGCCGTCATACTGGTATAACTGTAGATAGGCATAATATTTTCCAAGGGAAAGTCCGTTGTCGTGGGCTTCTGGGACAATTTCGGTGTCTGTGTGATAGCTTTGGCATCTGTGTCCAGCATGACCGGAAATGCTTTTTACTGTTTTAGTTAATCTGCCATTCCTGTCAGGGTCTGCGGCTATCGTAAAAATGAGTTCGGATTCTTCAGTCAGATAGTTCGCCATATTTTTGCTTTCTACGATCAGATTTACTGCATCTGCGTATTTTTTCCAATTTAATGAAAGGTTTTCCAGAATTTCTTGTCCTTCTGCATTGTACGCTGTTGCAGACAATACCCTGTCAAATCGGTTCAGCGTAAGCTCAATAGAAGGATTCACATCAATGCTTATATAGGAAACAGGTATCTGAATCCACCGATAGCCGGTTATTCCTGATGCAAAAATCAAAATCATGCAGGCAATGACAGCTATTTTGGGAAGTATTCTCTGGTGGACGGAATGTGATTTAGGGGTACGGTTTGCAAAGAGAAATTGTTTCGTGGATTCTTTTAACCGGGTATCAGCTTTAACACTGTCAAATGCATCCTGTATTTTATTCATCAATTCCTTCACCTCCCAGCTTCCCTTTTAATATGTTACGTCCTCTTGATAACAGGGAATAAATGGTATTTTCTTTTTTGCTAAGAATCTTTCCTATTTCGGCTGCTGAATATCCTTCATAATAGTGCAGATATATGGGGTCTTTATATTTATCCGGTAGAGATAGTACGGCTTCCATGACTTCCCGATGTTCTTCTGGAATTTCAGCAGTCATTTCATTTATTGCTTCCAATGTAACTGTATTGCGTCGGAAGAAACTTTTCAGATGGTCTTTACAGGCATTAATGGCCACACGGATGAGCCATGCCTTTTCATGTTCCTTGTCGTGAAATGGTTTGTCATGCAGCATGTATTTTAAAAAAACATTTTGGAACACATCCTCTGTATCTGTATGGTTTTTTAGATAATAAAAGCAAATACGCCGTACCATGTCTGCATATTCTTCTATAGCATGGTTTACTTCCGTTTCACTTCTCACCTGTATATCACCTCCGGCAGTAATATAGTGTCTTGTAAGTAAATGTTCCCGATGTTTTCCCTTGTATTATATCGTACCACAAGGCTTCATGAACCCTCGTATGGGCAAAAACAAGGAAAAAATCATATAACACATTATAACACAGTATGAATGGACTATGTGAACTAATTAAATGCTTTACATCTATATAAATCTATGTTATTTTATGAATGAATAAAAATTCATTCATAAAAGAGGTGGACTATGCCAAAGTCAAAGGAACGCTGTCAGGAGATTCGGGAAGAGATGAGAAGGACTATTTTGCAAAAGTCATTATTGTATTTTGCGAGAAATGGTTTTGCCGGAACGAAAATCAGTGATTTGTCTAAACATATAGGAATTGGACAAGGAACCATTTATGTGTACTTTGAATCAAAAGAGGAATTATTTCAGGAGATATTAAAGCTTGCAGACAGTAATGAAATGTTAAAAAAGATGAAGACGCTGGCGGCTATGCCAATATCGGCAAAGAAGAAGCTGCATATGCTGTCAGATTCGGTGTTGAATCGTCTTGTTGAAGATGAAACCTTTGCGGCTATGATAGTATTAAATACACAAATGTTATTGGAGAAAAATGATGAGTATTCATCGGAAGAAACGACCTATCAGACGGAACTTTATAATTATACTTCTAAGATTATTGAACAGGGACAAAAAGAGAAAAGCATGGCAGCCGGTTCAAGTATGAAGCTTGCGGATTACTATTGGGGAGTGGTTTATTTGTATTCATTGAAACGTCTTTTTACAACGGAATATGAAATGATTACAGTGGACGATTTAGAAAGAACGGTTCTGAAAGGTTAATGGGATTATGAAAAAGATAGTAATTTTGACTGGGGCGACAGGCGGCCTTGGAAGAGAATTTTTGAAACAAATTATGAATGGAAATATGGATGACAGGAATCAGTAAATATTTAAAGGAGAACTGATGTGAAGAAATATATTAGGTCAGAACGAGCAAACTTGTTACTGAGGGCAGAAAAGGGAAAGGCGGTCAGATGAAAGTAGTTGTGGCAATGGATTCGTTTAAGGGGAGCATGACATCCATGGAGGCAGGAAATGCGGTAAAAGAGGGGATTCTTCGTGCAATCCCGCAGGCAGAGGTTGTGGTAAAACCCCTTGCAGACGGCGGGGAGGGGACGATAGACGCTTTGATGGAAGGACTGGGAGGGAAAAGGATTGTTCTGTCTGTTACCGGTCCCATGGGGAAACGGACAGAGTGCAGTTATGGCATATTGGAAGATGGGAAAACAGCAGTGATGGAAATGGCACAGGCAGCGGGAATTACCCTTGTGGCAGAAGCAGAGAGAAATCCGTTATGTGCCACGACCTATGGAGTTGGGGAAATGATTCGTGATGCAGTGCATAAGGGATGCAGGCATTTTATCATGGGGATTGGCGGGAGTGCCACCAATGATGGAGGCGTGGGAATGCTTACGGCACTTGGCTTTTGTTTCCTGGATGAAAAAGGGCAGCCGGTAAAAGTAGGAGCAGATATCTTATCCCGGATAACAGCGGTCAATGCCAACGGGGTTTTACCGGAATTAAAGGAGTGTGAATTCTGCATAGCCTGTGATGTGAATAATCCACTTTGCGGAGAAAACGGAGCCTCCTTTATCTATGGTCCACAAAAGGGACTGCCTTTGGAATTATGCAGTAAAGTAGATGAAGATATGAGACATTATGCTGAGATAGCGGAAGCATTTTCAGGAAAGAACTGCCGGGAGACTGCCGGTGCAGGAGCTGCCGGAGGGCTTGGATTTGCTTTTCTCACATTTTTAAATGCCCGGTTAATGCCGGGAGCAGAATTGATTTTAAATACTGTCTGTCTGGAAGAGGAATTGAAAACAGCGCAATATGTGGTAACGGGTGAGGGCAGGCTGGATGACCAGACAATGATGGGAAAAGCACCGACCAAGGTGGCAAAACTGGCAAAGCAATACGGATGTAAGGTGCTTGCTTTTGCTGGCAGTGTGACCAGGGACGCTGTCAAATGCAATGATGCAGGTATCGATGCATTCTTCTCGATTATCAGGGATATTGTCAGCCGGGAAAAGGCAATGGAACCGGAAACGGCAAGACAGAATATAGCGGATACTGCCGAGCAGGTATTCCGGCTGGTAAGAGAAACGGAAGGCAGATAATGCTATTTATTCGTAGCAGGGGTGTCTGGTGAAGACCGGTTGTTGAAAAAATATTAAAATACACACAGAATAGACAGAGGTAAAGTTAGATGGAATATTTTCATATTGTTATTAGTCAGATTATAATATTTGTGATTTATGCGTTACTTGGAGTGACAGCCGTCAAGACAAACATATTAAATGAGACAGGCTTAGAAGTTATTTCCCGGTTGGTTATTAAGATTACACTGCCGATTATGATTTTTCATAATACGATTACCGGGGCAGATGTGGAGCAGTTTATGGATACGTTGTCTGTAATGATCTTAACTGCATTTATGTATGCTTCCATGTATTTTGTGAGCCTTGGACTTAAAAATTTCTTTCGGTTAAAAGGAAATCGGGGAAAGGTGTTTCATGCCAATACAATGTTTGGGAATATTGGGTTTATGGGGATTCCGATTATGGCAGCATTTTTTCCGGAAAATGGAATGCTGTATATTGCACTGTTTACCGTGGTGGACCAGCTTGTATTGTGGACTGTGGGAGTGCAGCTTACATTACCAGAAAAAGGGGAAAAGGATAATTTAGAGATTCCTGTTAAGGAAAAACAGTCATTTTGCAGGCAGACGGTTAAAAAACTGGTAAATCCTGCAACGGTAGCAATTACACTGGCAGTTATTGGTATTTTTGCGGGGGTAAAGCTGCCGTATGAATTAGACACAGCCTTAGGAAAAGTGGGAAGCGTTACGTCTCCCCTTGCGATGATTTATATTGGTGCACTGTTTTGTTATACAGATATTAAGGGCAGTCTGAAACAGAAGGAGTTTTATGGAACTGTGCTGGTGAAAATGATTTTATACCCGACGGCATTTTACTTGTTGATGGGACTGTTTTCGTGGATTAATCAGGATGTCCGGCTTGCCATGACTATTTTAAGTGCCCTGCCTACCATGACCTCTATTGCAATGCTGGCAAAATCTCAGAAGTCAGAAGGGGAGTACAGTGCAGGAGGTGTTTTTGTGACTACGCTCTGTTCCATTGTGACCCTGCCAATCGTATGCTATATAATGGCGATGTTGTAAAAAGAGCGGTTTCCGATTCTGACTGTTACGGATTGATCAATTTATATTGAAAATTTACTGGTGTCAGAGATTGACATATCTGTCTATTTGTGATAGACTGTAGGCGTCTACAGATTATAGACGATTTGGGCTGGTTTTATTGATGGTTAGGAATACAACGCAGCAGACCATGAGTGATACAAGGGTACAGCCGAATTTATTACAAATTGTTATATTAGAGCGGAGGAGTATCATGGAAGATTATACACTGGGTAAAATTGAGAGCAGGTTTGCCGATATCATCTGGGACAATGCCCCTCTTTCCACAGCAAGATTAATTGAGCTTTGTGGAAAGGAACTGGGATGGAAGCGCACGACTACCTACACAGTGCTGAAAAAGTTTAGTGAACGTGGTATTTTTGAAAATGTTTCCGGTACAGTAGAGGTAAGGATGTCCAAAGAGGAGTTTTATGCCAGACAAAGCGAGTGCTATGTGGAGTATTCCTTCGGTGGTTCCCTGCCTGGATTCCTGGCGGCATTTACGTCAAGAAAGAAGTTAAGTGAGAAAGAGATTACAGAACTTCGGCGGATTATTGATGAGAGTGAGAGCATTTAGGAAGTTTCGCAATTGCCAAATTTAGAAGTGCAAGAAAGGAGCGGTGTTATGGAGCAATTTTTTCTTCGATTACTGGATATGAGTATCCGGGCAGGGATGGTGATAGGGATTATTCTTGTGGTACGGGCATTTTTTAATCTGGTGAAGATTCCAAAGCATTTTGTTTATCTGCTCTGGCTGATTCCTTTTATCAGGCTGATATGTCCCTGGTCGCTGGAAAGCCCTGTAGGTCTGATTCCGGAGACAGTAGAATGGCTGGTAATGGAGAGCCCCTGGGAGAAATGGGTTTTTTGTTTTTAGACTAACATCCTTTTCTTTCAGAGGTGGTGGATATATTCATTAAATTCCTGCATCTATCGGAATGCCTGCTCTTAGTTTATATATCCAGTCTGTAGCAAATCGGTATTCCGTTTTCGTCTTTTTCCAGCTTGCAAAATTTCCTTAAAGGGAAGTATTGCTCTTCTTTGTCCACGTTAACTACCTGCACCGGTGGTACGTATATTTCTTTCAGTTTCCAGAGTATTCTCGCATATAAAATGCCATGATAATATAAGTAACCGCTAAATGGATTTATATCTGAGGATTCATATGTCCTCTGGAATCCCTTTGCACCGTCATAATCTCTTAATGCCCCTGCACCGATAAATCTTTCGGTAAAGCAAGCCTGCTTCTGCTCTATTTCTTTGGAATATTTGCTATAGTACCTTTCTCTGTCCGTTTGATAAAGCATGTAATCTTCTTGGGTGATTGCATAGTACCTTTGATACCATGCAATCCAGGTGACTTCTACAGCCATAATATATATATTCATTTCATGATTATATCCAATGGAAAAAAATTTATCTTTGTCCATTATTTTATCTGCTATAATAATTTTGTTTATAATTTGGTATTCCATGGAAATTCTCCGTTATCTTATCTGATTTCTCTTGCTTTTCAGTAACAATCACAATGCAGTCCCTCTTAGATTGATATGTCAACTATAACCCAAAGCAGTTGCGTTATCAACCTAATCTTGTTGTCATATATCAGAACGCTGCTTTTCAGGATTTCTATAAGCGGTGATAGAACAATCATGATTATCTACAGTTCTTTGGTGCTTTCCACCAGTATTTCATTTTGTTTCATGCAGATGATATTAATATACTATTGACATAAAAGAGAAATTGCAGTACGTTTATCGCATGGGAACCCTTTGATTTTGCAAGCAGCGAGCTAGACAGATGTTCTTCAAGTGAGGCTGTTGACTTATATGATGTAACGGTATTTGTCAAGATTCCTGATTATGGAAAAGGACTAGTGAAAAATGAATTCTATTTTATTATTGGAAGATGAAGAAAATTTAAACAGGGGTATCAGTCTGAAGCTGGAAAAGGAAGGATATCAGGTATTTTCTGCTTATGGCGTGTCTTGGGGGATGAAATTATTTCAGGAGAATGCCATAGATTTAATTATCTGTGATATTACGTTAGAGGATGGTAATGGGCTGGATTTTTGCAGGGAAATCCGAAAAATCAGTCAGGTTCATTTTATTTTTCTGACGGCTCTAGATCAGGAAATGGATGTGGTATTAGGTTATGAGGCGGGAGCAGATGACTATATGGTGAAACCGTTTAGTCTTTCCGTACTGATATCTAAAGTAAATGCGATTTTTAAAAGAATGGCAAACGATGGTGATGATAAAATCATATCCGGGGAGGTCACATTTTTAAAGAAAGAGATGAAGGTTCTGGTAAAGGGAGAAGAGACTTCTTTGACAAAGAATGAATTACGGTTATTGCTTATTTTGATGGAGAATCCTAAGCAGATTTTATCAAAGAACCAGTTGTTAGAGCAGGTGTTTGATATCAATGGGGAATTTGTAGATGAAAATACGGTTGCAGTCAATATACGAAGGCTTCGGGAAAAGATAGAAAATGATCCCTCGCATCCGGTATACATCCGGAATGTACGGGGAATCGGATACCTCTGGGATAAGGAAGTTCTTGTATAAATTCTTGTTTATCTTAGTAAGGGGGACGCTTTCAACATGAGGGGGTGGTGG
>CAJUFL010000031.1 GCA_910585605.1 uncultured Lachnospiraceae bacterium | reverse complement strand
AATAATGATACTAGTAAAATCAGGGGAGTGTGGATAAAACTGCGGAAACTCAAGGAAGTTACAGCCTCTCTTCAAGTTGAACGCAAACTACAACTACAAATCCAGATCAAAATGCAGTATAAAATCCTCTTGCTAATCTTACGGCATCATGCTAAACTAAACACATACATTTAAGCGAAACGGAGATTTTTATGCAGGCAGTCGAAATCTTAGACATTAAAAATTTTATGCAGCTTTTATTCCAGACAAATATATTAGATTCTTATGAATTCGTGTCCGCAGAGCTTTCTACAGACATCTCATACTCCTTAAACGGTCATATCCATAAGGAATTTTTTAACGAAGAAGAAACCGACTCCATAGGATTAACAGATTATGATTATCTTCCATGGCATCTGGCTAAAGAAAAACTTTTTTTGCTGATCAAAGGAAAAAAAACTCCTTTACAATTAAAAATAGTTTTAAAAGCCTGCAAAAGCCAGACACAAGATTTTTTATCCAGAACTGATTCGTCACTTAATTCCAATGATATTGATGGTATTTTTCTAAATATTATTTTTCAGGAAAATAAATTAAATGTGATTTGCGGAATTTCCTATAAAATTTTTACAATGGACAAGCAATTAGAATCTGAATTTTCCAACAGCATCACCACATTATTCAAATCAAATGATATTACATGCAAATAATCCTTATATATTACTTCCAGAAACGTGGTATTCCTTTTATCAATAAAGTGTTTTTTTATTTTTGTTAGCACTCATTCAAAATGAGTGCTAATTTTCTCTTGACTTTTTTCCAACAATACACTATTATTATGGTTATACTTGATAATCATTAATATTTTGTAATGGTATAATTTCATTTCTTATTACCATTACCAGCAAATATATTTAATTTAAGGAGATGTTTTTATGGCAAGTAAGAAAAAAGGAAGCTTATCCATTAACAGTGATAATATCTTCCCTATTATCAAGAAGTGGTTATATTCTGACCATGACATTTTTATCCGTGAGGTTATATCCAATGCATGTGATGCAGTTACCAAACTCCGTAAACTGACGCTGATAGGTGAATACGAAGAATCTGATGATGTGGCATATCGAATTGACGTAATTGCCAGCCCCTCAGATAAGACACTTACATTTATCGACAACGGTATCGGAATGACTGCTGGAGAAGTCAATGAATACATTAACCAGATTGCTTTTTCCGGTGCATCTGATTTCCTTGAGAAATATAAGGACAAAGCCACAGATGACCAGATTATCGGTCACTTTGGTTTGGGCTTTTACTCCACATTTATGGTGGCAGATAAAGTTACGATCAATACGCTTTCTTATCAGAAAGATGCCGAACCGGTATTCTGGGAATGTGATGGCGGAACCGAATATACCATGTCAACGGGCGACCGTGACGTACATGGTACGGAAATTACCTTATATCTCAACGAAGACAGTTATGAATTTGCCAATGAGTACCGTGTAAAAGAGGTCTTAGAGAAATATTGTTCTTTTATGCCTGAGGAAATTTATTTCACAAATGCAGATGCTGCCAAGGAAACGGATGACGAAATCATAGATGCGGACACGGTAAAAGATTCCGATACAAATGATGCAGCAAATGAAGAAGCAGACAATGCTGATGAGGAAAAGAACGAAGAACCAAAAGAAAAACCCATTAATGACACCACTCCTCTCTGGAATAAGCATCCTAATGACTGTACCGAAGACGAATACAGGGAATTTTACCGCAAAGTATTTCTGGATTTCAAGGAACCTTTATTCTGGATTCATTTAAATATGGATTATCCTTTCAATTTAAAAGGTATCCTGTATTTTCCAAAATTCAATTCAGAATATGACAGTTTAGAGGGAACTATCAAATTATATAATAACCAGGTCTTTATTGCTGACAACATCAAGGAAGTAATCCCTGAGTTCCTGTTGCTGCTAAAGGGTGTTATAGACTGTCCGGATCTCCCGTTAAACGTATCCCGCAGTGCATTACAAAATGACGGTTTTGTCAAAAAAATATCCGACTATATTACAAAAAAGGTAGCTGACAAGCTCTCTGGCATGTTCAAAACGGAACGGGAAAGTTATGAAAAATATTGGGATGATTTAAGTCCATTTATCAAATTTGGCTGTCTGAAAGATAATAAGTTTGATGAAAAAATGAAAGATTATATTTTATATAAGAATTTGGAAGGTAAATACCTGACATTATCGGAATATCTGGAAGCCGGAAAAGAAAAATATGAAAACACCGTCTTCTATACTGATGACGAAAAGGTGCAGTCCCAGTACATTAATATGTTTAAAGAACAGGACATAGACGCAGTTGTTTTAACCCACAACATTGATACACCGTTTATCACACATCAGGAACAAAAGGATGATAAGATTAAATTTACCCGCATTGATTCAGATATCACGAATACTTTTAAAGAAGATGTCTCTGAAGAAGAATTAAAAGAAACCACAGATCAATTGACCGAAACTTTCAAAAAAGCACTGGAAAACGACAATTTGACCGTTAAAGTAGAAAAGCTTAAGAATACGTCCATTTCTTCCATGATCACTCTTCCAGAAGAAACCAGAAGAATGCAGGATATGATGAAAATGTACAGTATGGGCGGTGCAATGGATCCTTCAATGTTTGGTGGCAATGGACAGACTTTAGTCCTCAACGCCAACAACAGTCTTGTGAAATATATTCTGGAACATCCAGACGGTGAGAATACAAAAACAGTATGTGCACAGCTATATGATCTTGCTCTCCTGGCACATGCTCCATTAGATGCACAGGCAATGACAAAATTTATTGCCAGAAGCAACGATATTTTATCTTTTATGACAAAGGAATAGGTGCATGAACAAAGCAGGAAACTAAAAAATGCTGACAGCTGGAATCCCAGATGTCAGCATTTTTTAATTATATATACAAAAGCTTTACTCCCTATAGAGATATTTTTGCAGAGTACGCATAAGTTCTTTAATGTCAATCGGTTTTGCTATATGGGCATCCATGCCGCACTCCAGACAATACTGGACATCGCCAGAAAAAGCATCCGCAGTCATGGCAATGATAGGAATATCCTGATCTTCTCGTTCCAATGCCCGTATAGCTCTTGTAGAATCATAACCGTTCATCACAGGCATGCGGATATCCATTAAAATCGCATCATAAAAACCAATTTCCGACTGTTCAAATTTTTCAAAACATATCTGCCCATTAACAGCCCGTTCTACCTCCAATCCAAAGGATACCAAAATCTCTTCCGCAATTTCCCAGTTAAGGTCAACATCTTCTGATACAAGAACCCGTTTCCCCGTAAAGTCCATAACCTGATTATCCTTTTTTTCCATCTCTTCTTTATTGCCTTCTACATATTTTCTTAAACATAAAAATAATGTAGATTTAAACAACGGCTTTGATACAAACCCTTCCACTTCTGCCTCAAGTGCTTCTTCCTCAATATCGCTCCAGTCATACGCAGAAATCAGAAAAACAGGAATCTTTTTTTCTATCTTTTTTCTAATCTCATGAAGCACCTGTATGCCATCCATACCCGGCATTTTCCAGTCTAACAGTACAAAGTGATAATCATCTTCTTTCTTGTGATGCTCCTCTACCATTTTGACAGCTTTTCTTCCATCCGTTGTCCATTCAGCCCGGATGCCAAGCTCTTCTAAATGTGTTACTGCACTCACACATAACTGTTCATTGTCATCCACTACAAGGATATTCCAGGGAGGAAGTATCATTTCCGCCTCTTTCCCCTCTGCTTTTTCCAAATCCAGTATGATATGAAACTCACTGCCTTCTCCAAGCTTACTCTTCAGTTCAATCTTCCCACCCATCAAATCTACAATACTCTTTGTAATTGCCATGCCAAGACCGGTTCCAACCACATTCTGAACCTGCTCTGATTCTTCTCTGGAAAAAGATTCGAAAATCTTTTTCTGAAAATCTTCTGACATCCCGATTCCATTATCTTTTACTAAAAAATGGGTCTGCACATAGTTTTCTCCCTTTGGTGATGGCTCCTGATACAGATGGATATCTATTCTTCCCTCTTCCGGTGTATATTTAACCGCATTTGATAAAACATTCATCATCACCTGATTCAAACGTACACTATCACAATACACATCCTCTGCATCAATTTTTTGGATAAGTATATCAAAATACTGGTTTTTCTCCTGCACCTGCAGTTTTACAATATTTACCAAATCATCCATCGTCTCTTTCAACGACATCTGGTTGATATTAAGCGTCATCTTGCCGCTTTCTATCTTAGACATATCCAAAACATCGTTAATCAAGCCTAACAAATGTTTACTGGATAATCTGACCTTATTCAGACAGTCCTCCACCCGCATCTCATCTTTCGTATTTTTCAAAGCAATTTCTGTCATTCCTATAATTGCATTCATCGGAGTACGGATATCGTGGCTCATGCTGGAAAGAAAATCACTCTTCGCCTGATTAGCATGAACAGCCTCTTTTCTTGCCTGATTCACTTCACTTATCTGCTGCCTTGACATTCTGAAATAGAGAACAAAAACAACAGTCATAGACAATACTATAATGAGCAAACATGTCAGCATAATCCCTAATCTGAATCGATCCAGTCTTTTAAGCGTACTATCTAAAGTTCCGCTCGGCATAATGGCAATTAAATACCAGTCTGTATCCTCAGAAATGGGAGAACTATACAGATATCTCTTCTCACCTTCAGCAACCAGCAATGTATAATAATCTTCATCAGCCTGAATTGCAGCCTTTAATTCTTCAATATATTGTGATGCATCCTTTCCATTAAATTCCTCAACATATGCATCCAAACGTTCAAAATAATTCTCTCTATATGCATCACTGTTTCTAATAACAAATGTCCCATCTGCATCAATAACATGAGAATACAGTATTGCATCCTTTTCTTCCAGATACAGTGCATCATCAAGATACTTCATTGATACACCTGCAATCAAAGCTGTACTTTTGCTGCCATCCTTTAAGGGATATACAGCTTTTACTGCCAGTATAAGGTACTTTTCACCCTCTTTATCAACTCCCATTGCAATTGCATTTCCAAGTTCATTGAGGCTTGAGATGAGTTTATCATAATCAACAATCTCCAAACCATCTCCTAAGATTCGTTCTGCCTCACCACTTTGGGAATATAAGCCTAAATATGTAAAATTCCTAATCTCCGCATTCTCTTTTAATTTCTCCTCCAGCTTCTCATCATAAACAGCTGTATCCGGTTTAATTACTTTTACAATCCCTTTAACCTGTTCTAATCGCAGATTCGTGATGGATGTAAACTTCTGCTGTATCTGTACATTCATCTCGGACATATACATTTCACTGATCTCTTCAACAGATTCATCCGTTTTATCAGACATTAATACTGTCAATAAAACAAAAACAATTAAACATATAAGCACAATACCGCAAAAACTGCATCTTAAAAATCTACTGGTTTTTTTCTCCACTATTGTTCCTCCTTCTTCCAACCGCATATCTATTCAAAATCAGTAAACTGTTTTTCTTCATCATAATGTATTATGCTAACGATTCTAGCATATAAGAATATCAACGTCAACAAGACAGTGCCACATCTAATACCATCATGGCAACAAATCCAATCATCACACCGATAGTCGCCAGCTGCTTATTGTCCTTAAAAGACTCCGGTATTAGTTCAGAACATACCACAGATATCATAGCCCCCGCCGAAAATGAAAGTACAAACGGAAGAGCTGACTGTACCTTAATTGCAAACAGTGCTCCAAGTACCCCTGCCACTGGCTCTACCATACCTGAAAACTGTCCTATTAAAAAACTTTTCCCTCGTGATAATCCCTCCCGTCGCAGCGGCATTGCAACGCAGGTCCCTTCCGGAAAATTCTGTATGCCAATGCCCACAGCCAGCATGACTGCCCCTATTATGGATGCCTCGCTGCCCTCTATAGCCGCACAGCCAAATGCCACCCCTACAGCCAGACCTTCTGGTATGTTATGCATAGTCACAGCCGTAGTCAGTAATACACAACGGATCCATCCTTCTCCTCTTTCTTTGCAGGCTTGCTTTTTTGACATACATAAATCCGAAATAATAATGAATGCCGTACCTGCCAAAAGCCCTACAGCAGCATTTCCCGCAGCATTCTTCCCCAGCTGTTCAGATAACACAATTGCCGGGTCAAGTAAAGACCAATACGACGCTGCAATCATAACGCCTGCTGCAAATCCCATCATAACATCCATCAGCCTTTGATCGACTGTCTTAAAAAAGAATACGAGCGATGCGCCCAGCATTGTAATCCCATAGGTAAATAAGGTTGCCAGCAGACCCTGATAAACAGGATGGAGATTCATGAAGCTCCCTATCATTTTTACAACTCCTTTACCGAACCGAGGTCTTCACATCAAAACTACATTTTCCACCTTCCGCATATAAAAAGGTAAGTATTTTAACGTAAATCTCCGTTCGGATGCTTCTCTGACTCCCTATTATCCTATGTGCAAAATCCATATATTGTGAATCTTATCACTTATGCATCTTTCAAAAATGCTTTATATGACTTCCATGCCTCATATACATCTGCCTTACTGGTGATTTCCCAAGGTGCGTGCATATTCAGGACTGCCACACCACTGTCAATTACATTCATACCATATAAAGATAAAATATAGGCAATAGTCCCTCCACCGCCAATATCTACTTTACCAAGTTCCGCTGTCTGAAATGCCACTTTATTGTCATCCATAATCTTGCGGAGTTTTGCAATATACTCTGCATTTGCATCATTAGAACCTGATTTTCCTCTGGCACCGGTAAATTTATTAAAGACTACACCCCTGCCAAAATAGGCCGCATTTTTCTTCTCAAATGCACTGGCAAAATTAGGATCAAATGCAGCAGATACATCAGAGGACAACATATAAGATGATGCCAGACACCTTTTCAGCTTAAGCTCGGAATATTCGTCCATTACATCCATAAGTTCAGCAACAGTATTTTCAAAAAATTTGGACTGCATGCCCGTAGCTCCGACAGAACCGATTTCTTCCTTATCCACAAGCAGACAGCAGGCTGTTTTTAAAACCTCCTTCATCTCAAACATTGCCGCAGCAGATGTATATGCACATACCCTGTCATCCTGCCCATATGCCATGATCATGGACTCATCCAATCCTGCATCCCTCGCCTTACCGGCCGGAACGATTTCCAGCTCAGCAGAAAGGAAATCTTCTTCTTCCATATCATATTTTTTCTTGAGAAGGGAAAGAATCATTTTCTTAACCGGTTCCTTTTCCTCCTTCGCCAGAGGACGGCTGCCGATCAAAATGTCAAGCTGCTCTCCCTCTACTACTTTGTTTGCCTTTTTTTCCATCTGCTCTCCTGCAAGATGAATCAATAAATCCGTCACACAAAAAACAGGATCCTTGTCATTTTCACCAATTACTATCTCAACCATTTCTCCATTCTTCTTTGCCACCACGCCATGAATTGCAAGTGGCAGAGTTACCCACTGGTACTTTTTAATTCCTCCATAATAATGGGTATCCAGATAAGCCAGTTCCGTATCCTCATAAAGCGGATTCTGCTTTATGTCCAGACGGGGAGAATCAATATGTGCTCCTAAAATATTCAATCCCTCCTCAAATGGAGTCTTGCCAATATGAAATAATGCGACTGCTTTATTCATATTCACCGCATATACTTTATCTCCTGCTTTCAGTTTCCGGCCTTCTTTTCTAACCTCGCAAAAATCCTCATATCCTGCCTCTTTTGCCATTTTTATGATATATTTCACACATTCTCTTTCCGTCTTGCCATTATCAAGAAACTTACGATAGTCCTTAGAAAGATTCTCCAGCTCTTTTAATTCCTTTTTATCATAGTCTTTCCATGCATTTCTCCGTTCCATTATTCAACCTCCTGCTATTGATAGTCAACAACCCCGCTGCAAGCAACGGGACATGTGACCCTCGCGGCAGTCACCAAATGTACATGCAAACACGCACGCTCGGCTCGTTGCTCGCGGGAATCAAATCTTGTCATACACATATAGAAGGAGCTGCTGCACTAAATGAAACGTATAAATGATCCAAAATGTTTTAGTGCGACAGCCCTCTTTATCTCTTACTCTATTATATTATCTTTTACAAAAACTTCAAGTATTATTCAAAAAAACCTGACATTGCAGCTTCCTGATATCAACAATTTAACTCACCAATCCTGCAGCAGGCAACCAGCCACAAAGCATCTTTTAAAGTCTTATTCCTGCTCCAATGCAAGAACTCCCCTCATTTCCAAAAGGGGGCCACCGGTTCCTTCTATGTAATCCCCGGTAATAGTCACTCTCCCAATATTATCATCCCTCGGAATCTGATACATGATATCCAGCATAAATTCTTCAATAATCGCACGCAATCCCCTGGCTCCAGTCTTTTTTTCCAATGCCCTCTTTGCAATTGCATGATATGCGGTGTCATTAAAACGCAGCTCCACTCCGTCTAAACTCAGAAGCTTTTGATACTGCTTCAAAATTGCATTCTTTGGTTCTTTTAAAATCTGAACCATCATTTCCTCATCCAGGCTCTGTAATGCAAACAGTACCGGAAGTCTCCCTAAAAATTCAGGAATCATACCAAATTCCCTCAAATCCTCCACCGTTACCTTCAAAAGAAGATTATCATCTTTATCGTATTTATCTTTTAAATCAGCCCTAAAACCTATGGAAGACTGCTTGTTCAAACGAGCTTTTATGATATCCTCAATATCCGGAAATGCACCTCCACATATAAACAGAATATTCCTTGTATTAATTGTAGTCAGGGGAACCATGGCGTTTTTACTTCCGGCTCCCACAGGTACCTCTACCTCTGCTCCCTCTAATATTTTTAACAGCCCCTGCTGAACAGCTTCTCCACTGACATCCCTTGAATTTGTATTCCTTTTCTTTGCGATTTTATCAATCTCATCAATAAAAATAATTCCCCTCTCTGCTTTTTCCACATCATTGTCCGCTGCCGTTAACAGCTTGGATAATACGCTTTCCACATCATCACCAATATAACCGGCTTCTGTAAGCGTTGTCGCATCCGTAATCGCTAACGGTACATTTAAAATACGGGCAATCGTCTTTACCAGATAGGTTTTACCTGAACCTGTCGGTCCCACCATCAGCATATTGGATTTTTCAATCTCGATATCATCCATGCTGTCTGTTAAAACTCTTTTGTAATGATTGTACACGGCAACCGAAATTACCTTCTTAGCATAATCCTGACCAATCACATACTCATCTAATTGTGCTTTCATTTCATGAGGTGCCGGTATTGTACTCAAGGTAAGCTCTGGTTCTTCCTGCTTTTTTTCTTTTTCCTTTTTTTTCTTTACTTTTTGTTTCTTTGGAATATCATCTACTGGTGTAAACTGATTCATGTTCATATTAGGCATATTGGATAAATCCATAAACTGCATATTGCTTCCGGAAAAACTGTCAAACGTTTTTTGCATACACTCCTGACATATATTAATACTATTCGGCATATAAATCAGTTTGCCTGCCTTTGATTCCGGTCTTCTGCAAAGATAACAGTATTTTTCATAATCATCCTCTTTATGTCCATTCTTTAAATCTTTATCGTCTCCCATTTTTTATCCTCCGCTATCTGCGACAATTTTATCATCACTAACTATCAGCAACTTACTATTCATTGTACAAGTATACCAAATCTTCTTTCAAAATACCATTGTATAATTTAGGTAATGCTGATAATTCACTTAAATTTCATAATATTATCCATTCTTTAAATACTGTACAGCGAACTGTCTCGGTGTCATACCGGTAAACATTTTAAATTCCCGTTGGAAGTGTGACTGATCAGAATATCCAATATTTTCAATCAGAGAAGATAAATTCTTATCAGGATGCTTTACCATATCTGCTATCACATTAAGCAGCCTCATATACTGACAAAATCTTTTAGGTCCATAAGAAAAAGTCTGTAAAAACAATCGTTCCATATGCCTCGAAGTATATCCAAATTCTGCTGCAATGGTCTCCACTGCCACCTTTCCCTTTGCTTCTTCAATCTGATTTAATCCATATCGTACAAGTGGATGAACCTCTTCAATATATAATATTTCGTTAAACTGACGGTCGCAAAGTCGGGCCCGTTCTGCAAAGGAATGCTGCTCTGCAATCTCCATTAACCAGGATATAACCCGATTCACATCATAGCTACACTGATAATGATAATTTATATGGATTCCGAACAGCTTATCCCCTTCTAGGTCAAGTGCCCTGTATGTATCCAGATATTCCAGACAATATAATTCTTTTTTATTCATGTTCCATATAATTTCCAGACAACCATTGGGAATCAAAACCAATTTTTCCGATATGATAAGTTCATAACAAAAACTGCTTTGGATTCCTGTTAATGAATATTCTCTGTAATTATTCTTGCTCAATAAAAACGCTGGCTGTCTTGTAAGTAACTGTCCCATTTTCATCTATCCTTTCACTTTATGATCAAAACTTCGCATCACTATCTGACATATTTATTTCCATCCGTCTTACATCTATCAACTCTTCCTTTTCTTAATTAAATTAACATTATCTATCTGTTTTTACAATATTTTTTTGCTTTCTGTAAAAAAATTTTATTTTAGGTGTTGACAATTTCATTTTCTTAAGTATAATAAAAACGTATTGAAAGCAAAGGGGCTTCGCAATGAATCTGCGATGCCCCTTTTTATCTTATAATTCCATTTATGATGTTGAGGACAAAAGGTATTTTCCCCCAGCTGATGCTACGGATTGCTACTGCTTTTGACCCTGACATCAATTTATAAGATATACTGCTTAACTTTATAATGAGGGATTTCCCCATAAGACAACGGTGTCTGTTCATCATTTCAAAAATTTTTCAGGAGATGATACAGGCATTTTTTATTTTTATGAATCTGCGGTTCATAAATCTATTTGAAAAACCGCTCTTACAATGGGAAATGTTTCAGCATTAACATTTTTAGGAGGTGTGTGTTATGGAGTATTCTGCTGTTAACACAATCTGGGTGCTGGTTGGTGCCGCACTCGTATTCTTTATGCAGGCCGGTTTTGCAATGGTGGAGACCGGTTTTACAAGAGCAAAAAATGCAGGTAATATTATTATGAAAAATCTAATGGATTTTTCAATTGGTACACCGATATTCTGGTTAATTGGCTTTGGTCTGATGTTTGGCAATACTGGTAACGGAGGTATCATCGGAACAATCGGAGGAATTGCATCCGAAAGCAACTACGGAAACGCAATGTGTCCTGATGGGGTTCCGTTCTGGGCATTCTTAATCTTTCAGACCGTATTTTGTGCAACTGCTGCCACAATCGTATCCGGTGCCATGGCAGAAAGAACCAAGTTTATTTCTTACTGTATTTACAGCTTAATGATCAGTCTGGTTGTTTACCCGGTTTCCGGTCACTGGATCTGGGGTGGAGGCTGGTTAGCCCAGATGGGATTTCATGACTTTGCCGGTTCTACTGCTGTACATATGGTAGGAGGTGTTGCTGCATTTATCGGTGCTTCCATCCTTGGACCACGTATCGGTAAATACCATAAGGACGGCCGTGCAAGAGCAATTCCCGGACACAGTCTGACACTTGGTGCTCTTGGTGTATTTGTTCTCTGGTTCTGCTGGTTTGGTTTTAACGGAGCTTCCACTGTTTCCATGGAAGGTGACGCCCTTGTATCTGCCGGCAAAATTTTTATCACTACTAACTTAGCTGCTGCCGTAGCTACCCTTACCGTTATGCTTATCACATGGATTCGTTATAAAAAACCTGATGTTTCCATGACACTAAACGGTTCTCTTGCGGGTCTGGTTGCCATTACTGCGGGCTGTGATACCGTATCACCAACATCAGCTGCCATTATTGGTATCCTTTCCGGATTTGTAGTAGTATTTGGCATTGAATTCGTAGATAAGGTATTAAAAATAGACGATCCTGTTGGTGCCGTTGGTGTTCACGGCATGAACGGTGCCCTTGGTACAATCTGTGTAGGACTGTTCTCAGATGGTGCCGGAACAGAATGGAAAGGCTTATTTACCGGAGGTGATGCACATTTACTTGGTATTCAGGCACTGGGTGTCATCAGTGTGATTGCCTGGGTAACCGTTACCATGATCATTGTTTTTCAGGTAATCAAACACACCATTGGTCTCCGGGTTACGGAAGAAGAAGAGGTACTTGGTCTTGACAGTACAGAACATAATCTTGCAAACGCATATTCCGACTTTATGTCTTCACCGGAAAGAAGCGTATTTTTAGGCAGTATGGCTGATGATCTGACTCCGGTAAATACTGCTCCCGTTTCTACCGACGAAGCAGTCCCTGTCGCATATAAGACATCTGTTCCTGCCAATGGAGAAACACCTAAGATTTCAAAGGTTACGATTCTTTGCAGACAGAGTAAATTTGATGATTTAAAGACCGCCTTAAATACGATCGGCGTGTCCGGCATCACCGTAACCCAGGTGCTTGGCTGCGGTATCCAAAAAGGTGCTGCTAAGATGTACCGTGGTGCCGAAATAGATGTCGTTCTCCTTCCCAAGGTTAAAGTGGAGGTTATCGTAAGTGCCGTACCGGTTACCGCTGTTGTGGACGCTGCTAAAAAAGCTCTTTATACCGGAAATATCGGCGATGGTAAGATTTTCGTATATGATGTGGAAAATGTTATCAAAGTAAGAACCGGCGAGGAAGGTTTTGCTGCATTACAGGGTGAAAATTAATCTAAAAAAATAATATTCATAAAAAAGTGCTGTCGCATGAAGAATAAAACTTTAATGCGACAGCACTTTTCTTAATAATCGTTTTCAAATCGATCTCCATTGATGGATAAATCAAAATCCGCCTCCGGATTTACCTGAACCTCAATAGACTCTATGCGGTCTATCTGATACTCACTGATTTTATGATTTTTTAAATCAGATAAGATCAAATCCTTTGCCCTTATCAGAGCCCGAAAATCATTATACTGAAAACCACAGTCTACATGAATAAACTCCTCTGTTCCCATAAGATACTGTGTTATAATCTCTGGTTTCACATCCTGATTATCCGATAAATATGAAATTTCGAAGTAAACCATATCCTTTGGCACGGAAGGATCTTCTACCACCGTGTAAAAATGATCCAGTGCGATACCCAAAACCTTTTTCCCCTCTGCTTCTTTATCCTGCTTATATTCTCTTACCTTTTCTGTATTGGAAGTTTCAGCCTCACGTTCTGTTTCCTCCGATGATACTTCCGTTATTTCTTCCGATTCTTCAGTCTCCTTTGACGTATCTCCATTTACAGATACTTTATATTTTAATGTTTTTGTAAACCGCTCACTGCCTTCCAGAACGGTTTCTCCTCCATATTCAAAAGCACTATATTCTGCAAATGCCACACCACTTCCGATTCCCGCTATCAATACCCCTATGACAAGCATACTTCCAACAATCTTATAAATTTTACGCATGGTTCAACACCTCCTCACCTGCATTTATTACCATAACTTTCTTCACCTTTGCATCTTTCGGATATTCCCAGTCTTCTTCTGTTTCCTCTAAATCTCCGGCATGGGAACCACTTTCATCCGAATCCTTTGTCACATCTTTCGTATCCTTCTTACCTTTTCTCTTAACAAGTGAAAAGCAAAGTAATGTCATGGCCGTGCTTGTTATACCGCTGCCTATCATCACCATGGTTGCCCCTGCAAGCGGATATCCCATCACCAGCAAAACAATCAATGCTCCAAATAAAAAGATGCATCCAAGAGTACAAATACCTGACATAATACCGAAAAATAACCAGAACAGATTCCAGAACAGGCGCACAGCCCATATGGCAAGCCTCCAGAGTATATTAATAAAGCCTAATACCAGCATCCAAAGCTTCCCAAAAAATCCACAACCTTTCTTTTTATCCCTGCTGATACGCATACCCTCTTTTAACCTGTTATATGGTTTCTTCAGCATATTCCACAGTTTTTTCGCCTGACGCACTCCCCACTTACCAGCGGTTTCCGCACCTTTTCCGATTGCACTGGTCGCTTTTTCCGTTGCCTTTTTACTCTCTTCTTTTACTTTTTCAAAATCAATATTCTTCTTCTCAGCATTATAATTTGCTTTTACATGATATGCTTCTAAAATGCCGGCAGTCAGTTCTGTCAGATCTCCAAAATCACGAATTGCCTCTTCTTCAGACAGCCCGCCTTTCATTTTCATATCAATATGCTGCTCATACTCTTCTACAATATCCTGAACTTCTTTCTCTTCTAAAACAGAGAGATTCTTTCTTAATTTTGTCAAAAATTCTTCCTTTTTCATTATTTTTTCTCCTTTAAAAAATCACCCACACGTTTTGAAAAATCATTCCATTCTTGCTCCAGCCCATTCTGATATAAAATCCCCGTTGCCGTAATATGATAATATTTTCTAGGGGGACCTTCTGTAGATTCTTTCAAATAGGTTTCAAAGTAATGCTCGTTAGTCAAACGCTTTAACAGCGGATAAATTGTCCCCTCATTCACATCCACGACTTTAGAAACCTCTTCCACCAATTCATAGCCATACATATCCTGATGGATAACTGATTTTAATACAATCAGCTCTAAAACACCCTTCTTAAATTGTGCATTCACTTCTTCACCTCATTTCTGGTCTTAGCCCTCATCTTATCTTCATGTATTATAATATACCCATTACTAGGTTATGTCAAGTACTAAAATTATTTCAATACTAATCTATTCATAATACTTGGTCATCTTTTTATGGAACAAAAAAAGGCAGCCTGCTTCCCTTGGGAATTCAAGCTGCCTGCGAAAATAATATTATCCCCTGCTTGGCATCATGGTAATGATACGCCCTGCAAAATCATTAAAGTTTTGTGTCTGCAAAACTACACGTCCCGGTCCTGTAAGTCTTGTGAGGAATAATCCCTCACCACCAAAGAAAATATTGCCAAGTCCCTTTACTGTCTCAATCTCATATTTGACAGTTTTATCAAAAGCCACCACATTACCAGTATCTACTTTTATCACTTCACCAGGTCCCAGTTCTTTTACTACCTGATCACCATCCACCTCTAAAAATGCATAACCGTTACCGCTGATATCCTGTAAAATGAAACCTTCTCCGCCAAATAATCCGGCTGAAAATTTCTTGGTAAGTGTAATGGTCACATCCACACCTTCCTGTGCACATAAAAATGCCCTCTTTTGTGCAATGATACCTGGAGTTCCTGTCAGATTAACCGGAATCACATCACCCGGAACTGTGGAACCAAAGGCTATTTTAGCCCCATCTCTCGTGGATGAATATGTAGCCATAAATAATGATTCACCCGACAGCATCCTTCCAAGGCCTTTCATAAGACCACCCTTTGTATTGGTCTTCATTTCAATTCCTTCGGTCTGCCATACCATTCCACCACTCTGGGTATACATGCATTCTCCTCTGTCCAGTGTCACTTCAACTGCTGGTACTGTCTTTCCTACAATTTCATACTGCATAATCCTGTCCTCCTTATTTATATAATTAATTTTGCATTGCAAAATTATTTCCTGCCTATTTTCTACATCCCCTTTGCTTTTTTCGTACAGGCTTTCATTGCCTCAAATATTGCACTTCGCATTCCCTTTTCTTCCAGAACACGGACAGCCTCTATCGTAGTTCCCCCGGGTGAACATACCATATCCTTTAACTCTCCTGGGTGCTTTCCTGTTTCAAGTACCATTTTGGCACTTCCCAAAACTGCCTGTGCCGCAAATTTATATGCCTGGTTCCGTGACATGCCATCTGCCACAGCAGCATCTGCCATTGCTTCGATAAACATAAACACATAGGCAGGGGAACTTCCGCTGACAGAAGTAACAACATCCATTAAATGTTCCGGAACTACTTCGCATTTCCCAAAACTTTGAATCATGCCAATCGCTTTATTCAAATCTTCCTCTGTAACATTCTCATTACAGCAGACTGCCGTTATCCCCTCTCCCACAAGAGCCGGTGTGTTAGGCATTGTCCGGATAATCTTTAAAGCTTTGCCAAACTGTCTTCCCAGCCATTCAAGTGTCTTGCCCGGTGCAATAGTCACAATCAGCTGCTCTTTTGTTATGACTTCCTTAATTTCATTAATTACTGTTTCATAGAACTGGGGTTTTACCGATAGAAATAATACTTCTGCCTGTGCCGCCTCCTTATTATCTGCTGTAATCTGAATCTGCAGTTCTTCTTTTATTTTATTGAGACTCTGCTCTGACGAATCAGCTCCGATAATCTCGTGTGCTGCTGACACACCATTTCTGATCATTCCTTTCATAATTGCCGTTGCCATATTTCCACAGCCTATAAATCCTAACTTCATTTTATCCTCCTAATCTTTGCCATTCTTTTTATTACAAAAAATACCAAAACATCTACTGTTACCACTTTATATAACTTACTCTTTCCCCATATAAATGTCAAGCAGTCTGAAACAACAAAAAAGCACCGGAACGAAAACTCTTCAATCCGATGCTTTATAACTGCTTTTTACAAAAAATCAGTTTTTATAATTCCACACTTCCCTGTTCACCATCAGCAGTATAATAAACCATTCCCTCTTCCGGCTTTACATAAACATTAAGCTCTTTTATGGACTTCTTATCAACCGAAGCTATAACCTTTTCCATAATATCAGCCGTTGTTACTTCATAACCACAACACTGAACATATACTGTCTGAGTAATCTTAACTGCTGCCGGCTTCTTCTCAGCCACTTTCTTGACTGCTGGCTTCTTTGCAGGAGCTTTCTTTGCTGCTGGTGCTTTCTTCTCAGCTGCTGTCTTTGCTGCCGGAGCCTTCTTCTCAGCTGCTTTTGTTGTTGTCTTTGCTGCTGGCGCCTTCTTCTCAGCTGCTGCCTTTGTTGCCTTTGCTGCTGGTGCTTTCTTCTCTGTTGCCTTTGCATCCGCCTTTGCTGCTTCTGCTGCCTTTGCTGCCTCTACCTTTGCCATAGCTGCCTTAACCTGATCGGCAGTAGTTTTCTTTGATGTTGCCATGTTAATCTTTCCTCCATTTTTCCATAGAATATGTATGTTAAAAGTCTCAAGTTACTCTATTACAAGGTTCATAGTAACCCAAAACATGAAGTTTTGCAACTATTTAGGGCATTTTCTCTAGTATTTACAACCAATTCTATAAAAACAAGAACTTTCATGACAAAATGCACAAAAAAAATATTGCCCTATGTTTCGAAAATAAATCCATGAGGGGGGAGGGGGGATTCATTTTCATCATCATAGGGCAATAACTATATGGTCATCACAGATGACCTGACAAAAATAAGATAATGTCTTTTTTATCCAAAATATCTCTTTAAGAGACCTTCAAATGCTTTTCCATGTCTTGCCTCATCACGAGCCATCTCATGTACAGTATCATGAATTGCGTCAAGGTTTGCAGCCTTTGCACGCTTTGCAAGATCAAATTTGCCAGCTGTAGCACCGTTCTCAGCATCTACTCTCATTTCCAGATTCTTCTTTGTGGAATCTGTTACAACTTCACCCAGAAGTTCTGCAAACTTGGCAGCATGTTCAGCCTCTTCATAAGCAGCCTTCTCCCAATAAAGACCAATCTCAGGATATCCTTCTCTATGAGCAACTCTCGCCATTGCAAGATACATTCCAACCTCTGAGCATTCACCTTCAAAATTCGCTCTTAAATCAGCAAGGATATCTTCACTGACACCCTGTGCCACTCCAACTACATGCTCTGCTGCCCATGTGCGGTCACCCTCCATAGCCGAAAATTTCTCAGCCGGTGCTTTACAAACCGGACAAGACTCCGGAGCCTGGTCACCTTCATATACATAGCCACATACATTACATACAAACTTCATAATTTTATCTCCTTTTCTGTAAATAATATAGTTAAATAATTAAGAAACTCTGGTTTTGAAATACAGGTTCATCATTTCCAATAAATATAGTAATGATTACTGTTATTATAATATCACCCTTATATCACTATGTCAAGCATCTTCTTTTAAATTAACAATATTTTTAATTCAATGACACCGCCCTGCTGCATTGACTTTACTCAGACAGCAGAATATTTACAACCTCTTTTAAATTCATTCCGTTTGAGGCTTTAAGCAAAACCACATCTTCTGTTTTCAGGGTAGCCATCAGATAAATTGCCGCCTCTTCATTATCAGAAAATGTATATACTTTTATTTTGCTTTCATTTTTTTCCAGAATCTGCTTGATGTTCTGGGATAATTCTCCCATCACTATCACTTCATCTATCGGCTTATCCAGCAGAAATTCCCCAACTTCCTGGTGATATCTGACTTCATTTTCTCCCAATTCAAACATATCTCCCAAAACGGCAATCCTGCGACCATTACAAGGTATATCACATAGCACCCTGATACTTGCTTTCATGGAATCCGGACTGGCATTATAAGTATCATCAATCATAGTAAATTTGTTATCTATATGAATAATCCGCTGTCTTAGCCCCTCAAATCCTGAAAACCCGGCTGCTGCAACAGACATCGGAATTCCGTTTTCATTTGCTACCGCCAGTGCCGCAACGCAGTTTCCCACATTATGTTTACCAAGCGTATTTAACGAAACCGGCACCTCCTGCCCGCCATGCACACAGGTAAATTCAGTATGGGAATCATAATACACAATGTTCTTTGCATAATAATCGCACCAGTCTTCCGTTCCATAATAAAGTGTGCGGCAGGTAAGTTCTTCTGCCTCTTTTGCATTTCTTAGTAACTCGTCATCACCATTTAAAAACAAAGTCCCCCCCTCTCTCATAAAATGAACAACACTGAGTTTTTGCTTCCTTATGTTCTCACGTGTTTTCATAAACTCAATATGGGCAACTCCGATAGTCGTCACGACCGCCATATCAGGTCTTACTATCTCAGATAAAACATCCATCTGTCCGTCTTCGCTGATTCCGAGCTCTAATACTGCAATCTCATCTCTTTCGCTCATTCTGGACAACGTAATCGGGACACCAATCTGGGAATTTAAATTTCCCTCTGTCTGATAAGTCTTTTTTTCCGAAGAAAGTGCCTTTGCTATCATCTCTCTTGTAGTCGTTTTTCCCACACTTCCAGTTACTGCAACTACAGGAATTGAAATCCGCTTTCTGACAGCTGCCCCGATTCGTTGTAAGGCATCCACAGTATCATTTACACGGATATATGGTCTGTCAGACACGTCTACGTCTACATCATTATGTACGGAAGTAAGCGTTGCTGCTCCCGTTTCCAATGCTGATTCAATAAAACGGTGTGCATCAACTTTTTCCCCGATAATAGGAACAAACAAATCACCTTCTTTTATTTCCTTGGAATTTATACAAATGTCTTTTACAGGAGTATTCTCATCCCCACACATCAGTACTCCGTTCGTAAATTCCACAATATCCTTAACTGTAATATTCTCCATAACTACTCCATTTCTCCGGTTTGTTTCATCATTTGTTCAATAAACCGGGCAACCCCGTCTTCATCATTCGATGGAATCACGGAATGTGCCATATTTTGAATTTCAGGATGTGCATTTGCAACTGCATAAAAATAATCACTGGCTTCCAGCAATGCTTTATCATTCAGATTATCCCCAAAACTTATCACACTGTCATAATCTTTAAACGTACGAAGACAGGAAAGTGCTTCTTTCTTGGAAGCCTGATCACTATAAATTTCCAGCATATAATAGTTATCGCTGTAAATATCTGCATAAAACTCTGTTTTGACTCCTTTTACTACCGCCAATTCACGATAAAGACCTTCCAGTCTTTCCTTTGGCTCCCGAAGCATGCAGTAAATGATATTTTTTCCTGCCATCAGGCTCAAATCTTCTACCTCTGCAAACTTTTTATCAAATTTCATGATACGCTCATTGCGAAAATAATTCAATGAAACCGAATCCACACTATCATAATATGCAAAGAACTGGTCATCTGCCAACGAATACAAAAAACAGCTGAGTCCTCTTAACTTAATCATTCCTAACAAAACCATAACAATCGTTTCATCTAAAACAGCTTGCTTTATGTATTTCTTTTGTTCCATATCATAAATTAAAACACCATTCATCATCATGATTGGAAGCTTCAGATTGAGACCTTCAATAATCTTAAGTGCCGTCGCAGGGGTTCTTGCTGTGGATATCGTAAACTCCAATCCCTGCTGAATTCCTTTGTTGATGATATCTGTTGTCACATCACTTAATTCTGCCTTGCTATTTAACAGTGTTCCGTCCAAATCACTTACAAATAATCGTCTCATTCATTCTCCTTAGTACCGTTACTGCCAATCAGGCATAACCAAATTGCTGTTTTATAGTTGATGTAAGTATACCTCTTTTTTCCATTTGTTGCAAGTCAGCACCCTTTCCAGAAATCCGAAATTTTTTCCTTTACAGTGGCAAGGGTCACAACCTGATAATCCTCCCATTCCATTGGAAATGTATCCACTACCTGCCTTGTCACAAAACGTTCGTCCAGCAAAAGAATCACTCCTTTATCTTCCATGGTGCGGATTACACGTCCCGCTGCCTGCTGCACCTTGTTCATTCCCGGATAAAGATATGCATACTCAAACCCTTTTCCCTCTTTATCCGCAAAATATTGCTGCTGTATCTCCTTTTCATTACAGACCATGGGAAGGCCAGTTCCTATAATTGCTGCACCAATCAAATACCTGCCAGCCAGGTCGATACCTTCAGAAAATATACCACCCAAAATACAAAATCCCAATACTGGTGCATCTTTTTCCCGGAAGCGTCCTAAAAAAGCTTCCCTCTCCTCCTCTGATAAATGTGCACTTTGGCATATCACATCTATATCTGACAACAGTCCGTGCTCCATAGCCGCCCCGTAAACATCATTTAACATCTTATAAGAAGGGAAAAACGCCATATAATTTCCCTTTTTCCCATGTACCAAACAATCTAAATACCTAGCCATCTTTTCATACTGCCCAGGTCCCCTTAACTTATAGCGGCTGCTGACATCAATACCTGCAAACAGCCCTCTGTTTTCTTTGGGAAATGGGGAGGGGATATAAATTGCATAATCCTCTTCACTGTCATGTAAAAGCTCTTTATAATAAGTAATGGGCAGCATAGTGGCAGAAAAGAAAACTGTCGCATTCCCTTTATCAATGCAGTCTGTCAGATTTTTCGCGGGATGGATACAATATAATTTTATCATAAAGCAGTTATCCCTTAACTGTTCCCCATATATTTCATAACTTTCATCAAGCAGCTCATAAATATTTAAAAACTGGTTAATCTGAAAATAAAAATCCAGTATTTCTTCTTTATGGGGTTTCAATGCCGGTATCTCTTTGCTCTCTTCTAAAAATGATTCCATCTGTGCATGTACCCTTAACAGTTTTAAATAAAAGCCGTCAAGACTGTCAATCATGGCATAGCCTTTATCATTATCGCATTCTTTTTTATAAACCAGCAGTTCCCGGTTACAGCTGCCAAGAAGTTTTCCAAGCTTTGCGTGATAAGGAAGCAGCAATTTCCTCATTTTCAAAAAATCTTCTTTAAAAAGTGCAGCACTATACATAGAGGATGCTCTCTCTACAAGATTATGAGCCTCATCTACCAAAAATAAAAACTCTCCCTTAGCACCTTCCCCAAAATACCTCTTAAGCTTCACCCTTGGATCAAATACATAATTATAATCACAGATAATGCCATCCACAAAAAGACTGACATCCAGACCCATTTCAAACGGACACACCATATGCCCATTGGCATATTCCAATAAAACTTCTCTTGTAATATTCATTTCATGGGTAATGCAGTCATAAACAGCTTCATTAATCCGGTCATAGTGCCCTTTCGCATAGGGGCAATGCTCTGGTTCACAGTTTACTTCTTCTAACGGGCATATCTTTTCTTTTGCCGTAATTAAAACACTCCTAAAGTGTAATCCGTTTTTCCTTAAAACCTCCAGACCGTCAACAGCAACACCTCTGGCAATGGTTTTTGCCGTCAGATAAAACAGTTTTTCCCCATATCCATCTCCCATCGCCTTTACTGCCGGAAAGATTGCAGCCATGGTTTTCCCGATTCCCGTGGGTGCCTGAACAAATAAATTCCGTTTCCCTTTTATGGACAGATATACCGTACCAGCCATATCTCTTTGTCCATTTCTATAAGGATAAGGAAATTCCAGATGCTCTATAGTGTCATTCCTCATCTCCCTGTTATCCACATCAAATTGTGTCCATCTGCAATATTCCTCGGTCAGTTCATGAAACCAGTTTTTCAAAAACTCAAAAGAAAACATTTCACGGAATCTCTTGATTTCCTCGGTATCCAGATTACAATAAGTCATCTGCACTGTTATCTCATCAAGTTCTTTTTCCAGAGCATATATATAGGCATAGCACATCGCCTGAGCCTTATGCACAAAAACAGGACACTCTATATGTTCCAGCTTTTTATAAACACCTTTGATCTCATCTATCGTAACCCCTTTTTCCTCCGTCAGGATTCCGTCTGCCCTTCCGTCAATGGTAAGTACAAAATCAGGTTTTACAATATCAATTTTCAAAGGTACTTCTGCCGCATAATTTAATCCCATCTTTCCCTGGATTTTCCTGTGGATTCTGCTTCCTTCCTGCATTGCCTCTTTAGAAAACGTTCCATCTTTGCTGGCAATGTCTCCGCTTCGGAAAATAAACTCCACTAAACTGCGCACAGATATTTTTATCTGATACATATGTTATGTCCTCTTTTATTCCCACAGGCAGCAAGTCAGGTGAATATACCTGCACTGACCTTGGCTGCGGTATTTGACTTACAGTCAGACCCGGTTCATAAATGTCTGCACTGTTATCTGTAATATACGATTTTCTTTCCTATTTCCTGTGCTTTATCCTGATCTGTCAATCTTGCAAGCAGGGCAAGACCAAAATCAATGCAGGTTCCCATACCCCTGCTGGTTATAAACTGCCCATCACAGACTACATTATCTGTCAGCTTATTTGCACCAAGCAGCCCATCTTCCATTCCTGGAAAACAGGTTGCATTTTTTCCTTTCAAAAGTCCCATTTCACCATATATAGTTGGTGCTGCACACACTGCTGCCAGATCTTTTCCCGCCTCTTTGTACTGTCTGATCAGCTTCACAAGTCCTTCATGTGCTTTCAGATTAGGTGTTCCCGGTATCCCTCCAGGCATGACCAGCATCTCTCCGTCAGAAAAATCCGCTTCATCAAATAATAAATCAGCTCTCACGATAACCATATGGGAGCTTGTGACATCATAATCTCCTGTAACTGATACTGTTTTGCAGTCAACACCGCCTCTTCTCAAAATATCTACAACCGTTAATGCCTCTACCTCTTCAAAGCCTGTAGCCAAAAATAAATATACCTTCTTCATTGACATCTTCCTTTCTTCATACAACTAGCAATATTTTAATTTATATTAAAATATTTGTCAATGAAGGTAAAATATGCTAAGGTTATACCTGATGAAATGATTGCATCCTGATTATCCAATGATCACAAAACCGTTTCACTGGCAGAAGGGAGATTTCCATGGAAATTGAAAGAAAATTTTTAGTAAAAAAAGAAGAACTGCCGGAAAATCTGCCGGCATATCCACATGACAATCTGGAACAGGCATATATCATTACCAGTCCCGTACTCCGTATCCGTAAAAAGAATGATTCCTATATCCTTACTTACAAGGGAAATGGTCTGATGAAAAGGGAAGAAGTAGAATTTCCCCTTACCAGAGAAGCATATGAGAAACTGCTGACCAAAACAGAAGGGAACATCATTACCAAAACCAGATATAACATACCGGAAAAAGATAATCTGATCATTGAACTGGATATTTTCCACGGAATTTTTGAAGGACTCTTTCTGGCAGAAGTAGAGTTCCCGGATGAAAAATCTGCCTTGTCTTATGAACCTCCTGCATGGCTTGAAAAGGACGTTACAAATGAAATCACATTCCACAACTCTACTTTAAGTTCTATGTCAGAGGCAGCTGTCAGACAGCTGATGAAAACCTTATAATGCTTCATTTTCCAGTTTCATCTGGACCAGGGCTTTGTTCATTAAGATAACCGTAACCAGCATATTAAATGCACTTCCGGTCAGAATAAATAATGGTGAACCGATACAATATACTATCGCTATCACAATTGCACCAACAGATTGTGCAAACAATGCAATCTTATATACTGTTCCAAAAGTCAGCTCCATCATCATTGTTTTAGACAGTAGGTACATGACCGCAGAATAAAGCAAAGCGGCAAACAGATATTTTATGAAAGCACCAATATACATACTCACAAACAATAGTATCAATATCGCATATATCCAGTTTACTCCGTTTGCAATAGTCTGGTTTGTTATGGTAACTGATTTATAATGATCAAAAGTATCTTCCTGTAACATCCCTCCGATTCCCGCCACATTATTATATAAAAGGATATTGGTGCTGCTGACAAGAACCGCTTCCATCATACCATCCGGTATATCATCTTTTGTAAATTTTTCTTTATCGGTATCCACCAGAACATAGACTCCCAGATTCGTATCCTTTCTTTCCAGCTTCTCGCCAAACGAGAATTTCCCCTCTTCTAATGCAAAATCCGGTATTTCATTCAATATGATATTTTTAAGACCTCCAAGACCGGTTATGGCTCCTAATGCAGGGATTGCATATTGTATTAAAGACGTCAAAAGAATTAGAAGAATCAGATAACTGATTATTTTCCCAACTTTCAGCCGCAAAAGACTTCCATATTCCTTTGGCAGAAACATGGCTGTGATAAAACGGTCAGCAATCCCCATTTTTTTACTGCCACTGTCTGACTGTCTGTTTTGTTCGTAATCCATATGCTCCATAGTGACCTCCATCCAGCCTAAGGAAATTACTCCGTTCTAGGCAAATCATTTTCTAATACCGGCAAAATTATTGTGATAACTGTACCTTTTCCCTCTTTTGAAATCATCTCGAACTTTGCCTGACAAGTCTTTTCCAACATCGCAAACAAATTCAATAATGCTGTAGGGCTTTTTCTCGTCAGCTTATTCCGGTCAAATCCGGCACCGTCATCAACAACCTGAATCGCATATCCTTCCTCCCGCTGGTATGTCCGTATCACAACATTTCCTCTATTGCCATTATTCGCAACACCATACTTTACTGCGTTTTCCACCATCGGTTCTATACTGTGTCTTGGCACATTAAAATCTTTTATCTTACACTCTATCGCAAAATCAAGTTCCGAATTTCTCGTTTTTTGCATCTGTAGATAAGCTATCATATGCTCCAGCTCCTCTTCAAAAGGAATCATCTCACCAGCCAGATTCACGGCTTTTAAGTTCCCCCTGAAGTAAACTGAGATATAGTATATCATCTTCACGCTATTATCGGAACCATTTTTTATTAAATTCTGCAAAGTCTTAAAAGATGCAAACAGCAAATTAGGATTCAACTGCTCCATTACCTGTTCTCTTACCGCCTCATCTCCATATCCTATCGTATCCTTTTCCTGCTCTGTATGGAAAATCTGTTTCCATCCACAAATCCATACAGCCAGCATATAGATGAAAATTCCAGCAGGAATATACAATCTGCCCACATTCTCCTGCCTTACAAATATCCATACCATCATCTTTATCAGCAGGCAGACTAACACCGTGATATTTGCATAAAACACAGTTATTCCTTCCCGCTGCTTATACATATAGATTGCCACGCCTAGCAAAGCGGTATACAAAATAATACCAAGGACAAAAAATATTTTTCCCAGAAAATAAATATCATCAAACCGCATTAAGAAAAATGCCTGTAAAACCATTACACTGATATAAAAAATCCCATAAGCTATGATTCCAATATCCACCGCAAACACCATTTTTCTTCTGTACACAAAACTGCGGATTACTATTAAATGGCAGATTGCCGCAAAGACAATCAGGCAGGTCTGTATAAAATAAACACCATAATTCCAGCCAATCAGGAATTTGGCAAAACTGCTTTCCAAACAAAGGAGGAATCCCAGTGCAAAACCTTCCAGAATGCAATACAGCAAAAGCCTCTTCTTTTTCCATGTTTTTTTCGCAAGAAACCAAACCGTCAGCATGCAGATGCTGATTCCCAGCAGTAAAATTCCCACAGCAAAAAACTCTCCGTTTTCCCTAAAAATCTCCACGAGTACTTCCGTATAACTTCCTATCTGTATCTTTTCTATCTCTATCTGATTTTTTGCATAACCGGTCAGCTCAATCGTAACCGCCATACCACTATACTGAGGATCTATCGGTATCACATGAGAAACCGGAAAGCGTCTTTCGGCATTCAGACTGCTGTATACCAAATCCTCCCCTGCAAATGCCCGCACAGCCTGATTATCAGTCTGGATTGCCAGATAAACCATAGACTGGTCTAAATCAGGAATCTTATGGCTCAATGTTAAGGATTTTTTATTCTTTACCTTAAATGCATCCGGAAAATTAACAACTTCCGTAATCATGCTGCTTTCTTTACTCCCTGCCCCTTCCTGGGTACTCCGGTACTGCTGAAGTTTTTCTGTATCCTCTGTTTCATAAACAGCCACCCAGCCCTCTGAAAAATCACCCATGCCCTCAATAATACCGGGTTCCCTTTTTTCCGGCAGTCTTCCAATTCCAAATAAACAAAATAATATCAGACTGGCTCCACACAAAAGTCCTATTAAGATATGTAATTGCCGCTCTTCTAATCGAAACATTTTAACCCCTTCTAACAATGAAATATTTTTTAGAGAAATCTTTTCTGCATCTTTATAACAATCCATAATGCATCAGTGCTTTCTCAATTCCATCCTTTTCAATCTCTGCTGTCCGATACTCAACCACATCTAGAACTTCCTTTACTGCATTTCCCATACCTACCGAATGTGGTACATATTCCAGCATTTCCATATCGTTAATAGAGTCTCCAAATGCATAACATTCCTCAGGAAGGACATTCAAATAATCCATGAGAAACCGGATACCGGTTGCTTTACTGAATCCATTCGGAACTGCTTCCATCACCTGACTGCCATGGGGAATCAGATGAAAGCTTTCGGAAAAAAGACTGCGAAACTCTGCCTCATCACTTTCCGGCATCAGGGTAGTTGTAAACTTATCATAAATAAGCTCCGGATGCCCTGAATCTTCAATGGGATATTCTACATTCTTTGAAAAATAATTGTAAATATACTCCATAAAACCTCCGGGTCCATAATCCCCGTCTATAAAAAGCCTGTCTTTCCCTTCAAATACCGTCTGCATTTTACATTCCCGAAGCTTCCCTGCATAATAAATGCATTGTTCTTTTGTAAGGGTATGATGGAAAACAGGCTGTCCCTCATATTCAATATAAGTCCCGCATCCACATATCAGACCGTCAAAACCAAACTCCAATAAATGCCTGTCAATGGCAGTTTTTACTCTCCCTGTATTGATAAAAATCTTATGACCATTTTCCTTTGCCTTATACAATGCATGTTTTGTGCTCTCTGGCATCCTATGTTCCTCATCCAATGTAATCAGCGTTCCGTCAATATCAAAAAATAACAGTGCCGACATATGAACTCCTTTCTCATTTGTTAAAAATAGGTGATTGCAAAACTCTGTTTTTGCACAACCACATTTTTGAAATAAGGAGTTTCACAATTGTCTACCGTTAAAAACAGGCAATAATAATATTCCCCTTATTTCACAATTATATGGTATCCATTTACATCTGTTTTAACAGGTTCACCATTTCAATAGCACCAAGTGCACAGTCATATCCTTTATTTCCGGCTTTGGTTCCGGCACGTTCTATCGCCTGTTCAATATTTTCCGTGGTCACGATTCCAAACATAACCGGTATTCCCGTGTTCAAGGATACCTGTGCAATCCCTTTTGAAACCTCGTTACATACGTAATCATAGTGGCTGGTCGCACCACGGATTACCGTTCCAAGACAGATAACCGCATCATAATTTCCCGACTCGGCCATTTTCTTTGCTGCAACAGGAATCTCAAAAGCACCCGGCACCCATGCTAAGGTCACATTCTCTTCCGGAACATCATGACGGGTTAAACCGTCCATTGCACCGCCAATCAGCTTAGATACGATAAACTCATTGAATCTTGCGGCAACAATGCCAATCCTCATATTATTTGCTACTAATTTTCCTTCTAATGTTTTCATTTCTTTATTTCCTTTCTGTTATATTATGCCTTTCGGCTTTTACTTTTTGTTTTGCTGTATAGTCTTTTGAAACAATTTTAAACACACATACGGAATCTGCCTGTGTTTCCGTAAATTCTACATCTTTTCCTGATTGGTGTGCAAACATTTTATTTAAAGCACATCGCTTATCTACAGAATTTTCTATGAACTCTGCAACTCCATTTCCAATGATACTTGAATAGTAATATCCTGAATTACATGGAATATCTGTATACAAAGGTTCTCCCTCATTAAAAATAGTAAAGCACACCCTATTATCACATTTTAAAATATCAATCTTTCTGCCCTCCCTGGCACAATGAAAATAAAGGACTAAAATATCCCCCTTCATCTCATAACCATAACTTAGAGGTACCACATATGGCATATCCTTATCCATCATAGCCACACTGGCAGTCTTACACCGATCCAATATACCTGTTATCATATGAATATCTGTTATTTCCCTGTCTTTTCTTCTCATTCCTGTTTCTCCCTGTACTTTGTAGCTAACGGCGATGCTTGCAGGATTGCAAGAGTGCAAAGCAACGGAGCAATCCGCAACATCAGTTGGTGGCAAAATACTTTTAACTCAAACATCATTATATTCTCTGCACTAGGAATTATCAATACATTTCATTTTGTAGCATAGATGCCTCCTTTGATCATATATTGTTCTGCCTGATAAATAAGAATTTTATTGTTTATCATTTTTCTTCATTCTTATTTTACCTGTTACTTTCTCTACTACCAGTTTGAAAACTTTTGTATGTGACATTACTGATTTGTTAAACGGAAAATCCTCTTGATGATAATGCTTCATCAAAAAACATAATGCATTATATTTTTCATCATCAGAAAGCATTTCAATGTATCCTTGTCCAATAACGCTTTCATACTCCATTGTACAACTCCCACGTTCAATTTCTGTTACTAATTTATGCTCACAATCCATTTCAAAACTAGCTCTATTATCCTTTTCAATTAAATCATACTTTGTACCCTCCATAGCTCCATGAAAATACAACTCAATTTTATCTTCTTTTATATACATCCCAAAATTAAGTGGTACTATATACGGATAACCATTATTATTTAAAGCAACTCGGCACACATCACATTTTTCCATGATAGCTAAAATATCTTCAAATTCCTTAACTTCTCTATCTGAACGACGCATTTTTACCTCCTGCCCAAAAACCACAAATACCGATTTATCAATTTGACAACCTGGAATTTGTCACTATGAGATTTCCTTTTCATCATTTCTTGGTGGACGAACATGACATAACATTTCTTTTTCACAAGCACCAAATTGCATGAAATTTAATTTTGCTTCTTTTAGTGTCATTCCATGATTAGAGTCACTTAGTTCGTTATCAGCAGTAATGAACGGGTCATTCTCCCAAAAACAAACGGGGCAAATATACCCACAATCTTCGTTCGCTGGAATATTATAGGTAAAATATCCGCAACAAGGACATTGATATTTTTTCATTCTACATTTCAATCCCCCTTACAAATTTGAATTTGACTGGCTATTTTATTAGATAGATATTCAAACAGTTCCATTAATAAATCTTCATATTTTCTACTACATTGTCATTATCATCATTCATCAAATCGTCTTCTTTCTCGTTCTCAACAGAAAAATCACCTTTTAAAAACCAGTTATAAGCACGATATATAAAACCTTTCACCGATTCAATAATTCCCCGTTGCTTCAATAATCGCCATCATTTCCGCAGGAGTAATAATAAAATCTCTAAATGGGTAATGTTTCTGATTACCTGTGACTAAGTAAGCATCATCATCCCTCTTTTCCATAGCAACTTCATAGAATACAAGGTCATCCATATCAATCAGGACTTCCCCTGTAGGTTGTGGAAACACTTCAACCCCATACTGCCTGACTGCATCAATAACTGTCCGTATCACCTTCTCATGGAGATGGAATTTTTCCCTATGAAGTACCTCATCATATTCCATTAAAATATCCTGATGATACAACGGAATAATTTTCCCTTCAAAAACAGCATCCAATACCCTGACAGTAGCCGAATCTTCCTGTTTAGAAAGTAATGCCGATAATAATACATTTGTGTCAATTACTGCATAATATTCCATAGGTGTCTACCTTTTTCTTTCCGCTCTTACCGCCAAAATTTCAGCATTAATTTCATCAAGTGACATTTCCGGAACATCAGTCGCCTGCTTCCGCAATTCATAAAAAGCATTCTTTGCTTCCACTCTTGTTATTGTCTGTTCAGGCAACGTTGCTTCAAACGGAAGTCCTTTTACCATTTTACTCCTGGTCATGAACATACGAAAGGCTGTAGGTAAATCCATTCCAAGTCTCTCATATATTTCGGTCACTTCCTGTTTTAGTGCTTTGTCTGCCCTAAATTGAATTAAAACCTGTTCTGCCATAAACCTTCCTCCTCTCAAACATATTGTAGTTGTTTTGCATGTGTTTGTAATAATATTATATTTCTTTTTCCCGAAATTATCAATATGTTTCGTATAAATTCCTATATCTCTATCGCATTGACATCTTTCTTTTTATCCCTGAATTTCCAGTATCATTTTCTTTGTATATTAATCTGCAATGCTAATTTCATCAAAACAGCTCTTCACCTAAATACTTATCGTGCGGAACCAGTAAGCACTTTTCGATAGACTTCCAGTAACTGTCATAAAGTTTTTTTTGTGCTGCTCCATAGCTCTCTTTCGTATCAAATTCCCAATAAAGCATGTACTTGACACTTTTTACAATGCGGGTGATTTTAAGAGGGGGCATCCCTTCTTTAATTTGCTCCATATCTATATGATACCCTCTTTTGATAAGCCGAAGAAAAAGCAGTCCCTCCTGCTCTTCCAAAAAGCTTTTCGCTTCCTGCATTAGTGTTTCAAATTCCTCTACCTTTTTTGGTTTGACCTGATAAATACATATTTCAGTAAATGGCACTTTCTTTTTCCTCCTGCCTTAATATTTTCCTCAAATCACTTCACTTTAAAGTATTCCGATTAATGTATCTGCCCTTCTGACAGTCACACAAACTTGTAGTTGTAGCTGGGATATATTGTCTCATTACTACTGTCTGTTCAATATGAATAATAGAAGGGCTACATTCAGCTATCCAATATTTGGCTCGCTGCTTTTTTTCTTCCAATAAAAGATACACTTTTTCACATTTTACAATTTCAGGCAGTCTTTCAATCCAATCACAAGAAGCTTTATTTTTAACACCTGCCTGAAAAGCATAAATCTCATCAATATTCTTCTGAAATCCGTTCTCAGTATTTGCCCAATGCAGTCCGTAATTCCTTGCATATCTATCATCTACAAAATTTTTTACCACATTGTCATATATATTTTTCCAATTATAAATATTCAAAAATATAAATCGTATTCTGATACTTTATTTTCTTTACAATATTCTACTACATCAAACCGAAGCCCACTCCATTTATGATATATCTGCATCTTTATCGCCTCCACAAATATGAATTTTTTCTTCTGTTAAGAATATATAATCAAGCCAGCTTTGTATCAATGTAATCAAAATACGGTTTCTTGTTTACCTCCGCTTCATTTGCCAGATACCACTCTGCCGCTTCTCTCAATCCCTCTTCTAAAGGAATTGTTTCTGAATATATTTTATGTTGACGTTCTACATCTAAGTAATATTCATAATTATAAAAGCTGAAATAATTTCTCTGCTCTATATCATCATAAACATTCACAAACGATGGAACCTTATTAAAACAAGCATAACACTTCCAAACCCAATCTTTTATCGATACTGCTTCAGCATTTCCTACATTCAGAATATGTTCAGATGGTTTATTGTTAATCATCACATCCATCAGTTTACATAAATCCTTGACATGGAAAAATTGCAGCTTCATGCTTCCATCCTTTGGCAGCCAAAATGCTCTGTTGCGCATTGCACATTCAAATACAAACGCCTCACGATATACGTTATTCATTGGTCCGTAAAGATAGGGCGGTCTCAAAATATATGCATTTGGCACCATTTTAAGTAGTGTCTTTTCTGCTTCTATTTTATCCGTTCCATACTGTCCCCAAAACGTGTTGGGACCAAGCACTCCATTTTCGATAAATGGCTGCGGATCCGTTTCCGGATACACTGCACTGGAGCTAATCATTATGTACTGCCCAAATGAACCAAGTGACTGTACTAAATTACAGATGTCGGCTTTATTATATGCTGTTATGTCCAAAACAACATCAAAATCATAATCTTTTAGGGAATCACCCAGATCATTGCGGTCAGCCTCTATCAGGTGAACACCTTCCACCTGCTTTTTTGTATTACGGTTTAACACATATACCTCATCGCCCTTTTGCACATAATACTTAGCTGCATATTTGCTGACAAATACCGTACCGCCTGTAATCAGTATTTTCTTCTTGCTGCCGCCTTCAGATTGTTTCATAATCCGCCTCCTTTGATGACATATTATTCTGCCTAATAAAAGGGAATTTTACTACTATCACCAATGCCTTTTTGCTAGTAGTATTCCTCTTTTGTTATTTCATATAGATACTCACCAGAAATAACACCTGTTTTAGGATAAAATCGGGTTCCACTATTATTAACAAGTGTCATACCAATCTTTATCATAACTTTCTGTGATGCAGCATTAGCTGAATCACAGTGTGATGTTACTTTATGCACCAACAAATTATCAAAGTCATACTCAATTAATAATTTTTCTACCTCGGTTGCAATCCCTTTATTTCTATAATTCTTATGAACTGTCCATCCTATTTCACAGGTGTCTTTAGTGTCATTGTACTCAAGATTTATTCCACCAATAACATTCCCTTCATATACAATCACGTATTCTCTATCCTTAGTAGTATCTTTGTTCCATTCGGAAACTGCATATTCTACAAACGACTCCGTCTCCTCTCTAGTTTCGTTAGGAAGAAACATCATCATAGTGATACTTTTATCACTAGCATATTCATGAATTGCATCTATATCACCTTTTAAAATAGGTCTAATCAATATCCTATCTGAAACAAGTATATTATTATTCAATATTCGTAACCTCCGTTAGAAAAATCTTCATTTATCAATTTGACAGCCTGGAATTTACCGATAATATTTTATTTCGCATTCATCATGATCAGAAAAAGTTTCAATTTCGTATTGTAATACTCCATTCAAATATATTTTCTCATATAGCTTTCCTAAATTAGACGTCTTGCCTTGTACCGTTAACCATCCTTCATCTGGTAAAGTGACAGAACAATTTGCATGTTCAATTTCACCTTCTTTTAATCCAATAACATATTCGATTGAATCTTTTGTCCAATTATATCCTAAACCTCTCAATTTACTTCTTCCATACTTTTTAGATAATTCACCCCAGAACGCACCAATCGTTTCAAATTGCTGATTATCTATCGTTGAAAATACTTTACTTATTCCTATAAATTTCATTTTATTTCACTCCTCTTCAGTGAATAAATCCCAATTTATTGTTCTGTGCAGTTTTTCAGCAAATTAAGATGTCATTCCACCTCGTACATTAACTTTAATCTCTGTGCTTCATTTGCCGAAAATCCAAACTTTTCGTAAAAAGGAATCTTATCCGGCATTGCACATAATTCAACAAAGATTTCTGTACCCTTAATACCATTTTGATTAATATAATGCATAAGTTCATTAATCAGTATTTTTCCAATCCCTTTACGTTGATAATCCGGTCTGACAACAACATCTTTAATATAATAATTGAGTCCCATATCACCAATCATTCTTGCCATTGCTACAATTTTCTTCCCATCATAGATTGAAACCCTGAATAATGTATGCTTCATTGCCAGTTCTGTCTGCTCGAAAGACGGAGCGTCTCCCCAGACAGATTCCCACAGAGCAATAAATTCCTCTGCATTAAGCTTATTGTATTCTACTGTTAGTTCTCCCATATTCCCCTCCAAACATTATTTAGAAAAATCATTTCCTCCTATCTGACAAACTGAAATTTTTTCTTTTGTTAAGAACATATAATCAAACCAGTTTTGTATCAATGTAATCAAAATACGGTTTCTTGTTTACTTCCGCTTCATTTGCCAGATACCACTTTGCCGCTTCTCTCAATCCCCTTCTAAAGGAATTATTTCTGAATATATTTTATGTTGACGTTTTACATCCAATTAATATTCATAGTTATAAAAGCTGAAATAATTTCTCTGCTCTATATCATCATAAACATTCACAAACGATGGAACCTTATTAAAACAAGCATAACACTTCCAAACCCAGTCTTTTATAGATACGTTCACCAAAAGGTGATGGTTTTCATCTTCCACTATCATTTTGAAATTTAAAATCACATATTATACAAAATTAGATTATTAATAATGCTTTTACAATTATCAATGCAATGACACACACCAGCAGAAATAACGTATTATTAAATATGTAACTTGACATACCATAAATACAATAATACTTCTTTGATACCTGCTTCAATTTACCAGTACCATCTAATAAGAATGGTACTTTATATACATAATACATATCTTGTGAATTAATTTTTATCTCAGCCTTCAAATTTACATGTTTCTTCATTCCATGTTGATGATATCCAAATTCTATATTTAAACTATTATCATACATATTGATTTTTATCTTATCAGACACAATACTTTCCGGCTTTCCATTTACAATACAATAGGGGCTACCAGCAATACGTTCTATTTTATCGGATACATTTGAAATAATATATATCAATTGGGTCATCACCTCTTTTTCGCCTCAATAAATTTGTAATTTCATTACTTAATCCACATACAACTGATTATTTTTAAATAATTTACAGTATTCCATCTGCCAGTCGTAAAAGGCATTATTTTCATCCTCTGCCCATTTTGCCTTAATATCTTCATTTAAGATATCATCCGCCCAAACGAGTCTCGGAACGGTATGCCCGTAAAAAAACACCCGCTTTTCCCACACGTCACATATTGGGTCTGGATATATAAAATCTGATGCCTCTCCACTGAAAACAGACGACTTATGAGCAATATGTTCTCTTTGACCGCCGTCTCTAATCAGTCGCTTTGCCTGAGCATTCAAATGTCCGAAACCACATATAACCAATACCTTTTGATTCTCATAAAGCTTCCGCTTTTCCATAATCTTCTCATGTATGTGGTCATCTCTCTCATCCGCAGTTGTATTTTCCTCAAAATCATTATCACCTTTTTCTTTTTGATTTCACTCGTAATGCTCCTCCCCGTACATCAAAATCTTTACAAATCCCCATTTCATTGACTATATACCCATTTCATCAAATGGTACTCTGTAATATCATCTTCAAATCCCATCTGCTTATATAGAGAATATCCGCTTTTAGTCGCTTTCAGCTCAACAGTACTTAATCCCTGCTTAACCGCATCCTCTAACAGCAAACTCATCAGCTTCCCTGCATACCCTCTATGGCGGCTTTCCGGCTTTGTATAAACATTTAATACCATACCTGTCTTACCGGTAAGAAACGCCGGGCTCATCGGCTTTTCCACAACCAGTAAAAAAGCACATGCCACAATCTCCTGTTCTTTTCTTGCCACATAACAAAATATATTATGATTCAGATTTCTTTCAAAATAATCGGGCAGCCCCTGCTCTATTACCGACCTTTCTTTTTCATTTAATATACCTATATCCTCCAGAAGATAGGCAAGCCTTAACTTTACAAGCTGCCCGGTATCTTCTATCCGTGCTTTTTCAAAAACCATATTTTCTCCTGCTCTCATTTTGAATTACCGTTAATTTTACAATCATTCTGGCATCTATCTCCAGTTATCACTAATTTATCATAAAATCATTTGTAATTCAGGATATGCCCCATTTTTTCCTGTTTGGTTTTCAGATAGAATGCATCATACTCTCCAGGCTCCATCACAATTGGAACCCGTTCCACGATATCCAGTCCATAACCCTTTAACCCATATACCTTAAGGGGATTATTGGTCATTAACCGCAGCTCCCTGATTCCAAGGTCAACCAGAATCTGTGTCCCAATCGTATAATCCCTTGCATCCTCGGGAAATCCCAGTTCCAGATTGGCCTCTACGGTATCACGTCCCTTATCCTGAAGCTCATAGGCACGGATTTTATTAATCAGACCGATTCCCCTTCCCTCCTGGCGCATATAAAGAAGGACTCCTCTTCCTTCCTTGGCAATCATTTTCATTGCTGCATCATACTGCTGTCCGCAGTCACAGCGGGCAGAACCCAGGGCATCTCCGGTCAGGCATTCGGAATGGACACGGCAAAGAACCGGCTTCCCATCGGTAATATCCCCTTTTACCAGTGCCACATGATGTTCTCCGTTTAACTTGTTCACATAGCCATGTATCATAAATTCACCATAGCGGGTTGGCATCTTCGCCTTTGCCACACACTCCACAAACACTTCATGCTCTTTCCGGTACTGAACCAAATCCTGAATCGTACCAATTTTCAAACCATGCTTCCTCGCAAAGGCAGTCAAATCCTCCTTTCTTGCCATCATGCCGTCTTCCTTCATGATCTCACAGCATAGCCCTACCGGCTTTAGTCCTGCAAGCTTCATGAAATCCACTGTCGCTTCCGTATGGCCGTTTCTCTCGATAACACCGCCCGGTCTTGCCTCTAACGGAAACATATGTCCCGGCCTTCTGAAATCTTCAGGTTTTGCGCCATCTTCCACAAATTTTCTCGCCGTAATTCCCCTCTCATAAGCCGAAATTCCCGTAGTAGTATCTACATAGTCCACCGATACCGAAAACGCAGTGCAGTGGTTATCTGTATTGGTAATACACATCTGCGGAAGATTTAAGCGGTCCGTATAAGAGGCATCCATTGGCATACAGATCAATCCTCTTGCATGGCTTGCCATAAAATTCACATTCTCCGTCGTTGCAAACTGGGCCGCACAAATCACGTCGCCTTCATTCTCCCTGTCCTCATCATCTAAAAGGACGATACATTTCCCATTCTTTAAATCCTCTGCCAGTTCTAATGTTGTGTTAAATTCAGACATTTTTACCTCCTGTGTCTTAATGGTTTCATCCATTCTTACTTATCATCTTTTCATTATTTTACTTAATTCTGGAGCATCATTACTTCACATAAAATGTTTACATATTGTATTTACATAAAATCCATACATAATTCATTTACATAATATTATCTTATAACTTTTACCCCACAAATATAATTAATATATTCCAGTATTATTTTTTACATTTCATTCACAATATAGTTTACATAAATCAACCATATATATTTACATAATTTTCCACCATAGTTTACATAAAAATATTACTTTTAAATTTACATAACATCAATCCATCAGTTTACATAAAGCCATTCTCAGCCAGAAATTCCATTGAAATGTTCCCAGCCTCCCCAGCATTCTTTTCATCCAATATAGGAACTTCAACATGCATCAGCTTATCAATATATTTTCCTATAATATCATTTTCCAGATTCACGATATCTCCTGCTCTTTTTGTAAGCAGCGTAGTATTCATACCGGTATGCGGAATCAGGGAAACTTTAAAACACCTATCATCCACACAGGCTACCGTCAGGGATATGCCGTCAATCGTAATGGAACCCTTTTCAATAACGTATCGCAAAAGCTTTGGTGACGTTTTCACCGTTACCCACACTGCTGTATCCTCTTTTTTAAAGCTTTCTATCTCACCGGTTCCGTCGATATGCCCGCTGACAATATGTCCTCCAAATCTCCCATTTGCCGCCATAGCCCGTTCCATATTGACCTTACTGCCTGTTTTAAGGCTGCCAAGGGAGGAACGCCTTAAAGTTTCTGCCATTACGTCAGCCGTAAACGTTCTTTCATTCATTTCCGTAACAGTCAGACAGACACCGTTAACCGCAATAGAGTCCCCAATATGCATATCCTCAAAAATCACATCCCCCTTAAGGGCAAGTCTGGAAGATTTAGCGCCTTTACTGATCGAAACCACTGTTCCAACTTCCTCTATAATTCCTGTAAACATATACTCACTTCCCTTCTTCCTGATTCTCTGATAAAACCTTTGATGGTTTCTGTTTATTTTTCATCACCGTAAGAAAGATCATAAATGAAATTCCAATCACATCTGCTATACCAAAAGCAAAGCAGGCATGCAGGATTGCCAATATCAAAGTATTTCTTCCAGCTCTCTGACAATCTCACGGATATCCTCTTTCACACGATCCATATCACAAAATAAGTCCGCAAACAGCTTACTTATGTTCTCTTCAAACCGGTTTGGCAGGCATTCACACTGCTGTGTGCACAACTGTATCAGCCTTTTCTCACCAGGATGCGTCAGACCATTTTTTGCAAAAAGAATATCAAAATAGGACTCCATAAATGCCGTGACCCGGTGATTTATGCTGACCAGATCCCTTCTGTCAACCGCCTTTCCAATTTGTATCTCATAGGCAGGCATTGCAGCATGCAAAAGCTTTCTGTTCCGTTCTATAATATTTTTCTTTAACTGCTCTGGATACGGAACGGTAAACCGCTGCTTTGCCGCTGCTAAATTTCCATTTCTATCATATATAATTTTACTGTTTAACAAATTATGCCACATGCAGGTCGTATAACCGTTCTGTGCCTGATAGCATTCCACCACGGATGCCACTTCCTCTGTAAACACTTCCAGATTCCGGTACAGAATATCAATGTCAATTCCGTTTTTTAGTGTACAGTTATCCTCATATTCCCAAAAATGATTGCCAATTTCCATAACACTGCAATACCGGAATAAAATTTCTTTTCTTACTGTTTCCTCAATATCCCCGGTGCAATACAGGTATATATCATAATCTGATTTTTCATCATAAACGTTTCCAGCCCGTGAACCTCCCATGGCAATAGCCTCTACTTCATGAATTGCAGCTAGTTCTTTCCATAATTCTTCTATATCCATTCTCATTCCCTCTCTAATATCTACAATTAAATCATTAATACAATAAATATCACAACCTAATTAATCAACACTTATTGAATTCATAAAAAAATCATCAAAATACATAATCTCCCCTATTAGACTTTATAGCTTAACAGCACATCCTCCCCAACCTGTTCTACGGATACCAGCTTACATCCAAGTGCTTCCGTGGCAAGTTCCACTCCTTCACCGCCAACCGGTGTATAAAACCCTGCACCTCCAAAAAATTTCGGTGCCACATATGCTTCAATACGATTGACAATCCCTGCATTCAGTGCGGCATAATTCAGGGTGGAACCACCTTCCAATAAGATTCCATCTATTTGCTTTTCTCCAAGCTTTATCATCAAATCATTTAAATCAAGCTGTCCGTTTAATTCCTTTACCACTAGCACTTCCACACCTTCTTTTTCCAGTGCTTCCTTCTGTTCATGCCAGAAACGGTTATATTCCGGATGTGGTTCTATCGTTGCCAAAATGGTTGATGCTTCCTTTGCAGTTGTTACTACGTTACTGGATAATGGTATCCGAAGCTTGGAATCACAGATAATCCTGACTGGATTTCTTCCCCCTTCTATCCGGCAGGTCAGTCTGGGGTCGTCATTTAATACCGTTCCAATTCCTACCATAATCCCCCTTAAGGCATTCCGTGTCTGCTGGACACGATTTCTGGATTCTTCCCCCGATACCCACTGGGAATGTCCCGTTCGCGTTGCAATCTTGCCATCTAAGGTCATGGCATATTTCATCACCACATAAGGAGTTTTTGTTGTAATATAATGAAAAAAGACCGGATTTAATGCATCGCATTCCTCTTTCAAAAATTCAGTTACCACTTCAACACCTGCGTCACGAAGTACCTGAATCCCTTTTCCTGCAACCAGTTCATTGGGGTCATTAGAACCTACATACACCTTAGAAATACCATGTTCTATGATTGCCTCTGTACACGGAGGCTGCTTTCCATGATGACAACATGGTTCTAAGGTTACATACATTTGTGCTCCCTTTGCATCTTCTTTCTTTTTTAGATTTTGAAAAGCATTCCGCTCCGCATGTAAATCACCATATACTTTATGATACCCTTCACTGATTATTTGTCCATCTTTTACAATCACAGCACCAACCAAAGGATTGGGATTTACTTTTCCTATTCCTGATTTTGCAATCTCTATGGCACGGTGCATATATTTCTCATTCCCTGTCATCCTGCCGCCTTCCTCCTGTCTACTCTGCATTTCTTTCCATACACTTTACCCAAAAGCAAGATTTTCTATAAAGTAAAAAATCCTGAAGCTGCTACACTCCAGGAACTGATATATTTAATGCATATAAATACCTCAACAGTATCTACTCTCTTCTTCCATCCAGACTATACTGTCGGCACCGGAATCTCACCGGTTCCTGCCTTACGGCTCGCGGGCTGATGAATCCTGAAATTATCTGTTATATTCATAATCCAAATACCGCCGGTGGGGAATTACACCCCGCCCTGAAGATTTATTCATTTTACGTAGGCTATTATACCCCATTATAAATCGTTATGCAACCTTATTTTACAAGGTCTTTGGAAATTCACTTGAACATAAGTCGTCATAATCCGTTATAATCCTTCTTCAAAATGGTGTACTAATTGGTGTACTAATTTATCCCATTTTAACTTGCAATTTTTCCAACTTTTCAAGTTCTCGTTTCACACGTTCAGCATCTACATGATTATACACTCTCATCGTTGTTCTGATATCGGTCTGACCTAATAAGTATTGCATTACTTTTATATCACAACCAGATTCGGCTAAACGAGTTGCAGCCGTATGTCGAAGAATATGTGGACTAATATGTGGTAATTGAATTTCTCTATCATCATTCATAGCCACAATTGACCTTAGCATTCGTCTGACATTATTGTGATTCATACACTTACCAGTAACATGAGACACAAACACAAAATTTTTATATCCATCTACTTCAAAATCTGTAGCTTTTGTTGTTGAAAACCATACTTTGCGTTGTTCCAAAAATAACTTGTACACTTCCTCAGTCATAGGTATTATTCTTGTTCCAGCATTAGTCTTTGTTTTGCTTGCATAAATGATATACTCATTATTTACTGTTCTCCATTGCACTTGATGATTAATATCAATTTCCTTTTTGTCCATATCGGAATTTTTTCGGGTGGTTGTCACCCTACCCATTTTCCTTTCTTTAAATCCTA
>CAJUFL010000030.1 GCA_910585605.1 uncultured Lachnospiraceae bacterium | reverse complement strand
AATCGCTGGTTGCCAGTAAATCAATATCCATGGAATAATTCAGGGAAATCCGGTTGCTGACGGAAGAGTGCAGGATATCATTAATATAAAATTCAGCGTTAACCGGGGGAGATTCCACATGGTCGATTCCTAGTGCTGATGCAATATCATTTTCCAGATATGTTTCATCAAATTGGAAAATCAGGTCATCATCGTTGGGGATGCCTACTCTGTCGGAACGCAGTACAAGTGCACTGGTCTCAGCCAGCCGGTTATGGCGGATAGCAGCATGAACTCCGATATGGTTATTATTAATGGAATTCACAAGATTACGTTGGATCTGCTGATTAGTGTCTCCGTTATGAACCGTAAGATTAAAGGTATAATGACTGTTTTCTATTGCGATACCTAAAGAATAGGTTCCGGCAGGAAATGAAGATTCGTTGGAAGGCAGGTATGTGCCCACATTAGTCTGTCCGGAAGCAAGAGTATTTACCCGGATGGAAAGGTTTTCGGGAAGTTCTTCCAACGCATCTTCACGTAGGCTGGCATAGACAATGTTCTCATTGTCGGAAACTGCCATCATTTCATCAAATACATTGGTATTCGGACTTCCTAAGGCTTTGCTCTCAGCTTCTAAAGCCATTGCGGCTTCCTTGATTCCGATTGCATAAATCTGTGTTGAATCAGGAAAGGCAAATTTGTAGACTGGGGAGTGCTGATTCTGCTTTACCATATTATTATATAGAGTTTTTAAATCGTCTCTTTTATGGGAATGAAAACGATTATTTCCCTTTGGTGCCATAATCTGGGAACTGTAAAAATTATAGACATTGTTCAGATTCAGCATACCATCTACCTCCTTCCTTGGATAAATAGCTGTATCTGCATGAAATATATGATGATAAGTTCACTCCTTTGAACTTTGTTCTTCATACTCATGCGGTTAATAAAATATCTCAAATATAATATAGATTATACGAGTATAATTGTAGATTCTTAAATAATAAATATAGTTAAATATATTATAATATAGAAATAGCCTACTGTCTAGTGAAAAATGCCGGAAATTGGCGGAAATTTGTAAATAATTATAAAATAAATTCTTGACACAAAGAAAATGATGTGCTAAAGTAATCACCGATGAACTGCCGAAGACAGCAGGTACCGTTTGGTGTAAGCACAGCGCCTGCCGAGGAAGAATCGTATGGATGACGTTTCGCTCTATGTCTTTGGACATGGAGTTTTTTAATTTTGCGTGGAAGACGAGCAGGGTTCCATATCGTGCAGTCATTAATATAATAAGGAGGCGCACAAAACGATGGCAAAGATTGAATTAAAGCAGCCAATCATTGAAGAGATCAAGGCTCAGCTTCAGGATGCACAATCAGCTGTAATAGTTGACTATCGTGGTCTTACTGTAGAGCAGGATACCAGACTTCGTAAAGAGTTAAGAGAAGCTGGTGTTGTATACAAAGTATACAAGAACACAATGGTACGTTTTGCAATTGAAGGTACAGAGTTTGAGGCTTTAAAGGATGATTTGGAAGGTCCTAATGCAATTGCTATCTCTAAGACAGATGCAACAGCTCCAGCAAGAATTCTTGCTAAGTTTGCTAAGGAAGCAGAGGCATTAGAGATTAAAGCTGGTGTGGTTGAAGGAACCTATTATGATCAGACTGGTATCAAGGCAATTTCCAGCATCCCTTCAAGAGAAGAGTTACTTTCCAAGTTTCTTGGAAGCATTCAGTCACCAATTGCAAATTTTGCAAGAGTTATCAAGCAGATTGCAGAACAGCAGGATGGTGCAGCAGAAGCATAAAAGTTATGTTTTTTGGTATGCAGCGTAGAACTGCATAAGGACTTTTTGAGATATTCAGAAAGTTTATGAGATATATGCGGTGTAATGGATATATGAAAATATTTATTATGCATGGCATGAACAATTTATCATGATGGAAATCAAATATTTTATAATGGAGGAATTAGAATAATGACTACTCAGGAATTTATCGAAGAGATTAAGAAGTTAAGCGTTTTAGAGTTAAATGAATTAGTTAAGGCTTGTGAGGAAGAATTCGGCGTATCCGCAGCAGCAGGTGTTGCAGTTGTAGCAGCAGGCGGTGCAGCAGGTGGAGAGGCAGCAGCTGAGAAGGATGAGTTTGATGTAGAGTTAACAGAAGTTGGTGCTAATAAGGTTAAGGTTATCAAGGTTGTTCGTGAAGTAACCGGATTAGGTCTTAAGGAAGCTAAGGAAGTTGTTGATGGAGCTCCTAAGGTTGTTAAAGAGGGTGCTTCTAAGGCAGAGGCTGAGGATATTAAGACTAAGTTAGAGGCAGAAGGAGCTAAGGTTACATTGAAGTAATCTGTGCGACTCAGTGAGCCAGGCGAAAGTACGAAGTACTTTCGATAAGATAAGAAAAAGACACAGTATGAAATGCTTGCATTTCAGGCTGTGTCTTTTTCTTATCTTAGGAAAGTGCGTAAGCATTTTCATCTGGCGAACGACGCAACACTGAGTCCCCCTTGGGGGCGAGGTGGAAAAGGGTAAGTTAACGCCTTGCCCCCAAGGGGGGCGAGGTGGAAAAGGGTAAGTTAACGCCTTGCTTCCTTGGGGGGCGAGGTGGAAAAGGGTAAGTTAACGCCTTGCCCCCAAGGGGGGCGGGGTGGAAAAGGGTAAGTTAACGCCTTGCCCCCAAGGGGGGCGAGGTGGAAAAGGGTAAGTTAATGCCTTGCCCCTTGGGGGGCGAGGTGGAAAAAGGAGGGGAAACACAAATGTCAGACTATATTACAACCTATGGAGGAACCCATTTTATGCCGGCAGAGCCTGATGTAGATAAAATACATATTACCGACATTGCACACGCATTATCATTGATATGCAGGGGAAACGGACACGTTAAACACTTTTTTTCCGTGGGACAGCACTGCATTCATTGTGCAGTGGAAGCAGCAGCGAGGGGATACAGTGAAAGAGTCCGCCTGGCATGTCTTTTACATGATGCCGGAGAGGCGTATATGTCAGATGTACCAAGACCTTTTAAAAAATATATTCCAGAATATACAGTATATGAAAAGAGGATATTGGAGCTTATTTATGAAAAATATCTGGGCAGTTCTTTGACGCAGGAAGAAGAAATGCTTGTAAAAAAAATAGATGATGATATGCTCTATTTTGATTTGCGGGAATTGCTGGGTGAGGTATCCAGTGGAAAAGAACCAGAGATGAAAAGTAGATTTTCATTAGAATTTATTCCTTTTTCAGAGGTGGAAAAGCGGTATTTGGAAGAGTTTTCAAAGTTATATCCATTGAGGAAAAACTCAAAAGGATGAGCATAGAAAAAAAGAACCGTTTCTGTTTATTTTATTATAACAATATATAGAAATATAAACTGACGAAAGCACAACATATATTATCTCCAAAAAATAATTTATAAAACATGAAAATTTTGGTTGACACTTGAAAATCACAGTGCTAAAATATTAGAATGTCATTATTGTGGGTAGGTGTCCGCAATAATACGTGAACAATGTCGTAAAACATTGAAAATACTAATATTCAAGGGGTGAAAACGTCAATGGAAAAGAGCAGAATTAGTCCTGTTACAGCGGGAAAAGGAATTCGAATGAGTTATTCCAGACAAAAGGAAGTACTTGAGATGCCTAACTTAATCGAAGTACAAAAAGACTCATACAGGTGGTTCTTGGAAGCAGGACTTAAAGAAGTGTTCGAAGACATTTCTCCAATCGCAGATTACAGCGGTCAGCTGAGCCTGGAATTTGTAGATTTCCAGTTGTGTGAGGAGGAGGTCAAGTACTCAATTGAGGAATGTAAGGAAAGGGATGCGACTTACGCAGCACCTTTGAAAATGAATGTACGTCTCCATAATAAAGAAACGGATGAGATTAATCAGCATGATATTTTCATGGGTGACCTGCCTTTGATGACTGAGACCGGAACGTTTGTGATTAACGGTGCCGAGCGTGTTATTGTAAGTCAGTTAGTTCGTTCCCCGGGTATTTATTATGCAATCGGACATGATAAATTAGGTAAGACATTATATTCCTGTACTGTGATTCCGAATCGTGGTGCATGGTTAGAGTACGAGACAGATTCTAATGACGTATTTTACGTGCGTGTGGATAGAACCAGAAAAGTGCCGATTACCGTATTGATTCGTTCTTTGGGAATTGGAACCAATGAAGAGATTCGTGAATTGTTTGGTGATGAACCAAAGATTCTGGCAAGTATGGAAAAGGATCCGTCTAATAATTATGAGGATGGTCTGCTTGAATTATATAAGAAGATTCGTCCGGGCGAGCCTTTGGCAGTAGAAAGTGCTGAGAGCCTGATTAACGCAATGTTCTTTGATCCGAGACGTTATGACCTTGCAAAAGTAGGACGTTATAAATTCAATAAAAAACTTGCATTTAAAAACCGTATTGCGGGACATGTTGTGGCTGAGGATGTAGTAAATCCTTCTACCGGTGAGATTCTTGCAAAAGCCGGAGAAAAGCTTACAAGAGAAAGTGCAGTGAGCATTCAGAATGCAGCGGTTCCATTTGTTATGATTCAGACGGAAACACGAAATGTTAAGGTTCTTTCAAATATGATGGTTGATATCAAGGAATATGTTGATTTTGACACCAAGGAGTTAGGCATAACGGAAGACGTATTTTACCCTGTTTTAGCGAATATTTTAGAAGAATATACAGATGAAGAGGAATTGAAACGGGCAATTAAGCGCGATGTCCATGATTTGATTCCGAAGCATATCACAAAAGAAGATATTTTAGCTTCTATCAGTTATAACATCCATTTGGAATATGGAATTGGTACGGATGATGATATTGACCATTTAGGAAACAGACGTATCAGGGCAGTGGGTGAGTTATTACAGAACCAGTATCGTATTGGTCTTTCCAGACTGGAGAGAGTGGTACGCGAAAGAATGTCAACACAGGATATTGAGACGATTTCACCGCAGTCATTGATTAATATTAAGCCGGTAACAGCCGCAGTGAAGGAGTTCTTTGGAAGCTCCCAGTTATCCCAGTTTATGGATCAGAATAATCCGCTTTCTGAATTGACGCATAAGAGACGTTTATCCGCACTTGGTCCGGGAGGTCTTTCACGTGACAGAGCCGGATTTGAGGTTCGTGACGTACACTACACACATTATGGAAGAATGTGTCCGATTGAGACCCCGGAAGGTCCGAATATCGGTCTGATCAATTCTCTTGCTACCTATGCAAGAATTAATGAGTATGGATTTGTGGAAGCACCATACCGCAAACTGGATAAGAGTGATCCGGAGAATCCTATCGTAACGGATGAGGTTATCTATTTAACAGCAGATGAAGAGGATAATTTTGTAGTTGCACAGGCAAATGAGCCGATTAATGCAGACGGTACATTTGTAAAGGCACATATTTCAGGTCGTTACAGAGAAGAGACCGCGGAGTTTGATAAGAACAGGGTTGACCTTATGGATGTGTCACCTAAGATGGTATTTTCGGTTGCAACTTCTATGATTCCTTTCCTGGAGAATGACGATGCGAACCGTGCCCTTATGGGTTCCAATATGCAGCGTCAGGCAGTCCCTCTTTTAAGAACGGAGGCTCCGATTGTAGGAACTGGAATGGAAGGAAAGGCAGCGGTTGACTCTGGTGTATGTATTGTTGCTAAGCGTGACGGTATTGTTGAAAAATCTACCAGTAAGGAAATTGTCATCAAATGTGATGATGGTACAAAGGATACTTACCATGTCATCAAATTTGCAAGAAGCAATCAGGGGAACTGTATGAATCAGCGTCCGATCGTTGTAAAGGGCGAGAAAGTGAAAGCCGGAGATGTGATTGCGGACGGAGCTTCTACTGCTGATGGTGAGATTGCTCTTGGTAAGAATCCGTTGATTGGTTTTATGACCTGGGAAGGTTATAACTATGAAGATGCGGTATTGTTGAGTGAAAGATTGGTGCAGGAGGATGTATATACTTCTGTTCACATTGAAGAATATGAAGCAGAAGCAAGAGATACCAAGCTTGGTTCAGAGGAGATTACGAGAGATCTGGCAGGTCTTGGACCAGATGTTTTAAAAGATCTTGATGAAAACGGTATTATCCGTATCGGGGCAGAGGTACGTGCCGGGGATATACTGGTTGGTAAGGTTACGCCTAAGGGAGAGACCGAGCTTACCGCAGAAGAGAGACTGCTTCGTGCTATTTTTGGTGAGAAGGCAAGAGAAGTAAGAGATACTTCTTTACGTGTTCCGCATGGTGCATTTGGTATTGTTATGGATACTAAGGTGTTTACAAGGGAAGCAGGAGATGAACTGCCGCCGGGAGTAAATAAATCTGTTCGTGTGTATATTGCACAAAAGAGAAAGATTTCTGTTGGTGATAAGATGGCAGGTCGTCATGGTAATAAGGGTGTTATTTCCCGGATTCTTCCTGTTGAAGATATGCCGTTCCTGCCAAATGGACGTCCTCTTGATATTGTGCTGAATCCTCTGGGTGTGCCTTCTCGTATGAATATCGGACAGGTATTGGAGGTTCATTTAGGACTTGCTGCCAAGGCGTTGGGATTCAAGATTTCAACACCTGTATTTGATGGTGCCAACGAGGAAGATATTATGGAAACTCTGGAAATGGCAAATGATTATGTCAATGAGGAGTGGGACGATTTCGAGAAAAAATGGAGAAGTCAGGTAGCAGACGAGGTTATGGATTATCTCTATGAGAACCGTGACCACAGAGAAGAGTGGAAGGGGGTTCCAATAAATAGAACCGGTAAGGTAAAGCTTCGTGACGGAAGAACTGGTGAGGCATTTGATTCGCCGGTAACGATTGGTTTCATGCATTATCTGAAGCTGCATCATCTGGTTGATGATAAGATTCATGCACGTTCTACAGGTCCGTATTCCCTGGTAACGCAGCAGCCCTTAGGCGGTAAGGCCCAGTTTGGAGGTCAGCGTTTCGGTGAGATGGAGGTTTGGGCACTAGAGGCATATGGTGCATCTTATACCCTGCAGGAGATTTTGACTGTCAAATCAGATGATGTGGTAGGTCGTGTAAAGACTTATGAAGCAATCATTAAGGGCGATAATATTCCGGAACCGGGAATACCGGAATCCTTTAAAGTATTATTAAAAGAATTCCAGTCACTTGCATTAGATGTCAGAGTGCTTAAAGATGATAATACGGAAGTTGAGATCAGTGAGAGCATTGATTATGGCAATGATGATATCAGACGTTTCGGGGATATGGATTATAACAAGGAAGAGTCTGAGATGAAAGAGCATGGTTACAGTGGAGTGGATGAGAATGATGAAGGATTTGAATTGTTAGAGGATAATCCGGAAGACAGCTACGATGATGACTATGATGATTACGAAGAGTAATGGAAGGAGAGCATAGATAAATGTCAGCTATTAATAATCAGGAAACAGATCAACCAATGAATTTTGATGCGATTAAGATTGGCCTTGCTTCTCCGGATAAGATTAGAGAATGGTCAAGAGGTGAAGTGAAAAAGCCTGAGACGATTAATTACAGAACATTAAAGCCTGAAAAGGATGGTTTATTCTGTGAAAGGATTTTTGGACCAAGCAAAGACTGGGAATGTCATTGTGGAAAGTATAAGAAAATCCGTTATAAAGGTGTTGTCTGTGACCGTTGTGGTGTTGAGGTTACAAAGGCAAATGTAAGGCGTGAAAGAATGGGTCATATTGAGCTTGCCGCTCCTGTTTCCCATATCTGGTATTTTAAGGGGATTCCAAGCAGAATGGGACTGATTCTTGATATTTCGCCGAGAACTCTAGAAAAAGTGTTGTATTTTGCATCTTATATCGTTCTGGATCCGGGTGAAACCAGTCTTGCATATAAGCAGGTACTTACAGAGAAGGAATTCAGGGATGCAGAGGAAGAATTTGGCTATAACAAATTTCGTGTGGGAATGGGTGCCGAAGCGGTAAAGGAATTATTGCAGGCAATTGATTTGGAAGCCGAAGCGGTTGAATTAAAAGCAGCTCTCAAGGATGCCAGCGGTCAGAAGCGTGCAAAGGTTATTAAGAGATTAGAGGTTATTGAAGCATTCAGAGGCTCTGATAATAAGCCGGAGTGGATGATCTTAGATGCGGTGCCAGTTATTCCACCGGATATCCGTCCGATGGTTCAGTTAGATGGTGGTCGTTTTGCAACTTCTGATTTGAATGATTTATATAGAAGGATTATCAACCGTAATAACCGTTTGAACCGTTTGTTGGAGTTAGGGGCTCCAGATATTATTGTCCGCAACGAAAAGCGTATGTTACAAGAGGCGGTAGATGCTTTAATTGATAACGGTCGTCGTGGACGTCCGGTAACAGGTCCTGGTAACAGAGCCTTAAAATCCTTATCCGATATGTTAAAGGGTAAGCAGGGACGATTCCGTCAGAACTTGCTCGGTAAGCGTGTTGACTATTCTGGACGTTCGGTTATCGTAGTGGGACCGGAACTTAAGATTTATCAGTGTGGTCTTCCCAAAGAGATGGCGATAGAGTTATTTAAGCCATTTGTTATGAAAGAACTGGTAGCCAGAAAACTGGCACATAATGTGAAATCTGCCAAGAAAATGGTTGAGAAATTAGAGACTGAGGTTTGGGATGTACTGGAAGATGTTATTAAAGAGCATCCGGTAATGTTAAACCGTGCTCCGACTCTTCATAGATTAGGTATTCAGGCATTTGAGCCTATTCTGGTGGAAGGTAAAGCAATTAAACTGCATCCATTGGTATGTACTGCGTACAATGCCGATTTCGATGGTGACCAGATGGCTGTCCATCTTCCACTTTCGGTAGAGGCACAGGCAGAGTGTAGATTTTTACTTCTTTCACCGAATAACCTGTTAAAGCCTTCGGATGGTGCACCGGTTGCGGTTCCTTCACAGGATATGGTGCTTGGTATTTATTATCTGACCATTGATAAGCCTGGTGACAAGGGAGAAGGTAAGATTTTTAAGTCTAAGAGTGAAGCGATTCTGGCCTATGAGAACGGAGAGATTACTTTACATGCTAAGATTAAGGTTAGAATGAGAGGAACCTTGTCAGATGGTACAGAAGGATCTACGATTGTGGAATCAACATTGGGAAGAATACTCTTTAATGAAATCATTCCTCAGGATTTAGGCATTGTGGATCGTTCCATTCCGGAAAATGAGTTGATACTGGAAATTGACTATCTGGTGGGTAAGAAGCAGTTAAAGGTAATTCTTGACAAGTGTATCAATACACATGGGGCAACCAAGACTGCGGAAGTTTTAGATGATATTAAGAGCATTGGTTACAAATATTCTACAAAGGGTGCATTAACCGTTTCAATTTCAGAAATGACGGTTCCGGGTGCCAAGAAAGAGATTCTTGCTGATGCACAGGCAACGGTAGAGTTGATCATGCAGAAATTCAAAGAGGGTTATGTTACTGAGGAAGAAAGGTATGCCGCAGTCGTAAGAACATGGGAAGCAGCAGATAAGAAGCTTACCAAGGCCCTGTTGGATGGATTGGACACATATAATAACATTAAAATGATGGCAGAGTCCGGAGCCCGTGGTTCTAATCAGCAGATTAAGCAGTTGGCTGGTATGCGTGGATTGATGGCAGATACAACTGGTCGTACCATTGAACTTCCGATCAAATCAAACTTCCGTGAAGGTCTTGATGTATTGGAGTATTTCATTTCGGCACATGGTGCACGTAAAGGTCTTTCTGATACAGCACTGCGTACAGCAGACTCAGGTTATCTGACACGTCGTCTGGTAGATGTATCACAGGATTTGATTATCCGTGAAGTGGACTGCTGTGAGGGAACCGGCGAGATTCCGGGAGCTGTTGTGGAAGCGTTTATGGAAGGTAAGGAAGTAATTGAAAGCTTCCAGGAGCGAATTACAGGACGTTATGCAGCGGAGTCTGTATTTGATAAAGACGGCAATATGATTGTAAAAGCAAATCATATGATTACACCGAAGCGTGCAGATAATATTATCCGGTTTGGTGTAGGTGCAGACGGTAAGGAAATTACCAGATTAAAGATACGTAATATTCTGAATTGTAAGTCCCATATTGGTGTCTGCGCAAAATGTTACGGTGCAAACATGGCAACTGGTCAGGCAGTACAGGTAGGTGAAGCAGTAGGTATTATTGCGGCACAGTCTATCGGTGAGCCGGGTACACAGCTTACAATGAGAACTTTCCATACTGGTGGTGTTGCCGGTGATGATATCACACAGGGTCTTCCTCGTGTGGAAGAATTGTTTGAGGCTCGTAAGCCAAAGGGTCTTGCTATTATTACAGAATTTGGCGGTAAGGTACAGATTCGTGATACAAAGAAAAAACGTGAAGTCGTTGTTACCAATGAAGAAACCGGTGAATCCAAGGCATATTTAATTCCGTATGATTCAAGAATCAAGGTATTTGATGACCAGGTTGTGGAGGCCGGTGATGAAATTACAATCGGTTCTGTAAATCCGCATGATATCTTAAAGATTAAGGGTGTACGTGCTGTACAGGATTATATGATTCGTGAAGTACAGAAAGTTTACCGTTTACAGGGTGTTGATATCAATGATAAGCATATTGAAGTGATTGTCCGCCAGATGCTTAAGAAAATTAAGATTGAGACAAGTGGTGATACAGAGTATTTACCAGGCACTTTGGTAGATGTATTGGATTATACAGAGATTAACGAGAAATTAACGGCAGAAGGTAAAGAGCCTGCACAGGGAATTCAGGTAATGCTTGGTATTACAAAGGCTTCTCTTGCCACTAATTCATTCCTGTCTGCGGCATCTTTTCAGGAGACTACAAAGGTTCTTACGGAAGCTGCTATTAAAGGTAAGATTGATCCGTTGATTGGTCTGAAAGAGAATGTATTAATCGGTAAGCTGATTCCTGCGGGTACAGGTATGAAGCGTTATCGCAATGTGAAACTGGATAGCGAAGAACAGATTATTAATTTTGATGATGAAGACTTAGAGTTTTCTGAACTGACTGACGACAATGAAACTGTGTTGCCAGAGGAGGAAGAAAAAACAGAAGAAATATCATCTGAAGAATTAGTTGAAACAGTGGAAGAGTAATTTAAAAAGGGCTGTTGCATTAAAAATTTCCTTGCGGAGAATAAAGATTAGTGCGGCAGTCCTTTTGGGTTATAGTTCAAAATAGTATACAATAAAATGAGGTGTCATACTAAATCTTATTCTCTATGTTGCTGTATAGAATATGCAACAAAGAGAATTTTTAGTGTGACAGCCTCATTTTTGTAATTCAGCAATTTAAAAACATATCATATTTGGTATCAGCTGTGGTTTTGTGCGTTTACAACACTTCCTCCGGCATACAGTTCCCGAAGCTTCGGTTTCTCTATCTTACCCGTTGGGTTACGTGGAATATCTGCAAAGATAATTTTACGTGGTCTCTTATAGCGGGGCAGCTTCTTGCAGAGTTCGTTGATGTCTTCTTCTGTCAGAATCTTATTTTCCTTTGTTTCAATAACAGCACAGGTAATTTCACCAAGACGTTTATCGGGAAGACCGATTACCGCCACATCGTGCACTGCTCCGTGGGTGCGGATAAAGTCTTCGATCTGCACCGGATAGATATTTTCACCACCGCTGATGATAACATCCTTCTTGCGGTCCACAAGGAAAATAAAACCATCTTCATCTTCCTGTGCCATATCTCCGGTAAAGAGCCAGTCGTCTTTTAACACCTCGTCTGTTGCTTTTTTATCATGGTAATAACAGGTCATAACGCCGGGACCCTTTACGCATAACTCACCGACCTCACCGCGGTTTACGGTGCGACCGTTTTCATCTACGATTTTAACTTCCCAGCCATAACCGGCTTTTCCGATAGCTCCGACTTTATGGATATTTTCTACACCAAGGTGTACACAGCCCGGTCCAATAGATTCACTCAGACCATAGTTGGTATCATACTGATGATGGGGAAAATATTCCTTCCATTTTTTAATCAGGCTGGGAGGAACAGGCTGTGCACCGATATGCATTAATCGCCACTGTGCCAGATCATAGTCCTCTAATTTGATACGTCCGCTTTCTATTGCTTCCAGTATATCCTGTGCCCAAGGAACCAAAAGCCATACAATCGTACATTTTTCTTTGGAAACCGCATCTAAGACGTATTCCGGTTTGGTGCCTTTTAAAAGGATGGCTTTGCTGCCGGATAACAGGCTTCCAAACCAATGCATTTTTGCTCCGGTATGATATAGTGGAGGAATACATAAGAATACATCGTCTTTTGTCTGACCGTGATGATTCTGTTCTACTCGGCAGGAATGCATTAAGCTTTCATGATTATGTAAAATGGCCTTAGGAAATCCGGTGGTTCCGGAAGAAAAATAAATAGCTGCATCGTCGGAATCTGTAAGCTTAATGTCAGGTGAAACGGAAGAACAGTTTGCAGTTAGGGAAACATAGTCCTCTGCAAAGGTTGGACAGTTGTCACCAACATAAAACAAAAGGCGGTTTTTGCAGATTTCATCAGCAATTTCTTCTACACGACCGATGAATTCCGGCCCGAATACCAGGATATCCGCATCCGCAAGTTTCACACAGTATTCAATTTCATCCGGTGCATAGCGGAAATTAAGTGGTACGGCCAGCGCACCAGTTTTTAAAATACCAAAATAAATCGGCAGCCACTCTAGGCAGTTCATTAAAAGAATGGCGACCTTGTCTCCCTTTTTAATCCCACGGCTAAGCAGCAGGTTTGCAAAACGGTTGGCTTTCTCATTCATAACGTGCCATGTGATTTCACGTCTGTAATGGGTGGTTGGATTTGGCTCCATTAATTCATATTCTTTCCAGGTAACACGACGGATTTCTTTTACTTCTGGGTTAATTTCAACCAGACAGATATCCTCAGCATGTTCCCTGACATTATGCTCTAAAAGTTCGGTAATAGGCATGATTCTTTCTCCTTTGTTTTGCATTTAGATTTAAAACTTTAACGCTTTTAATAACTAAAGTAAATTGTATAAAATATAAGGGGAAAAGTCAACATTTAAGAAAGAATTTTAATTTGTTCATAATTCCTTAATATAAATATGGTATACATTATTTATAGATTAAAAATAATGTGCAGATAAAGTATAGATAACATACATGAGGTGATAATAATGGAAAAACAGAATACGATACTACTTCCCAGTCTGAGGGAAAAAGAGACAGATTTACCAACAATTGACGGTGATTTAATGGAAGAGCTGAAGATTTTAATGCAGCATTCTCAGGCATTTCAGGAGATGGAGATGATGTATGCCTGTGCAATCAGGGAAGTCCGTACAAAGGCAGAGGTATTAAATCATGAGATGTCCGTCAGGTATCATAGAAATCCAATCAGCAATATTTCCGCCAGGGTGAAAAGTTCGGAGAGCATAGCACAAAAACTGGTGAAAAAAGGGCTGCCATTTACAGTAGAAGCAATTATGGCAAATTTATCAGATGTGGCAGGAGTCCGTATTATATGTGAATTTATTGATGATATTTATACGATAGCGGCTATGCTTGCCATGCAGGATGATTTAAAGCTGATTAAGATTAAAGATTATATTAAATATCCAAAGCCGAACGGATATCGGAGTTATCATATGATCGTAGAAATACCGGTCTTTTTCTCCAAGGGTAAGACACCCATGCGGGTGGAGATTCAGATAAGGACGATAGCAATGGATTTCTGGGCAAGTCTGGATCATGAACTAAAATATAAGAAAAATATTAATTCAGAAGATGAGGAAATTATAGCAGGAGAACTTCTCTCCTGTGCAGACCGTATTGCGGAGACCGATATGATCATGCAGCAGATTCGTATGAAACTGGATGCGGTAGAAGAAGATAAGGAAAAAGCAGAAATTGTAATATAGATGATACGTGTTTGTGGCAGCAGTCAGTTTCGGACTGGAAAGACAGCAGTATATAGATTTCACTTGTCATATAGTTATATATTGTTGTAAAATGGGAAATGATGAAATAGAAAGCTCCATTAAGAATATAGGAAAGGATATGACAAGATGCGAAAAACAAAAATTATTTGTACGTTGGGACCAGCTACGGAAGATGATCAGGTATTAAGGGAATTAATGATAGAAGGTATGAATGTTGCCAGATTTAACTTTTCTCATGGAGAACATGACCAGCACGAAAGAAATCTGCAAAGAGTGAGCAGGTTACGAGAAGAATTAGGGCTTCCGATCGCAGCACTGTTAGATACAAAAGGTCCGGAGATCCGGGTAAAGGATTTTAAAGACGGCAAGGTTGTTTTGAAGAGTGGGCAGGAATTTATCCTGACTACCAGAGAAATAGAAGGAGACGAGCATGCGGTATCCATTACTTATAAAGATTTGGTGAAGGATATAAAAGCTGGTACAAGGATTTTGATAGATGATGGTCTGATTTCCATGCATGTAAAGTCGATTACAGAGACTGATATTATTTGTATTGTGGAAGATGGCGGACCAGTATCCAACCATAAAGGTGTCAATGTGCCTAATGTTGCACTTTCCATGCCGTATGTCAGTGACAGAGATAGAGACGATATTATTTTCGGTATTGAGCAGGGGTTTGATTTTATTGCAGCATCTTTTGTGCGTACAGCAGATGATATTTTAGAAATCCGTGATATTTTGAGCCAGCATAACTGTAATTTTATCAATATTATTGCCAAGATTGAAAATATGCAGGGTGTGGAAAATATTGATGAGATTATCCGTGTTTCCGATGGTGTTATGATTGCCCGTGGAGACATGGGAGTGGAAATTCCGTTTGAAGATGTACCGTCTATTCAGAAAATGATTATCAAGAAAGTATATAATGCGGAAAAGATTGTAATTACGGCAACACAGATGCTGGAATCCATGATGAAGAATCCAAGACCTACCAGAGCGGAAGCTACTGATGTAGCAAATGCAATTTATGATGGAACATCTGCAATCATGCTTTCTGGTGAGACTGCCGCAGGGCTTTATCCGGTGGAATCATTAAAGACGATGGTGAGAATTGCGGAGCGTACGGAGGCGGATATTGATCTGGTAAAGCGTTTCAATAACAGAGAGAGTCTGGTGAATCCTGATATTACCAATGCGATTGCCCATGCCACCTGTACAACTGCGATGGATCTGAATGCGACAGCGATCGTTACCGTTACCAAATCCGGAAAGACAGCCAGAATGATTTCCAAATACAGACCAGCCTGTCCGATTATCGGGTGCAGTCCATATGAAAATGTGTGGAGACAATTAAATCTTTCCTGGGGTGTATTGCCTTTAATGGTGGAAGAGAAAAACAATACAGATGATCTGTTTGAGCATGCAATAGAAGAAGCAGAAAAAATGAAATACGTGAAACAGGGAGAAATTACTGTTATTACAGCAGGTGTTCCTCTTGGTGTTTCAGGAACCACCAACCTGATCAAAGTGCATGTAGTGGGTCATATATTGATAAAAGGTCGTGGAGTCAATAATCGTAAGGCAACGGCAAGCCTCTGTGTTGGTAAGGATGAGATGGATATTGTGGACAATTTTAAAGAGGGTGATATTATTGTTCTGCCAGAGACCAGTAATGATATTATGGATGAACTGCGACAGGCATCGGGTATCATTGTGGAAAAGGAAGGTCATAATTCCCATGCAGGAATTGTTGGTTTAAGTCTGGATATTCCGGTTATTCTGGGTGCTTCCAATGCAACAGAAATCTTAAAGTCGGGAGCAGTTGTTACTATGGATGCAGAAAAGGGGATTGTGTCATCAAATTAAGAGGAGAAAAATATGTCAGAAAGAAAGAAGCAAATGATAGCCTGTCCAAAGTGCGGTAAAACGATTGAGATTGAAGTATGGGACAGTATTGATATTCCGTATGATATGGAGCAGAAAGAAAAAGTATTAAATAATACATTTTTTAAAGTGGGTTGCGATACTTGTAAAATTGCATTTCCGATAGGATATAAATGCCTGTACAATGATATGGAGCAAAAATATTTGATTTGGCTGGCACCTAAAATGGAGGAAGAAGAGCAAAAAGACATAGAGGAATATAATGAACGTTTAAAGACAGACAACCGATTAAGGCTTGCCCAAGGAGGATATACCTATCGTATAGTCCGCAATGATAATGAACTGCGGGAGAAGGTTCTGATTTTTGATGAAGGCTTGGATGACCGTTATATTGAGACGATGAAAATGGTATATGTTCCTGTATTTAAGAAGAATCTTGCGAAGGACAGCCGGATTATGGGACTGTATTTTGATAAAAAAGAAGAGGGCGGATACCAGTGGGTTATTGTTTTTGACAACCGCCAGCCTGTAGTTGTAGATGTTGATATGAACATTTACGAGGATATGAAGGAAAAGTTAAAGAATATCGTAGAAGAAAAGACAACGGAAGGATTTATACAGATTCATGCACCATGGGCAATGGAAGTCATGACTTCCAGAGTAGACGGGGTTGAACCGCCAGTGCAGTAGGTCTATTGAAATTAATATCAGATATATATGAGCAGAGCATTCAAAAGCCGGATTTTATATCCGGAAGTTGAGTGCTCTGTTTTGTTTTGCCGGGGATTTTTTAGTACATAAAAGGGGACAATAAGTAATGTATAATAGGAATCAAATATAAATAGTCAATGGAGAACTGGATATTGCATATAGTGTCACGTGCATTAAAATTGCTTTGCAACGGCACATGAGTAGATAAGCAGGTAATCAATTTGTGCGAATAACGAGTCAGGTGTAGATACTTGTATATACATTTGGCAACTATCGTAACAAACAAAGTTTGTGAAGTCAAATTAGTTACAACAGATAAGGAGGAAGATGCTATGGAATATCAGAAAAACAGGGAGAAAAGAATTCGCATTTTTGAGGATACATTATATTATTGCGAGAGGACAGCCTGCCTGTCAGAAGCAATTATGCGGACCAGAAAGAATACAGTTTTATACAGGCATCCACTAAAAGAGTTGAATAATATGGATAAAAAGCGGTATAAACAGTCCTGTGAGGTATTTGTATCACGAAACCGGATATTGAAGACAGCGGGAAAGCTGTGTCTGGAATATAGAGATGACAGGATAGGGATATTGAATTTTGCGTCAGCAGTCAGTCCTGGGGGAGAAGTAATACGGGGCGGTCATACGCAGGAAGAATGTCTTTGCAGGTGCTCCACGTTATATCCATGTCTGAATACGGAAGAACTGCGGCAGGCATATTTTGATGATAATAGAAGAAAAGGAAACGGATTATATAATGATGCCTGTATTTTTACACCGGGGGTTATATGCATAAAAGAGGATACCAGGTGGCCGGTACTTATGGAGCAGCACAATTGGTTTTCGGTAGACGTGATAAGCTGTGCAGAACCGAAGGTATGGAATGCTTCTATAAAAAGAACAGGTTTATCGTATGAAGAGGGAGTATTTTTAGATGAAAATGAGTGGAAGGAGATGTTGGTAAAGCGGATTCAGGGGATGTTACAGGCTGCGGTCAGCAATTTGATTGATATTATGGTAATAGGAATACCCAGTTATGAGGAAAGCAGCAGTTTATCAGATATGGAAGAACAGGTTTTAAAAAAAGCCCTGAAGGAGTACCGTCACTCCTTCAAGGCAATTGTATTTGCAATATATTATCCGGTTAAGGAAATTCTATGAAATTTTTTTCATTATTCTCAAAGTGTTTTTGGGAGAATAGGATATTTGTTCCGGCTGTAAAAAGTCAGGATGTGCCTGGCGTAATTTCTTCATTACATGTAGGTATGCAGGAATTAAGAATGCGTCTGCAAATATCCATGCAATCGGGCTGGCAACGGTTACAAAGAAATAACCAAATGCGGGAACAAGGAAGAAACCGACAATTCCTCTTGCAAACATTTCACATACACCTGCAAGGATGGCAAATGTGGGATATCCCAGTCCCTGAATCATAAAGCGTACAATATTTACTAATGCCAGTGGAATATAGAATATTACATTACCTAATAAAAACTGGTAAATATAACGGATTAACTTTGTCTCCCCTGCATCTACAAACAAAAGGGCAAGCTTTTGTCCAAATAGCAATATAAAGATAAATGCCAGTATAGAGTAAACGATACCTAATTTGACACAATCCTTTAATCCCTGGTCGATGCGATCCAAACGTCCGGCACCTATATTCTGTCCACCATAAGTAGCCATGGTAGAGCCCATTGCATCAAAAGGACAGCAGGCAAACATGCTGATTTTAATTCCCGCAGCGACCGCAGCCACAATGGTTTTTCCCATGGCATTGACTGCGGACTGCAAAATCACACTTCCGATGGCGGTAATGGAATATTGAAGTCCCATCGGTACACCCATACCGCAAAGACGTAATGCGTGCTTAGGGTTAAATTTCCAGTCTTTCTTTGCAAAAGACAGGGATTTATATTTATGAATAATATAAAAAAGGCATATGATACCGGATACTGCCTGGGCAGTAACGGTTGCAATAGCCGCTCCGGCAACTCCCATTGGTTTTATAAGGATGAAATCCAGTGCAATATTTAACAGGGAAGAGAATACCAAAAAAACAACCGGAATTATACTGTTTCCAAGGGAACGCAGAATGCCCGAACCCATATTATATAAGAAGGTGGCAGGGATTCCCATAAATATAATAAAAATATAGATATATGCTTCTTCTAATATGGAAGAAGGGGTATTCATCCATGTTAGGATATGCCGGGTCAGCAAACCGATTATCGTAGTAATGATAATGGAGAATGCAATGGACATCCATGCACTGTTTGTTATGTATTGTTTTAGGTTATCGTAATCTTTTGCTCCAAAGGTCTGGGCGATCGGAATGGCAAAACCGTTGCAGATACCGATACAAAAACCAAGTATCATAAAATTAATAGAACCGGTTGAACCTACGGCAGCGAGGGAATTTACTCCAAGGATTTTCCCTACGATGATGGAATCCACCATATTATACAGTTGCTGAAACAGTAGCCCCAATAGTAAAGGAAGTCCAAAGCCTAGAATCAGATGCATTGGTTTTCCTTCTGTTAAATCTTTTGATCCGTTTGAATTTGTGAATTTTTGCATTTTTACTTCCTCCTTTTATATATTTTCAGGAAAATTGCAGATGCAATTACCTGTGAAAGCATACTACTCCATTAAGAAAAAGGAAGATATCACTTTTTCATACATTGCTATAACAATCCTGTATATTTGAATCTTAAAAATGGGTTTTTGTATTATGGAATAAAAGAATTATATTTTTATAATAATTTATTTTCTTTATTTATATTCTGAAAAAGATTCAGAAGTTTATGGTGACAAAATTATTCCCTGTATGTTACACTTAAAGATATCAGATAGTATATTATCAGGCAAAACTATAATAACAGTATATTGTATGAAATACAGGTAATATGAGATACTATGAAAAAAGATAGGAGGTCATGAATATGGCAGTAGTAAATGTTACAAAGAGCAGTTTTGAAAATGAGGTTTTAAAGGCAGATAAGACTGTGTTGGTAGATTTTTGGGCTGATTGGTGTATGCCTTGTAAAATGTTGGCTCCAATTGTTGATCAGATTGCAGAAGAACATTCTGAGATTAAGGTGTGTAAAGTGGATATTGATAAAGAGGCTGCTTTAGCAATGGAATATAAGGTGATGTCAATTCCCACCCTGATTGTTTTTAAGAACGGACAGATTGCAGGTCAAACAGTAGGTGTGCAGTCTAAAACAGATATTGAAGGGATGCTGGAAGTATAATATGGTAGATGTTTTCATTATAGGGGCAGGTACGGCAGGTTTGTCAGCCGGTATATATGCTGCCAGAGAAGGATTAAAAACACATATATTGGAACACAAGGTATATGGTGGTCAGATAGTGAATTCTCCTGTGATTAAAAATTATCCGGGCATGAAAGAGGTATCCGGTTATGATTTTGCTACTGCGCTTTACGAGCAGGCAAAGCAGGAGGGTGTTACCGTGGATTTTTCAGGAGTGGATCAGGTTACAAAAGATGAAAGAGGTTTTTTTCGTATCCAATCAGGTGATACAGTTCATGAAGCCAAAACGGTTGTAGTGGCTACGGGAGCTGCAAACCGCCGGCTGGGACTGGACAGGGAACAGGAATTGATTGGACGGGGTGTCTCTTATTGTGCAACCTGTGACGGTGCTTTTTTTAGAGGAAAAAAAGTAGCAGTAAATGGCGGAGGTAACACGGCTGTAATGGATGCCATTTTTTTAGCCGGTTATTGTGAAAAAGTATATTTGATTCACAGGCGGGAAGAATTCCGGGCAGAACAGCAGCTTTTGGATCAGGCAAAAGAGATAGATAATATACAGTTTATCACTGGGGCGACTGTTGCCAGACTGGAAGGGGAAGAAGTTCTTCAGGGCTTGGAATTGAATTTCAACAATGGGAGCATTGATGAAATTGCAGTTTCTGGTTTATTTGTAGCAATTGGGCAGGTACCGGAGACTTCAGCAGTTCAATCCCTTGTTGCTCTTGATCCAAGTGGTTATGTGATTGCAGGAGAGGATTGCAGGACGACTACAGAGGGAGTTTTTGCTGCCGGAGACTGTCGTACCAAGGATATACGCCAGTTGGTGACAGCTGCCGCTGATGGGGCGGTGGCTGCACTTGCGGCTGCAAAATATATTAGGGCGAGTTTGTAAATTCCTGTTTATATTACTAAAGCGGACGCTTCCATGGCGGGTGGAGGTGGACGCAGGAATCTATGGATATAGGGTTCTACGAAAGACACACTTGCGTTCAATATTCCAACGTAACGGTACATAAGAGGCTATCCTGCAAGCAGGCTACCCTCTAAGTACCGACGTTTCCACAAGGTCTTTCTTAAGAACCCTATATCCATAGATTCCTGCTGTTCACTGATACAATAAAGTCGCCATGGAAGCTGTTTCTTGGTAGAATGAACAAGAATTTCTGCCCTGCGGGCGGCACAGCTGGTACTATTGTGACCGGTTAGCTATTGGACTTTAAAATATTATTTATTACCATCCGGTAAGAAAAGCAATATTGGATACGAGACTACCTTCCGCCCAGAACAAATATCCCCTGTCCCGCCGGAGGCGTATAAATTCTTGTGTTGATTCTACCAGTAAACAGCTTTCAACATGAGCCTTTGAAGAGTCCAAGCTGTGGAGAAATACTTGCTGTTCTCGGTAGGACTTTCGCACCCATCGGTACTTAACGATTGGATGTCGCAGATGTCCAAGAGTTTAGTACCGCTATGTGTGCGAAGGAGCGAAAGCGGAGACGAACGAGAACAGCAAGTATTTCTCCACAGCGAACCCCACCAGCCCCTCATGTTGAAAGCGTCCTCTAGTACGATAAACAGGAATTTAGGAGAATAAGATGAATTTAACGACACTTTGTTACATAGAGAAGGACGGACAGTATCTGATGCTGCATCGTGTTTTGAAGAAACAGGATATTAATAAGGACAAGTGGATTGGAGTTGGCGGTCACTTTGAGGAAAACGAGAGCCCAGAGGAATGTCTGCTCCGGGAAGTGAAAGAGGAGACTGGTCTGACACTTACGTCATACCGGTTCAGGGGACTCATAACATTTATGTCAGATTCCTGGCAGACAGAATATATGTGCCTATATACGGCAGATAAATTTGAGGGTGAAATGATAGAATGTGATGAGGGCGAACTGGTCTGGGTTCCTAAAAAAGATTTATTGAATCTGACCCTGTGGGAGGGGGATAAAATTTTTTTGGAACTACTGTCTAAAGAGGCTCCATTCTTTTCTTTAAAGTTAAGATATGAAGGAGATTTTTTGAAAGAGGCCGTATTAAATGGTGAAATGATTTCTATATGAAACGGTAATACCCCGGTTCTTTTTTGCATACACTGTAACAACAAGTTTATTGAGGATCATCTTTGAAAGCATATATTGAAGAACGTGCCATAGAGATTGGAACGTATATTATTGATTCGAATGCGACTGTCAGACAAACTGCCAAAAAATTCGGTGTAAGCAAGAGTACTGTACATAAAGATGTGTCAGAGAGATTGACCTATATTAATCCTGTATTGGCGAAAGAAGTAAGGAAGGTACTGGATGTCAACAAAGCAGAGCGCCATATACGAGGAGGTTTGGCAACAAAAGAAAAATATTTACATCAACAAAGCTAAAAGGGGGAGCTGTCAGCATTTCAACGTTTAACAGGCGGTTGTGGTCTGTAGTTGTAAAAGCGGCGGCTCTTTTTTGGGAAGATTACGGCTATTTAAAACTAGTGTGTTGTCTCGTTGATAATTAGACAAACCTACTAGTCTATTTATCCATTTACTACGTTGAATTTTCTAGATGTAGCCACCGCTATGCCGTCGAAAATTTGTCTCGCATATGAACAAATATCCTGCGTAGCTTAGCTAAATATCAACAAGACAACACACTAGTAGATTTTTCTAAGAATCTTAAGATAATCTGAAAATCAGTAAACTTCTATTGAAAAATATGCAAAAGTGTGAGAAAAACACTATATAAATACAGAAAATGTGAAAATCAGTTAATTTTTATAAAAATTATTGAAAAAATATCAAGAAAATTTGCACTTATTGCTAAAATCTAATATAATAGAGACATATGTACTTTTGTACAATGGGTCTTTGACTCAGAAGATTGTAATAACCGGAATATCCTAATCCGGTAACTAAGAATAATGAGGCAGGTGTAAGAATGAAATTTATACATATGGCGGATGTCCATTTGGGGGTACAGCCGGATAAAGGTAAGCCTTGGAGTGAGGACAGGGAAAAAGAGATAAAAGATACCTTTGTCAAGGTAGTAGAGGATGCAGAGGAAAAACAGATAGATTTATTGTTAATAGCAGGCGATTTATTTCATATGCCGCCTTCTGAGGGGATGTTAAGAGATGTGGATTACATTCTTTCCAAACTAACAAAAACAAAAACCATTATGATAGCAGGTAACCATGATTATATGAAGCCGGACAGTCCTATGGCAAATTATCAGTTCTCTTCTAAGACAATTTGTCTGTCCGCAGATAAGATCAGCAACGTTTTCATGAAAGACCTGAATACCTGTGTGACGGGATTTTCTTATAATAGCAAAGAAAATGAAGATGATATTCTTAATCATATCAGACCGGCAAAGCAGGGTGCTTTCAATATTTTGCTTGCACATGGCGGAGATGCGAAGCATCTGCCTTTCAATAAAAAGAATTTAAGAGAATCTAATTTTGATTATATAGCACTTGGACATATTCATAAGCCGGAAGTCATAAAAGAAAATGCAGTAATCATGTCGGGTTCTTTGGAACCGATTGATTACACAGATACTGGTGCGAGAGGTTATATTTATGGAGAGGTGATAAATGGTATCGTAAAAACTGAGTTTGTGCCGGTTGCCAAGAGATGTTACATGAATCTTTTAATTAATATTAAACCGGATCATACACCTCAGATGATTGTGGATTTAGTGGATCGACAGATTCAGAATCTGGGTTCTCAGCATATATACCGGATTCTTGTAAAGGGACAGAATCATAACCGGGATGTGTTTGATTTTACAAGGATTATAAATCAATATAATATTTTTGAAGTGATTACTGAGGTAGCCGAGGAATATGATTTGAATAAATTGTATCAGGAGAATCAGAATAATCTGATTGGGAAATTTATCGGACAACTTTCTGACAACTACTACGGAGATGAGATTTGTAAGAAAGCTATCCATTATGGATTGGATGTACTACTAAAGACGGGAGAACAGTAATATGAGAATAGATAGATTGCATTTACATGATTTTGGGCAGTTTCACGAAAAAGATATTATGCTGGCTCCTGGTATCAATGTGGTTTATGGAGCCAATGAGGCTGGTAAGACTACGATTAAGGATTTTATCGTTGATATGTTTTATGGAATTGATAAATCCAGAGGAATCGGTGCAAGATTTGATCATTATGAGAAGAGAAAACCGATTAACGGAACTGCTTTTTCGGGAGGTATGGAAGTTGCTGTCGAAGAAGGTTACTATTTGATTGAGCGTAATTTTTCCAGACAGGAAAAGAAGACGGTTGTCAGGGATTTGGATTCCGGAAGAGAGATTCTTTTGCAGGAACCGAACAGCCTGATGGGTACAGTAATTCATACGGATAAAAGTACTTATCTGAATACTCTGTGCATTGGACAGATGGAGGCTGCTACGGACAAGGAAATAGCAGACAGGTTAAATAATTATATTGTAAATATGGCATCAAGCAAAACAGGTGATATCGATGCTGTCAGTGCCATTATGGAATTGAAAAATAAGAAAAAATCTTTTTCTAATAAAGAGCTTGAGCAAAAGGAACAGGAAATGACAGCAAAGCTTACATTAGACAGGGATTTTGATTCCGAGATAGCAGCTGTGAAAGAAGAGTATAAGAAAGTTGAGGCTTCTATAGGAGATAAAAGGCCAAAGCAGCTTCAGTTTACACCGATTAAGAACCGTGTAGCAGAGGCATATGAATCTGATGAGGAAGAAAAAGTAGAGGAAGAAGAACAAAAGGAGCCATTGACCAAACGGGAAAAAGATATTCAGATGCTTCGTAATATGGGAAAAAGAAGTATTCTGGATAATGCATTTCTTCTCTTATTTATGAGCTTGGTATTTATCGCATTGTTTGTGGGAATTGCATATTTGATACCGGTTAATATCCCACAGGTAAAGATGGGAATTATGGGATTTGGTATTGGATTGGTGCTGCTTACAACAATTCAGATGTTTATAAGACGTGCCCATTTATACCGGCTTTTGGAAGAATTAGAGATTGAACAGGGGTTTGAAGAAGCTAAAGCAGGTTCTGTAGATGGAGAAGATCAGAGAGAACTTGTAAACCATTTATCTGATTTAAAGGTCAAAGAAGAGGGAATCCTAAATGAACGAAGAAATCAGGAGCAGTTATTGGCAGAACTTACAAAAATAAAGGAACAGATAGCAGCGAATGATATAGAGACGGCAGCATTGGATCTTGCAATTAAAACAATTCAGGATTTATCTGAGGAGATTTATGATTCCTTTGGCAGTGTGCTGAATCAACAGGTTTCTGAAATTATCAGCAGAATTACAAATAATAAGTATTCTGAGGTTAAGATAGATGATCAGTTAAGAGTAATGGTGAAGAGTGGAAGTTCTTTTATCAGTATGGATTATTTAAGTACGGGTACAATAGAGCAAATTTACCTTGCACTCCGTCTTTCTATTGCCAACGTATTGATCGCAGAGGAATTGCCAATTATCATAGATGATATTTTTGTTACCTATGATGATCAAAGATTATATGAAACATTAAGCTGTTTAGGTGAATATTTGAATCGACAGATTATCATTTTTACTACTAATCAGAAGATTCAGGAGATATTTGTCGGTTTGGGTGTAAATAGCAATTATATTGCAATATAAACATCTGAACAATACAGCTGGAAGTGAGGGAGTAACATGGCTGATAACAAAAAGTCTACGACAGATGAAAAAAGGGTGTCACAAACTTCAAAGACTACCAGACAAAGTACAAATCATAACGGAGCACAGACAAATACACAAAATGCAAAGAAGGCGCAGATGAAGACGCCGGAAGAACTGGAAAAGGCAAGAGCAAGAAAAGCAAAAAAAATACGCAGGAGAAAACGAAAAAAAGTAAGAAGAATTATTTTAAGCTACCTTATGCTTATCTTTTTATTGGTTTGTGTAATCGGTGGATATATTGTTTATGAAAAATTCGGGAAGCAGATTTTGACTTATCGTCAGGAAGCAATTGATCTGGTTGCTGCTTCGTCTGAGAAGACTTTTAGACAGGATGAGACTTCTATTGTATATGATGCAAATGGCAGGAAGATTCGGGAAGTTACGGGAGAAAAAGAAGTTTATTATAAAACTTATGATGAGATTCCTGCGTATTTTGTAGAAGCAATGGTATCTGTTGAGGATAGAAGATTTTACGAGCATAATGGTGTTGATTATGAAGGTATCATGCGTGCAGCATATATATTATTTAAGAATAATGGTAATATTACACAGGGTGCCAGTACGATTACCCAGCAGCTGGCAAGAGGTATTTTCTTAACGAATGAGGTTAGCTATGAGCGTAAGATTAAGGAAATTTTTATTGCATGGGAAATGGAGAAAAAATATACAAAACAGCAGATTTTGGAGTATTACCTGAATACAATCTTTTTCTCGAATTTTTATTATGGAATCGGAGCTGCATCAAAGGGATATTTTGATAAGGATTTGGATGAATTATCGGTATCAGAAGTGGCATTTTTATGCGCGATTCCTAATAGCCCGACTTATTATGATCCGAGAACGAATTATGACCATACGATTGAGCGGCGGAATAAAATACTAAATGACATGCATGAACTGGGGTATCTGAATGATTTGGAGCATCAGACGGCATTAGATGAGAAGATAAAACTGGCTGAAGAAAAGAAGATTAGTCATGATTATGTGGAGACATATACTAATTTTTGTGCGACAGAAGCATTGATGGAAGCTGGTGGATTTGAGTTTCAGTACAAGTTTGATACCATTGAAGAGCAGCATGAGTATAATGAACGTTACCGTTCAACCTATGATGAATATTATTCCACTCTTTATACGGGAGGATATCAGATTTATACATCTATTGAACCGAAGAAGCAGAAATTACTGCAAAAAACAATAGATGAGACTTTGTCCATGGATGAAGATAAGAATGAGGAAACAGGAATCTATAATTTGCAGGGAGCATCTACCTGTATTGATAATTCTAATGGACGGGTAGTTGCAATCGTAGGTGGGCGTACGCAGGAAGAGCTTCAGGGATATAGTTTAAACCGTGCTTATCAGAGTGCGAGACAGCCGGGAAGTACGATTAAACCGTTAATTGTATATACACCGCAGTTGGAGAGGGGATATACACCTGCAACCAGAGTAGATGATACGGACTTTGAGAAGGCTAATATGCCGGAGAATTCCGGACGGACTTATTCGGGAATGATTTCTTTGGCTCAGGCAGTGGCAGCATCAAAAAATGTGGTGGCATATCGTCTGTTTGGACAGCTGACACCGGAGGTAGGTGCAGAATACTTATTAAATATGAACTTTAATTATCTCACCATTGAAGACCGCCAAAATATGGCAGCCTGTCTGGGAGGACTTACTTATGGAGCGACTACGGTAGAGATGGCATCCGGTTATTCGACGATTGAAAATGATGGTGAATTTCGTAAGCCGACCTGTATCGTGCAGATTACGGATTCACAAGGGAATGTGATTGTAGAGGATAAGATTAAGTCAAAAACCGTTTATGAACTGAATGCTTCCAGAATGATGATATCCATGCTTCAGGGTGTATTTACCGGTGGGACAGCCAGTGGCTTAGGTATTCCGGGAATGTCCTGTGCCGGCAAGACTGGTACAACGGATAATAATACGGATGGATGGTTCTGTGCATTTACCCCGTATTATACTATGAGTGTGTGGGTAGGATACGATACGCCGCAGGCCACCAGGGGATTGTGGGGTTCCACTTATCCGGGCAGGATTTGGCATGATTTCATGACAGAAATACATGATGGTTTAAAGGATTTGGGATTCCCTGATTATGAGTGGGTTCGTTCTACCATGGACTGGAAAGATACCCGTTCCAGCTCGGAAGATTCAGAGGATGAAGACGATAAAAAGAAGAAAAAGAAAAAGAAGAAAAAAGAAAAGCCGACTGAGACTACAGAGGCGACGACACAGCCGGTTGCACCGCCACCAGAGCAGCCAACTACGGAACCGACTACGCAGCCAACCACACAGCCAACTACGGAACCGACTACGCAGCCAACTACGCAGCCGACGACACAACCGGTGACAGAACCGACATCATAGCAAAATGAACTTTGGTTTTTGAGAATAGGAATTATAGAAAGAAAAAATTGTCGCACCGAAAGGAAAAATACTTTTCGGTGCGACAATTATTTATAGAAATTATTTTCGCGGGCATAGCCCCAATATCCCCACCTTTTAGTTGTTTTCAAATTTAATGTCGCTGCTTGAGGCGAGGTGTTCGACCTAATAATTTTCACGGATTGTGTGTTTTTCACGGTATTCATTAACACGATCCTTGATGCGGTCTGTGGGATCTAATATATCAGAGATAGATGCATCGTGATTTAGATGATCGATTAAAAGTGCAATATATTTGCTCATATCTGCATTGACATACCATTCTCTTTTTAATAATTCCGGTGGCTGATAGGTAAGGTTGGTGGTGATGACTTTTTCAATAAGTCCGTCTTCTCTTGCCTTGTCAAATACCTTAAGACCATTTGTAAATAATCCGAAGGTACAGATACAGAATACTCTCTTTGCTTTTCTGTTTTTAAGCTGTTTTGCTACATCGATCATACTTTCTCCGGAGGCAATCATGTCATCAATGATGATCACATCCTTACCTTCTACGGAATCTCCAAGAAACTCATGTGCTACGATCGGATTACGACCGTTTACAATCGTGCTGTAATCACGTCTTTTGTAAAACATACCAACGTCTACGCCTAAAATATTTGCAAAGTAAATGGCACGGTTCATAGCACCTTCATCCGGACTGATTACCATCAGATGTTCTTTTGCCAGTTCCAGATCCTTGGTAGAAAAGAGCAGAGCTTTTAAGAACTGGTAGATTGGACGGATGTTTTCAAAGCCATGAAGAGGGATAGCATTTTGTACACGCGGATCATGTGCATCAAAGGTAATGATATTATCTACTCCAAGGCTTACAAGCTCCTGTAAACAAAGTGCACAGTCAAGAGATTCTCTTCCGCTTCTTTTGTGCTGGCGGCTTTCATATAGAAATGGCATGATAACAGTAATCTTACGTGCCTTACCCCCACAGGCTGCGATGATACGCTTTAAATCTGCATAGTGATCGTCAGGGGACATAGGACATGTTTTCCCATATAAAGAATATTCTATGCTGTAATTAGTAACATCTACCAGCAGGTACAGGTCTTTGCCGCGTACAGATTCCAGAAGCTCTCCTTTTGCTTCTCCGGAACCGAAGCGCGGGCAGGCAGAGCGAACCAGGTAAGAATCCTTTTCATATCCGTTAAATGCAATGGTGGATTTTTCTACATTATTTCTTGCAGCCCGCCATTTTGAAAGATAGGAGTCCACACGCTGGCTCAGCGTGGTACAGCTCTGTAAGGCAACGATACCTAATTCCCCCACAGGAATAGTTGATAATAAATTACTGTCATTTGGCATGATTTTTCCTCCGTTAAATACTTAACATTATTGTTGAATTGCTTTTCTTCGTTTGGCTAGACGAATGTTGTCTCCATAGAAGTTATAAACCTTGTATTCCGCAAAAATGCGGGTAGTGATACGGTCAGAATAACGTTCCGTTAATTCCTGAAGATTCAGGTTGGTGGAAATTACGGTAGATTTCCCTTCGCGCATTCTGGTATTTAATATATCATAAAGTTCAGAAGATACAAAGGAATTTGTAAATTCCGTTCCAAGGTCATCAATGATCAATAAATCACAGTTATATAAATAGCGGTAAGTTTTCCTGCTGTCAGGATTCTGATTTTTTTTCATAATAACATCACCGCATACCTCTTCAAATAAATGTATGGAAGTCTGATATAGAACAGTATGCTGTCTGTCCAATAGTGCTTTGGCGATACAGTTGGAAAGGTATGTCTTTCCAAGACCAGTCTCACCATAGAATAAGAGATTACCGCCTTCTTTGTCAAATGTTTCTATAAAAGATTTGGTTTTATTCAATATATTACTCATATTTTCATAAGGAGTATAGGGGTGTATTCCGTCAGATTCTTTGGGATAATAGTGCAAATCAAAATTTTCAAAATTTTCAACCTGTAGGATTTTGTCTAAGGTGGATTGCTTGTAGAGCAGGGAGATTGCTGCCTGCTTAAAACATGAGCAGTATTCATGTTCAATCCGTCCTGTGTCTTTGCACATAGGGCAGGTATAGATTGGTTTCAGAAAATCTGCTGCATAGCCGTGGGTTTTTAATAAATCTGCTTTTTCTGCAATTAGAGCCTGATTTCGCTCTTTGATGGCAGCAGTTGTATCCGTTCCTTTTTTTAGGCGGGAGCGGACCGCATCAATAGAAGAGACAGCAATCAGACGGTCAATTTCCTCAATTCTTGGAATAGTATTATAAACCTCTTCTTTTCGGCTTTGCTCCAAGGCACGGTTTTCAATTTGGTTTTTGTAGTACATATTCATAATCTCATCGTACTGTGAATTACTAAATGCCATTATTGATTGGTCTCCTGTAAAAATAAGCTTTCAAATTCATTTACAACTGCCTGATCGGTAGAACTCTGATAATTGTTAAATTGGTTTGTCACAGTGGATTTGCCACCAGTAGCTTTTTTCTTCCTCTCAGATGCCCATTTTTTATCTAATGCTTCAATGTCTGATAATTTCTTTACGTTCTGTTTGTGCCAGCTCTCTAAAATACCATTTACATAGTTGAAATTTGCAGAGTGGGGATTTGTGGTAATCGCCCGCTTGCAGGCCTCTATAATGATATTTTTGTTGAAGGAATAGGTATTATACCATGTATCAATAAATGCGGTTTCTGTTGGTGTAGGTACTCTTCTTGGAATGCCTAACTGTTTTAATACTGCCACATAGATAGAATTATAATTTTTGGAAGCAACTTTAGCATCCTCAACAGAGGTAATACCGTTTTTGTACCATTCCAGGGCAACAGCTTCAATATACCGACAGCTCTTTTTACCAATGGAAACACAGTATTCTACTAGATATTCCAGCAAATCGGGACTAAATGATAGTTCTTCATATATGTAAAGCAGAGTATTCATATCTGTCTGAGTCAAAGGCTTGCCGAAGTAAATTTCAGTTTGGTAAAGCAGATTGCCAAAATCCTCGTCTTCTTTCTTTGATTCTATAAAAGAAGACTTATATGAAATCTTCTTTGGAACGGTTGCAGACTCCTGAATAGATTTTGTATTCTGGGCAGCCTCTGAGGCTTCTTTGGATGTAGACCCTGATGGTTCCGGTATTGCTGACTTTTGTGTTTCAGTTTCATCTTCCACTCCGAGCAAGGATAGTATGGAAGAATTATGATTGCTCATGGATTTGGCAGTCAGGGGAAGCATGGTAATGCCAGTCAGAACTTTATCCTTGGTATACTCTAACTGTATCACATCCTGTTTGATCCAATATTTGATTGCCCGGCAGATATCTTTTTCTGTCAGATTGAAATGGTCGGCGATATCTGCTATGGTTACCGCACGTCCGCTGTTTAACAGACGAATCAGATATAGATAAACCTTCACAAATTCACCGTTAGCTTCTGTCATATAGTAGTCAATAAAGAAGTTTGAAACGGCAGAATAGGTTTCATGATTTTTCGTTGAAATTGTGATTGTTTCCACTCGTTTTTCCCTCCTTTTTTTCATAAGCAAATGGATTATAACACAGTGTTTTCAAAAAGAAAATAGAACGTTTGTTCCAGGTTGCGTCCTTTCCAAAAATGTGGAAAGTGTGGGAAATGTGGACAAGTGGTATACATAACATATTATTACCTGTGATCATGTATCAGGAACCGCAAATTTACATGAAAAATCTTATGATATAAAAATAATTATGTAAATGGAAATATCCACAATCTATTCCTGTCAAGTGGGAAAATAGTAATTGTGGATATTGTGCAAAACTATTTGCCGAGTAGTTCTTCGCCAATTAAATAGACATCTCCGGCACCCATAGTTATCAACAAATCATTTTTTTTGCAATTTAATAATAAATAATTTTCAACTGCCTCAAAGGAACTGAAATATCTTGCATCTGTACCTAGTGATTTGATGCGGGCAGCTAAATCTTTTGCGTGGACTAATCCTGTATCAGCTTCTCTGGCTGCATAGATATCAACCAGAATAACATGGTCAAAACCTTTTAAAGCTTCCGCAAAATCTTCAAACAGTGCTTTTGTCCGGGTGTATGTGTGAGGTTGAAATACGACCCATAACTCATTGTGAGGGGTATGTAAAGCAGTGGTCAGAGTAGCTTTGATCTCGGTTGGATGATGGGCATAGTCATCGATTACAGTGACATTTCCCAAAGTTCCTTTTCTCTCAAAACGTCTATGGGCACCTCCAAAACAGGCAAGACCGGCCAGGGTATATTCTCTTTCAATACCCAGTAAATCAGCAGCGGCAATGGCTGCAAGAGAATTAGATATATTGTGTGTCCCGCCTATATTTAAGTGAACACGTTCCTGTTTTACCCCATTGACAATTAAAGTATAGATCATATGTCCCTTTTCATCAGTTTCAATATCAGCAGGATAATATTTGTTGGTATCCTGTAATCCGAAAGTAAGGATACCGCAGGATAAATCTCTTGTGACAAGAGGGAGACAATCCATATCACCATTTACAATTAAAGTTCCGTTTTCCGGCAGATTCGTAGCAAAAGTATGGAAGCTTTCAATAATTTCTTCAATACCGCTGAAAAAGTCCAGATGGTCTGCATCTACATTTAAGATAATACTGATATAGGGATAAAAGGCATGAAAACTGTTAGTATATTCACAGGCTTCTGTTACAAAGAACTCGGATTTTCCAACCCGAATGTTGCCTCCGATGGAATCTAAAATACCGCCAATGGAAATTGTAGGGTCCGTATCGGCTTCTATAAAAATCTGACTCAGCATGGAGGTTGTGGTAGTCTTTCCGTGTGTTCCAGAAACGGCTACGGAATACTTGTAATTATTCATGATCTGACCAAGAAGCTGAGCTCTTGTGAGCATTGGGATGTTCTTTGCCCTGCACGCAGCAAATTCATCATTGTCTTCATGAATGGCGGCAGTATAAACTACCAGATCTATATCATCTGAAATATTTTCTGCACATTGTCCAATGTTAATGATAGCACCCATTGCAATCAGATTATCTATAATGTCGGAGCTCTTGGCATCAGATCCGCTGATTTTAAAATTCTCCTTTAGTAATATTTCTGCCAATCCACTCATGCTGATGCCTCCAATGCCGATGAAATGGACATGAATCGGTTTGTTAAAATTGATTTGATACATACATAAGTCCCTCTTCCATAAAAAATAGTTATATAAATTCAATACCTATTATGGTATGTCATTCCTGCTGTTTGTCTAAAATCTGTTGAATGGCGTCTTTTGATAGTTTAGTTTTTTCTGAAATTTCTGCAATGGAAAGTCCCAGTTCAGCATACGCTATAATTCTTCCCTCAAGAATACCTTCGATTCTACCTTCGATTCTACCTTCGATTTTACCTTCGCGTTTGCCCTCGCATTTACCTTCATCTATGCCTATACGCATTCCTTCATTCCGGGCCTGAAGTTTCCACTGTGCGATTTCAGGTGCCATTATTCTTTCTAAAGATGGAATCATTTTGTCACTCTCCTTCCATTGTCTGATCATTGCTGCATTTGCGTTTGATATAACATCTATCACTGCATCAGCACATTCTTTTTCATCCTTATTGTTCAAAATATCTGTTGCGTTCAATAATTCAGAATACCGATGCCGTTTGATCTGTTCCGTTAGCGAGGTCAGCCAGATATGATCTGTGTGCTCCAGTCTGGAGGAAATGATAATTTGTGTCTGGAACATAAGTTTTCCGGATACATAATAAATACCCGGATAAGGCTTTGTGATAGTAAATCCTTCTGCTCTTAACAGTTTCATAAGGTTTTGGGGATATCTGTGCCGGATTAAGGATACCGTTATATCGCCAGCTTTATGTATATTAATTTTATTGCCGCTGTTCTTGTATAAACAGGCATAAGCCTGTACCTTGTAAAAGGTATCAATGTCCAGGCTATCCCTTGGGGATTTGTATTCCATGATATTATACTTATTGAAAATATGTCCGATTTGATTTTTAATGGACACAGTTTCTTTTTTGGTTATGATCAGTAAGTCAATTTGAAGAGGTTTTCGGTTTAAGTTAAACTCTTTATGGTATTCTAAATCGTCCCTATTGTCATAAAGTTCCAGCTGCATGGCAGCACAAAACCCCGGATGCCATTGCGTTCTGTTTTCGTTTGTATCCATATCCCTCCTGTCCGGCAGGTGGAAATATAATGGTAAGCACAGCTGATGTATCCATATTTTTACCGCTCCTGCCTAATATGATTTTATAAAATGGGTAATTAAGCAAGAGTTTTTTGATAGATATCATGATTCTATATCATTGAAATAAAGATATTTAGAAACTGTTTGCTTGATTCTAAGGTAACATAGGCATAGAAAAAATGCAAGGGATATTTTGTGTATTACAAATTGCGGGTACATCTGCCAGAAAGGATATGATTCCTTATGAATGAGATGATAAGGGGAAGACTGGATTTTCCTTAAAAGTTGTGGTATGATGCTAAAAGAGTTGAATATTTACAATAAAGAAAAGAAGGTTATGAGAATGCGAAAAAGTATAATACATTTTGTTTGGATGCTAATGGTGATTATCCTTCTAAGTTTTAGTGCCGGAAGTGTATCCCATGCATACACGGAGGAAGAAATACAACAGGCAAAGGCGTGGCTGTCTGCACATGGTTATTCACCGGATGCAGGAGGTGCAAGCCAGGCATATCAGGATTACCTAGATGGCAAATTTGATGAAGAGTTGGGGATTAGCACGACAGAACAGGTGACAACGGGGGTGACGGAGGAAAATCCCCAGGAATCATCGGAAAAAACTACAGAAACACATCAAAAGGAAGAGAAAGAAAAAACAGGGAGAAATGAGGAGACAGCACCGGGAAGTATCGGAGGTTCCGATAATGGGGAGACGGAAATACCTGACATAGAGAATACAGAGGATCAGGTTGTTTCCAAAACGGAGGATTCGGCAGGTGAAGAGCCCAAAGAGCCAAATTTGGAATCAGATGTGTCCCAGGAAAAAAAACAGGAAATAACATTTTATCAAAAACAGAATCAGGATACTTATAGGGAAGCCGGAATGGTGGTTACACTTTCTGTTTTATTGATGGTAGTTTTAAAAGGTGTGATCCTTTTACTAAAATAGGAATCAGACTTATGAAAAAGATATTTTCAGTGGTATTGTTAACCGGATGGATTGGGTTTGTATTGTTTTTATCTTTCCAGAATGGGGAAGATACATCGAATACCAGTTTAAATTTTACTCAAAAGGTTTTACACATTTTTATAGGAAGTAACCCGGATTGGGGAATATTGATGCTATGGGATAAAAGATTCCGTCTTACCGCCCATTTTGCTTTGTTTTTCCTATATGGAATCATCAGTATGCTGGTGTCGATGCAATGGCGTAAACATTTGCTGACAGCAGGAGGAATATCCGCAGCTTCCGGTATATTTCTGTCAGTTTTATCAGAGGTTGGAAAACTTCCTATACAAGGCAGGCATTGTGATTTTTTGGAAATGGGATTAAACATGGCAGGTGCGGCAGCGGGAACGGCCGTTGTCATGGTATCTGTATGGCTGTTGAACAGAATAAATAAAAAGTAATGGATTGAGTATTAAAGTTTTCTTTCTCGTTGAACCGGAAAGAAAACTTTTTCTTTATTTTTGATATTAGTTAGGGTATAATAATTACAAGTGTGCAGGTGCGCAGTTATTTTCACCTGTAATATTTTAAGAAGATGGAGGAATTTTCATGTTAGTTTCAGCAGAAGAAATGTTAAAAAAAGCAAAAGCTGGCAAGTATGCAGTAGGTCAGTTTAACATCAACAATCTTGAGTGGACAAAGTCTATTCTTTTAACGGCACAGGAGTTAAACAGTCCGGTTATCTTAGGTGTATCTGAGGGTGCAGGTAAGTATATGACCGGTTTCAAGACGGTGGCAGCAATGGTGGATGCAATGGTAGACAGTTTAGGAATCACGGTTCCGGTTGCACTTCATTTAGATCATGGTTCATATGAAGGCGCAAAGGCTTGTATTGAAGCAGGTTTTTCTTCTATCATGTTTGACGGCTCTCATTATCCTATTGAAGAGAATGTGGCTAAGACAAAGGAACTTGTTGCAATCTGTAAGGAAAAAGGACTTTCTTTAGAGGCGGAAGTTGGTTCTATCGGTGGTGAAGAAGACGGTGTTGTCGGTGCTGGTGAATGTGCAGATCCGGATGAGTGTAAAGAAGTTGCTGATTTGGGAGTAACAATGCTTGCAGCAGGTATTGGTAATATTCATGGTAAATATCCTGAGAATTGGGCAGGATTAAGCTTTGAAACATTAGATGCTATTCAGCAAAAGACCGGTGATATGCCGTTAGTATTACATGGTGGTACTGGTATTCCGGAAGATATGATCAAGAAAGCTATCTCATTAGGTGTGGCAAAGATTAATGTAAATACTGAATGTCAGTTATCATTTGCAGATGCCACTCGTAAATATATTGAGGCAGGTAAGGACTTAGAGGGAAAAGGCTTTGATCCCCGTAAGCTGTTAGCTCCAGGTGCAGATGCGATTAAGGCAACTGTGAAGGAGAAAATGGAGTTATTTGGTTCTGTAGGGAAAGCGTGAGAATAATTGCAGAAGAAAAACACCAGTCGGAAAGACTGGTGTTTTTTTAATCGGGGCGACAGGATTTGAACCTGCGACCTCTTAGTCCCGAACCAAGCGCTCTACCAAGCTGAGCCACGCCCCGTTGTATTGCAAAAATACTTCTTTTGTTTATGAGCTATTAGAGAAAATACACTAACTGCAACTGTTTGATTATATACTATATTGAGGGGATAATGCAAGTATTTTCTTAAAAAATATTTTAAAATTCTGCAATCAGGTCTTTTGTCCCATGATTTTCTTTGTTTTGCTACAATTTTTAAGTTAATTTAAGTAAAAAGCTTGAAGTTTACAAAATAATGCATTATAATTTCATTGTAAGCAGATGGGATGTGTCGTGAAACAAAGAGGTGTTTTATGGATAAACAAAAATTGCTGGAAACAATTGAGGAATTGAGAAAGCAGCTGGCATTTATGCAGGAGAAATATCAGCTTGTGATTACGAATATGGACTGTGCAATTTGGGAGTATGATTGTGAAACTCATTTTTTACATCAGGAAAAGAAGCTGGGAGGAAAATATGAGGATGATAATCTGGATATTCCGGATTATCGTAATACTATAAGGAGTTGGGGAATCGTGCATCCGGAGGACGTGGCGATTTTTGAGGCCTATTGTGACAGTATGGATAACGGAGACGAAAGCTATAGTTATGAATTCCGGACGCTGACGGATGATGAGACTTATACGTGGCAAAGATATGAGGGAAATACTATTCGGGATGAAAAGGGAAATATTATTAAGATTATCGGTAAGACGCTGAATGTGGACAGGGAATATAAAGCAAGGGAAGCGTTGAAGATGGAGTCCCGGAAGGATGCATTGACGGGATTGCTTAATAAAGGTGTGTTTGAGGAAGAAATGGCAAAGTTTTTTTCACGTTACCAGAGGGGACTGGCATCAGAGCACCATGCAATATACATGATGGATATTGATAATTTTAAAGGGATAAATGATACATATGGACACATATTTGGAGATTATGTATTAGAGCAATATGCAAGACAGTTAAAGGCAGTTTTTCAGGAACAGGCTTTGGTGGGACGTATTGGTGGAGATGAATTCGCAGTACTGAAGAAAAAAATCGTCAGCCGCCCGGAAGCGGAAAAATATGCAAAACAGCTGAATAAAAAAGTTCGGGAAATGGAATTAAAAAACGGGGCAAAGATCACAACCAGTATCGGTATTGCTATATTTCCGGCAGACGGGCAGGAATTCAGAGGAGTGTTCCGTGCAGCGGATATTGCATTATATGATGTTAAGAATAATGGAAAAGATGGGTATGCATTTTATAATGAAGCAGATGAATATACGGTTAAAAAAAGAGGGACGGTAAGTATAGGGAGAGCAGAGACGCCAAAGCAGGGATTGACTAAAGAGGAACAGGAATCCCATTATCGGGAGTTGGAAAACCAGGTAAATGAATTGCTTAAGGAAAAATATTATTATAAACAATTAAGTTCAGATGATTTTTATTATTATGTGATGGAACGAGACTATCGTCTGGTATTTGAAAGTATGGGAAAGACCGATAATCCGGTTTTTTGTTATCAGCAGTATGGTTTGAAAAAGCCATGCAAAGACTGTCTGGTTCCATATATGAATAATCATGATAAACGGTATAGTGTAGAATATTATGATAAGGAGAGTAAACGCTGGTTTTCAAAAACGGTTGTCCGGCTGAAGGGGAGAGAAGGACAGATCCAGTATGTGATATGTCGGGAAGATGTTACCCGCCTGCTGGGAAAAAGGAATGCTATAGATAAGTTGACGAATTTATCTACGATAGAATATTTTGAGACAGAAACACTGAAATTGATATCAGAAAATCCGGAAGTATATTGCATGGTTTTTCTGGGATTTAAAAATTTTGATGCAATTTGCAGGAAATTTGGTTATAAGGCAGCAGACGAAATTTTAAAAATGGTTGGAAAACAGTTAAATTATTCTTTGGTGGAGGGTGAAACGGCTGCCAGAATACAGGGGCGGGATTTTTTGTTGCTGTTAAAAAAGGATATGCCTGTTTTTGATCGGGTTCACATGATTATGAAGGTGTTACAGCATGAATGTGAAATGGTCTATGCGGGGATTTTTGCTTATATGGAATCCGGGGTCTATAATATGGAGTCTGAACGGATATTTCTGGCAGAAGCAATTGATTTTGCGGATTATGCGAGACAGAGCCTTTGCGGCTTGAAAAAGCGGAGGAGAAATGAAATTGCATTTTTTGATGAAACATTACAGGAACAATATCGAAAAGAAAATGTTATCTGTAGGAATATGTATCAGGCATTTTTTGACGAGGAGTTTAAGCTATATTTCTTACCGAAAGTGGAAGATGGAAAAGTAAAAGAAGTAAGATTACTGACAAAATGGGAAGATAAAAAAGGGGGTATAAAGGAACAAGAGGAATATATTCCTGTATTTCAAAAAAAGGATTTTATGATAGAGTTCAATTTGAATATATATGAAAAGGCTTTTTCCTATTTGCAGCAATGGAAAAGGGGAGGAAAACAGATACCGGTTGTAAATCTGGATATGACAGATAACAGCTTATGGGATCCTGCCATATTTGATAAATTATCGGATTTAATGGAACGATATGGCATTCAATATAAAGAAGTCCGAATCGTGATAGACCGGGAACGGTTTGTGGAGGATAACTTTAATATAGAGGGGCTGTCAGATTGTTTGAAGAAGAGGGGATTTTTTGTTGTTCTGATAGATGAAAAGGATATACAGGATAAAAACAGCAGAGAATTCATATCCCCAGAGGATTTGGGAAAACTGTTAGAGAAGGAATGATAAAGCGAAGATAGGTGCCGGGAAAGGAAAATGAGATGGCAGAATACTATATGAATGGCGAAACGGATTCTTTTTTGAGATGGCAGGGAAGGATATTAGAGAAACAGGGAACCTGTTACTTTGGATATACTAATAGCAGTCTCGAATTAAGTGTAAAGGGAAGTTCCCTGTATATGTATATGATTACTGGCGATAATGAAGTAGTGAATCAGCCGGGATTTAGAATTTATGTAGATGGCAAAAGGGTATCGGAATTGGTTTTGGACAGACGCAAGGATTGGTATCTGATTTGTGAACTGAGCCCTGGGGAGATACATGAGGTACGGATCATAAAGATTACGGAAGCAGCGATGTCCTATGGAGGGCTTAGGTGCATAAAGGTTTGTGACGGAGAACTGCTTCCGTTCAAAGAGAAAGCAGATAACCGGACCAGGGTGGAATTTATCGGAGATTCCATAACCTGTGGATATGGGGTGCACGGAGAACCGGAAAGTGAATATACAATCCGCGAAGAAGATGGGGAGTGCAGTTATGCTGCTTTTATGACCAGGGAAATGAATTGGAATGCCAGATGGATATCAGCTTCCGGATATGGTATGTTTGTGGAGTATACCGGCAATCCGGACAACAATGTGCCTAAATTATATCCATATGTAAACTGGTTTGTAGACAGGGAACAGAAAATTGAAGCAGAGGAGTTTGAACCGGAGTATATTTTTGTCAATTTGGGAACAAATGATTCGGGACATTTGTATAAAGAAGAAATTCTTAAGGGATTTTTGAAGGCATATGAGGATTTTTTAATGATGTTAAAGGATTATCATAAGGAGAGCATAATTATATGCGTGCTGGGTACTTTGTGCCAGGGAGTATTTCCTTATGTGGAACAGGTGGTGGAGAAGGTAAAAGCAAAAGGGGTGGAAAATATCTATGTCTATGAGCTTCCGTATCATGATGTGGAAAGAGACGGAATGGCGTCCATGCACCCTTCTGTGGCGACGCATAAAAAGGATGCAAAAAGAATTTTGGATTTTATGAAGCAGGAGGGAATTTTATAGAGGATTTCCTGAGCAGAAACGGAGGTATGTATGAAAAATGTAATGAATATAGATACGCCTTTTTTTCGGGCAATGGGAAAAATAGGTGATATTTTTCTTCTGAATGTCATATTTGTGATTACCAGTCTTCCTTTGATTACCATAGGGGCATCCATTACTGCACTTATGACAATTGCTATCAAGATGACAACCAACAAAGAGGGCTATATCGTATCTGGATATCTGAAGGCATTCCGGTCGAACTTTAAGCAGGCGACCATGATTCATATATTGTCAGCTGTGCTTGGGGGGATTTTGTTTTTTGATCTGCATTTCTGGGTAAGTCTGCAAAATAAAAATGCAGGTTTTATGATTATTATTTCTGTTATTCCCATAATGGTATATTGTATGGTATTATTATATGTATATGTACAACAGGCGATTTTTGAAAATCGTATTACCGCTACCATCAGAAATGCATTGCTGATGGCAGTGAAAAACCTGCCTGGGACATTGCTGTTAGGAATCGTAGTGATTGCGATCATATGTGTGACGTATTTTTTTGAGTCAGTGCGTATTTTTATGGTATTGTATGGTTTTGGACTATCGGGCTATGGTATGGCAGTTGTATACCGATATATATATCGGGAGTATCTGGATGAACCGGAAGAAGAAAATGCAGAATTACCGGATGAAAGTGTGAATGAGGATATTGAAAAATTAGGAATTGAGTGGAAAAGAGAGTGAGCAAGGATGGTAAAAAAACAGGTAACAATGAAAGACGTGGCGGAGGCAATGGATGTAAGTATTGTCACGGTTTCAAAAGCACTGGCGGGAAAAGACGGAGTAAGTGATGTGTTAAGGGAGCGGATTGTCGATAAGGCAGGAGAACTGGGATATATTGCAAAAGGGGACAGAAGCAGGAGAGAAGACTTAAATATCAATATCGGCATTGTCATATCGGAGAGATTTGTAAGTGATAATTCTTTTTATTTTAAAATTTATCAGCAAATGCTTATGGAACTTTCAAAAAAGGGATATATCGGTATTCTGGAGATTGTCCGCAGGGAAGATGAAGAGACAGGGATGCTTCCTAATATCGTGAGGATGAATTCGGTTGCTCAGGTAGTGATAGTTGGTGAAATGCAGAGCATATTTTTAGAAAGTCTTGTTCAAACCGGGCTTGGAATTACTTTTTTTGATTTTGAAAATGAAGAGTTTGATGTGGACTGTGTAGTCAGTGATGGAGTGAATGGTGGTTTTCTCCTTACCAGATATCTGGTGAAAAACGGACATAAGAGAATAGGATTTGTCGGTAATTATAAAAGTACCAGAAGTATTCTGGACCGGTATATGGGCTATATGAAATATCTGATTGCAAAAGAGCAGATTTATGATGCAAAATGGACGCTCCCTGACAGGGATGAAGATGGTAAATTTATTGAATTGGAATTGCCGGATGATATGCCCGATGCTTTTGTATGTAACTGTGATCCGGTAGCCTACCGTATGATCGATGCTTTGGAAAAGGCGGGGTATTCCGTGCCAGAGGATATCTCTGTGGTGGGGTATGATGATTTTGTAGAGCAGCCTTCGGAGGAGATTGCCCTGACCACGTATCAGGTAAATACGGATGAAATGATTGACCGCTGTATACACATTATTGAAGAGAGGGCTAAAAATAAAAATTACCGCCGCGGAACGACGGTAGTTTATGGGAAACTGGTGGTTCGTGATACTGTTAGAAGAATAGAATAGAAGCTGTCATGTTTCATAATGGTCATATAAACGTTGCTTTGAGGAATAGATCTGATTTTGTCTGCGGTAGGCAGTAGGAGTCAGATCTGTTCTTTTTTTAAATTGTGCAATAAAGTTATTGATGGTTGAAAATCCGGTTTCATCCGCAATTTCTGCAATAGAATGATCGGTAAATTGTAACAGCTTCTTGCTCTCATCCACTCGAAAATCAATTAAATAGTGTCTGCTGATTAAGTAGCTATCTGCAACTTCCAACTCTTACATCTGCTCC
>CAJUFL010000029.1 GCA_910585605.1 uncultured Lachnospiraceae bacterium | reverse complement strand
AGCATACCGCATAAATAATCAAACAAAAACAGTATTTTGAAAGCACAATCATTTTACGGGGATAGGGTAATGCACAAGATTGCTGGTAAACAATACGTGCAGATCACATAGTAATCACAAAATCAGCTACAATATTATTCTTTACATCGGAAAACTTCCCAGAGTGTACCATAAATCTGCTATACCATCATTGTCCTGTCGTCAGTACATTGTTTTCAATCACTTCAGATTGTTTTGAAAAAACTGCTCTAGTTTATCAAACGGTATCACATCCATCCTGTCATAGAGGTCTGTGTGGACAGCATCAGGAATCAGCAGCAGTTCCTTGTTATCGCCCTTTAATTTCTTAAAGGCATCCTTGCTAAAATAGCAGGAATGTGCTCTCTCTCCATGCATTAACAAAACAGCACTGCGGATTTCCTCACTGTAACAGAGAATAGGCTGATTCATAAAAGACATACAGCCAATCTTGTTCCAGCCTCCATTTGAATTCAGTGAACGGGCATGATAACCACGGAATGTTTTATAATAATCATAATAATCCTTGACAAAAAATGGAGCGTCTTCCGGCAGAGGATCAACAACTCCGCCTCCCAACTCATAACTGTCATTTTTGTAGTCAATAATTCTCTGGGCATTCAGTGCCTTACGGGTTCCATACCGGTCATCGGCATTGTCATTTTCATCAAAATATCCATTTGCATTAACACGGCTCATATCATACATTGTAGATGATACCGTTGCCTTTATACGGGTATCCAGTGCTGCTACATTCAGTGCCATACCGCCCCATCCACAGATACCGATGATTCCAATTTTCTCTGCATCCACATTTTCCTGTACTGAAAGAAAGTCTACTGCCGCCTGAAAGTCTTCCGTATTAATATCTGGTGATGCCATGTAGCGAGGTGTTCCACCACTTTCTCCAGTAAATGACGGGTCAAATGCCATCGTGAGAAAACCACGCTCTGCCATTGTCTGGGCATACAAGCCAGCAGCCTGCTCTTTTACTGCACCGAACGGACCACATACAGCTATCGCTGCCAGTTTACCGTCTGCCCCTTTCGGCTCATATAAATCTGCCGCCAACGTGATTCCATATCGGTTATGAAAAATTACTTTTCTGTGATTTACCTTTTCGCTTTTCGGGAATGTCTTATCCCACTCCTTTGTTAATTCCATTTTCTTAGTTTCTTCCATTTTACATTACCATCCTTTCTGCATTCCTGCATTTATATTTTTGATTTTGTTTTTGCATTATTTCTGGCTTTTTTCTATTTTCCTGATTAAAAAGTCAAGACAGTCCACTTTACTCTGGCTTTCATGTAACTGCTCCATCAGATTGCACCGGTGCCGCCGCAGGACTTTCACAGCATCCTGAATCTGCCCATCCGTATACAACCGGCAAATCTCTATGATGATTTCCCTGTCACAGCCTGCATCTTTCATATTCCGAATAATATCCTCCGTATGACCGCCTCCCTTCCTGCCGTGATTTTAGTATAAGCGATTGACTTCTCTTTCGCTAATGGTTATAATTTATATCGTGATATGAATTTTAGGAATATCAATAGAAAGGAAGAACTCAATGGAACTGAGAACTATGCGGTATTTTCTTGCTGTGGCAAGGGAAGAAAACATGACCCGTGCAGCCGAACTCCTGCACGTTACCCAGCCTACACTTTCCAAACAATTAAAATCACTGGAGGATGAACTGGGAAAAAAACTATTTGTACGTCACAGCTTCCACATAGAACTGACAGAAGAAGGTATCCTGCTCCGCAAGCGTGCCGAAGACCTTGTATCGATGGCAGACAAAATCACTACGGAATTTCTCTCACTGGACGATGTATTAGGCGGTGAAGTCTATTTTGGTCTGGCAGAATCCTATCAAATCAGACATCTTGCCGCCGAGATTAAGTCATTCAAAAATTCCTATCCCGACCTGCGGTATCACATCACCAGCGGAGACACGGAACAGGTTACAGAGAAATTGGATAAAGGAGTTATTGATTTTGCTGTACTGGCAGAGGAACCAAATACAGATAAATACCATTATCTGACATTTCCAAAAGCGGATTTATGGGGTGTTGTCATGCCTAAAGACTGTCCCCTTGCAGGAAAACAGTCCGTCTCTGTCGATGATCTAACCGGACTTCCTTTATTCTGCTCTGAACAGGGCTGGAGCCATGACATTCCCAGATGGTGTGGAAACAAAATCGACAACCTGCTTCTAGAAGGCTCTTTCCGCCTGTCCTATAATGGCTCTCTTTTCGTCAAGGAAGGGCTGGGGTATCTTCTGACCTTTGAACATCTGATCAATACAGGTCCTGACAGCGGTCTGGTCTTCCGCCCGCTCACACCCAAACTTGAAACAAAACTGTATTTAATCTGGAAAAAATATCAGGTATTTACTCCCATTGCTGAAAAAATGCTTGAGAAATTAAAGAAGCGATTTAATCCGTGAACTGCTGGATTTCGTCATATTTTGCTTCAATCAGTGGCGTAATCCTCTCTGTCCGCTTCTCTTAAATCCCATCAGTCAATATTCTCCCTTGTAATATTTTTCGCCCACTTGTAACTGTAAAAATGTTTAAATACCCACGGCCATTTTACAAACTCATCCGTACATAACAAGACATAAACTATTTTAACAGGAAGTTTCCATACAAATGCTGCCAGCAAGCCCAAAGGAACCGCATAACACCACATATCAATGGTATCACAAAGGAATCCAAACCTGCTGTCACCACCTGCCCTGAAGATTCCGGCTATCAGCACTGTATTTACTGCGCTCCCGGTAATATAATAGGTATTGATATATAGCATAAATTGTAAATAGTCCATAGCTGTTTCTGAAAGGCTGACATAATGCATTACAACTGGTGACAGTAAAAATACAAAGACTCCGCCAGTCACCCCGGCAGCCACAGCCATTCTAAGCAGGCTGCGACTGACTCTCTTTGCTTCCTCAATCTTATTTTCTCCAAGGATTTGCCCTACAATGATACCGGAAGCACTTCCAATACCGAAACATAATACGCTGCCAAGATTACGCACTACTGATACAATAGAATTGGCGGCCACAGCATCATTTCCCAGATGTCCCAAAATAACCGAATACATGGAAAATCCCAGTGCCCAGATTACATCATTGGCAATAGCCGGAAGTGCCATAACGATAAAATCCTTAAACAATGCCGGATGCTTCTCAAAAATAGGTTTTATGCATAATTTTACATCCTGATTGCCGGCTGAAACAATCATACAGCAGACCAGCTGAATACCTCTGGACATTACAGTGGCAAGTGCAACACCTGCAATCCCCATTTTGGGTATACCAAAATAACCGAATATAAAAATAAAATTTAAAAACACATTGGACAACAACGATATCATCTCAATAATGGTACTGGTCGTAACCCTTCCAATACAGCGTAAAACAGCAGTATACACAGCACTGATACTCCACAATACCATAGCCGGTGCACAGATTCTAAGATAAATGCTTCCTAAACGGATCAACTCCTTATCCTCCGTAAAAACATGCATTAATCCCTCTGGCACTATCAAACACAGCATTGCAAAGATACAGGCAATGGACATGGAAAAACGCAGGCCAATCCCTTCTACCTTTTCAATCGTGCGGGTATCCTTCTTTCCCCAGTATTGTGCACTCAGCATGGAAACACCTGTCCCGATTCCGTATAGAAACATAAATATCACATTTCCATACTGACTGGCTAAAGACACTGCCGATATGGCATCCTGCCCTACATAATTCAGCATAAGCACATCCGCTGAATTTACGGCAGCATCCAGCAGATTTTGCAGCATGATTGGAAATGCCACCACAAATATTCTTTTGTATAATTTTCTGTCTATTTTTCTTTGCATAAAACTTTATCTCCCTTCCTCTTCGCCAAAAAAACTTATGCCTGTAATCAACCTCATCCAATAATAATCCGAGAATTTCTCCCTATGCTTCTGATTATATTTTTCCACACAAAAAAGAGAGGTTATGAGAACATAAACCACTTTTGGCGACAAAAACAAATATGATTCTTTTATTCAGAATCACATCAAAATCATGTTTCGTGTCTTCAAAAGCAGATTATCTCCTCATTTTTTCACCTCTCTTACCTTACACTACTATAAAATATGGATTTATTATAAAATAGCATTCGGGAATTGTCAACAGACTATATCAAACTATCATGAACCTACAATTGTTCCCCCATTTGGATGCAGAACCTGCCCTGTCATGTAAGAAGAAGCATCCGATGCAAGAAATACATAACACGGTGATACTTCACAGGGCTGACCTGCCCGCATCATCGGAACCTTTGACGTCTTTCTTCCGAAGGTCGCAACTTCCTTTGCTGAATAGGATGCGGGAATAAGCGGTGTCCAGATTGGTCCCGGTGCAACCGCATTTACCCTGATTCCTTGCTCAACCAGGGATTGGGATAAAGACCTTGTCAGTGCTACAATCGCACCTTTTGTGGCACTGTAATCAATCAAATCCTTATTTCCCTGATAAGCGGTTACAGATGCCGTATTAATGATGCTGCTCCCGCATTTCATATGGGGCAGTGCAGACTGAATCATATAAAAAAAGGAGATTACATTATTCTGAAACACCAGATTCAGCTGTTCTGGTGAAATATCCAGAATACTCCTCTGTATAAACTGCACCGCATGATTATTTACAAGAATATCAAGCCGACCAAAACATTCTATCGTTTTCTCCACACATTTTTCCACAAAATCCCTGTTTTTTAAATCTCCCCGCAAAAGCAGGCATTTCCCGCCAAGCTGTCTGATTCTTTCAGCAGTTTCCCTGGCATCACACTCTTCATCATAATAAATAATGACTACTGCTGCCCCTTCCTTTACAAAATCGTATGCAACAGCCCGACCTATGCCGCTATCACCACCTGTAATAACAGCCACTTTACCTTTCAGCTTCAGTCCACAGATTTCACATTCTGATACCGGTCCCGGCTCCATGATATACTCCAATCCCGGCTGTACATCCTGATGCTGGGGCGGAAATGAAAACGGTATCTCCTCACATTCCTTTACACATCCATATTCATTATTTTTCTCCATTATATTCTTTTACCTTTTTTCTTTAAAATATGAACCTAATATAAAAATGGTGTCCTGTTTGTCGGTGGCAGACAAGTATAATTTTCACATATATAATATGTGGTCCTGTCATTTAGCACCTTATATTCCTCTGACTCCTGTACGGGTATCCTGATATCAGCATAAAGCGGAAGATGCGTCATAATTTCATGTACATTATCGTTCTTTGACAATGCCACTGTAATTTTTTTCGGCGGATAAATATAAAACAGCAACGCTGTCAAAAACATACTGTAACCCACCGGATAAGAAGATGCCTTAACAGACATAAAAGCAAGCTGTCCTCTGGCTTTCTCCCTGATGTCCGTATCTCCTGTAAGCTGCGATAACCGTACAAGACAATATGCCATTACAGAATTTCCACTGGGCAGTGCCCCATCATAGGTTTCCTTCGGTCTTGAGATCAGACTGTCATTTTTTGTCCCACAAAGGTAATATCCACCGCCCTTCTCATCCTTAAACTGTTTTTCTGCTTCTTTGCAAATCTGCCCTGCATGTTCCAGATACTCTGCATTTGAAGTCACCTCATAAAGACTGATCAGTGCAGCCGTATAATATGCATAGTCATCTAAAAATCCCTTTACCGATAATTTTCCGTCACGAAAGCTTACATACAAAATATTCCCTTTGATCAGATGATTTTCAAGAAACTCTTCCGCCTTTATTGCGGCTTCTAAATAACACTCCTCCCCTGTCACCCTGTAAAGCATGGAAAGGGCACAAATCATAAGTGCATTCCATGAAGTAAGCACCTTATCATCCAGATGAAGCTTCATGCGGGACTTACGGTAATGATATAATTTTTCTATTTCCTGATGAAACTGATCAGAAAATTCATTTCCATTTAACAGATTCGGAATATTTTTTCCCTCAAAATTCCCCTCCTCCGTCATACCAAAATACTCACAAAAAGCGTTCCCCTTTTCATCACCTAATATCTTGCAGACCTCATCATAATCCCATATATAAAATCTGCCCTCTTCTCCCTCGCTGTCTGCATCCTGTGCAGAATAAAACTCTCCGTTCTCCCCCGTCATTTCCCTGAAAATATACTCTGCTGTCTTCTTTGCTGTATCTAACAAACGCTTTTCTCCGGTCGCCTTATATGCAGCGGAATATGCAAGTATCATCAGTGCATTGTCATAAAGCATTTTTTCAAAATGGGGAATCAGAAAATAATCATCCGTAGAATATCTGGAAAAACCATAACCGATATAATCAAAAATACCCCCTCTTCTCATCTTGTCAAGCGTAATTTCCACCTGCTCTAATGCCTGCTCATTCTCAAAAAGCCGTGCATACAAGGTAAGAAAAACCAGATTATGGGGCATAGGAAATTTCGGTGCTGACCCAAATCCCCCATATTTTTTATCAAAGCGCTGGAAAAACATCTCAACCGCAAATTCAGGCAGTTTTTTATCCGGTTTATCATCAGAAAATTTATCTTCTGCCTTTATGCTGTCTGCTATCGCTTCTGCTGTCTGCAAAAGACCTTCCCTGTTACTCTGCCATTTTTCCACAATCCGAAGCAGCAATTCCCGAAAGCCAATCCGGCCAAACTGTGTTTCCGGTGGAAAATACGTGCCTGCAAAAAAAGGTTTTTGTTCCGCTGTCATAAAAATACTCATAGGCCAGCCGCCGCTTCCTGTAAATGCCTGACAAAATGTCATATACACACTGTCAATATCCGGACGTTCCTCACGATCTACCTTTATACATATAAAATGCTGATTAAGAAGCCGGGCAGTCTCTGCATCTTCAAAGCTTTCATGTGCCATTACATGACACCAATGGCAGGTACTGTAGCCTATACTTAGGAATATCGGCTTATCTTCAATTGCTGCCTTTTCAAATGCTTCCTCGCACCACGGATACCAGTCAACCGGATTCCCGGCATGCTGCAACAAATAAGGACTGCTTTGCTTTTTCAAATGATTACTCATACACAATAGATTCCTTTCCGAATAAAATCTGTAAAAATATCTTTACCTCTATTATTGTGTAATTATCCGTAATCTATCCCTTATCTGTTTTTATCTTTTTCTTTCTTTTTGAAGAACTTAGACCTCACGTTACGTATAATACCGATATCTATAATAAGGTTTCTGGTAAAATCAAATAATTCCACTAAAAATCCCATCATTTTGTTATCCCCTTCCGTTTTTGCCAACATATCACTTTTTATTTCATGATTATATAAACAGCTCTGCCGGAATATCTCACTCCGGCAGAGCTGCACTACTACAATAATTCTTTTAATATCTGGTTTACCATTCCGGGATTTGCTTTTCCTTTCATGGCTTTCATGGTCTGTCCCACCAGGAAACCAATCGCCTTTTCCTTACCGTTACGGTAATCCTCTACAGACTGCGGGTTATCCGCAATCACCTGTTCAATGGTAGCGCGGAGAGCTCCCTCATCATTGACTGTCTTTAGTCCCTTTTCCTCAACATATTTATCCGGATCAATATCCTCTTCAAATATTTTCTCGAATACCTCTTTTGCCACAGTGGAATTGATTGCCTGGGAATCCGTAAGCTGAATCAGCTTTGCCAGATTTGCCGCAGAAAACGTAATATCCTCTGCATCCATTTCTTTTTCCTTTAACAGACGCATCGTCTCCACCATCAGCCAGTTTGAAACCTTCTTCGGGTTAGCGTCTAATGCAATGGTTTCCTCAAAAATATCTGCCAGCTTCTTGGTTCCGGTTAAAATATCCGCATCATACTCAGGCAGTCCGTATTCCTTCTGATACCGTGCCTTTTTCTCCTCACGGAATTCCGGCTGCTTATTTTTTATCTCTTCCAGCCATTCGTCACTGATAATGATCGGTACAAGATCCGGATCCGGAAAATACCGGTAATCCTGTGCATCCTCTTTGGAACGCATTGCATAAGAGTATTCCTTGGTATCATCCCATCTTCTGGTCTCCTGGATAACCTCTTTTCCAGCCTCTATCAGGTCAATCTGGCGTTCTCTTTCATTTTCAATGGCTCGCGCAATTGCTTTAAATGAATTCAGATTCTTCATCTCGGTACGTGTACCAAATTCCGATTCCCCCACTTCCCGAACAGACAAATTTACATCCGCACGCATGGAGCCTTCATTTAATTTACAGTCCGATGCCCCAAGATACTGGATCGTCATTCTAAGCTTATCCAGATAAGCAATTACCTCATCAGCCGAACGCATATCCGGTTCCGACACGATTTCGATCAAAGGTACTCCCGAACGGTTAAAATCCACCAAAGAACTGTCCGTATATGGGTCATGGATTAACTTACCGGCATCCTCCTCCATATGGATTTCATGGATACCAATGAATTTTTTCTTTCCCTCCACCTCAATCTCTACCTTACCGTCCCGGCAGATGGGATAATAAAGCTGGGAAATCTGGTAATTCTGCGGATTATCGGGATAGAAATAATTCTTCCGGTCAAACTTACAATTCTGGGTAATCTTGCAGTTAGTAGCAAGTCCCACTGCAATGGCCTTATTTACCACTTCTTTATTCAGAACCGGCAAAGACCCTGGCATACCGGTACAAACCGGACAGGTATGGGTATTGGGAGCTCCACCGAATGCAGTAGAGCATCCACAGAAAATCTTTGTCTTAGTCGCCAGCTCCACATGCACCTCTAAACCGATGACTGTCTCATATGCCTTACTCATTTTAAAGCCCCCTTTCTACTGCAAATGCAGGCCGTTTATATTCTGTCGTCTGCTCAAATGCATATGCCGCACGGATAATACTCTTCTCATCAAAATGCTTTCCAAGAAGCTGTAAACCGATGGGAAGCCCCTTGCTGTCATATCCACAGGGAAGAGAGATTCCCGGGAGACCTGCAAGATTTACAGATACCGTATAGATATCTCCCAAATACATCTTGATCGGATCGCTCAAGGATTCTCCAAGCTTTAATGCCGTTGTGGGTGCAACGGGTCCCAAAATCACATCATATTTTTCAAATGCTTTATCAAATGCCTGTTTGATCAGTGCCTTTGTCCGAAGTGCCTTCATATAATAGGCGTCAAAATATCCGGAAGAAAGAACGAAAGAACCCAGCATGATTCTTCTCTTCACCTCTGCACCAAACCCTTCAGAACGAGTCTTTTTATACATATTATGAAGGTCTGAAAACTCTTCGGTACGATAACCGTATTTCACACCGTCAAAACGCTCCAAATTGGAACTTGCCTCCGCCGAAGCAATGATATAATAAGCAGGAATAGCATATTCCACAAGGCTTAAATCAAACTCTTCCACAACAGCACCCTTTGCCTCTAGTGCTTTTGCCGCCGCCATGACTGCTTCCTTTACCTCTGCATCCAGTCCTTTTCCAAAATAATCTTTGGGAATTCCGATTTTCATACCCTTTACATCATCCACCAATGCATCAGTAAAATCGTCTCCCCCTTCTTTTACCGAAGTGGAATCCCTGTCATCTTTACCGCAGATTATCTCCAAGACTGTTGCACAATCTGTTACATCCTTTGCCAGAGGTCCAATCTGGTCTAAAGAAGAACCATATGCAATCAAACCATATCTGGATACTCTTCCGTATGTAGGCTTTATGCCTGTCACTCCGCAAAAACCGGCCGGCTGACGGATACTTCCACCAGTATCCGAACCTAACGCATAAGGAACCTCTTCTGCTGCTACTGCCGCTGCGGAACCACCGGAAGAACCTCCCGGCACTCTTTCCAGATCCCATGGATTCTTTGTCTCACCGTAATAAGAGGTTTCAGTAGTGGAACCCATTGCAAACTCGTCCATGTTTGCCTTTCCAACAATAACCGCTCCCGCTGCCTGTAGCTTCTCCACAGCAGTTGCAGTAAATGTAGGTACAAAATTCGACAAAATCTTAGAAGAACAGGTGGTAAGCATTCCATCAATACACATATTATCTTTAATGGCAACCGGAACACCTGCAAGCGGTCCGGTAAGTGTCCCGCCATCTATCAGCTTCTGCACCTCTTCCGCTCTCTTTATTGCACCCTCCCTGTCTACTGTGACAAATGCATGAATATCCTTCTCCTTTGCCTCAATGCTGTCAAGAAATGCAGTTGTGGCTTCCACTACGGATATTTCTTTATCTTTTATCTTTTTGCCGAGTTCTACGGCAGTTATGCTTAAATCCATTTCTTACATCCTTTCTATTATCATCATTTACCTATTCAAAGGTTTTTGGCACCTTATACGCTCCGTCCTTTTTCTCGGGTGCATTTGCCAGCATATTCTCCCTGTCATCCCCATTGACCACAATATCCTCACGGAATACATTATGCACGGAAAATGTGTGGCTCATCGGCTCTACCCCGTCTGTATCCAGTTCATTCAATTTTCCCACATAATCCAGCATATTGGACATATCCTTCTTGGCCTGCTCCTTTTCCTCTTTGGAAAGTTCCAGCTTTGCAAGGATTCCCACATATTCGATGGTTTCATCTGTAATCTGCATCTTCTTACCTCCTAATTTTCCAAGAAATCATCATTTTCTCTTATATATGCTCTGTTTTTTTCAAATCATTCTTATTAATAAAATAAAAACTTAGCGTTCATTATATCATACTTCTTTCAAATTATGGAAAAAATTTTACAGCATATATCCCGATATTTACTTATGCCTGTAAAACTGACACAACATGGGTATATTATCCCCATGCAGAAAAAAAGACCACAGGTTTCTGCCTGCAATCTTGTCATTCTTTACTGATTGGATGAATAAAAAAATTACAAATCCAATTTCATATAGATAGAAGTAGTCATCGGGCTATCGTTGTAACTATCTATTTCATAAAATCCATATTTTCTATACATATGAATTGCACTTTGCAAAAAAGGAAGCGTATCTAACAGCATATGGGAATACCCAATTTCCTTTGCATCTGTTATGACTTTTGAAATCAGCTGATTTCCTATCTGCTTCCCCCTAAACTGCGGTCTTACATAAAGACGTTTCATTTCACAGTTTTGTTCATCTATTTTTCTTAAACCTATGCATCCTGCCAATTCTCCATTGCAATATGCTATATAAAGCCTGCCATGAGGCATTCCATACTTTATTTCGAGATGTTCTATTTCTTCATCATAGTGTTGAATATCAAGATATTTCTTAAATGAACTGTCACCGGAAATCAGCATATCCGTATATTCTGAAAACAATATGCCTACTTGTTGTGGATATTGATAAGCGGGAACTATTTTTACATTCATTACTGCCATACTCCTACGTCTGTTTACTTACTCAGCCAGCCCAAACTGTGCAAAATAATCCACTTCGCAATCATATATTTTGTCAAGCGTCTCCATATCGATCCCGGTACGTTCACTGACATAAGCCATCAGCTTGTCCCCGGATATTGCCTTTACAGGCAGACCATCTTCGTCAATCTCTTCTACAATATATTCTTCCTTCCCCTCAGCGAATTCCATAAACGCATCAGCACCGTCCAATGCTTTTTGCACTGTTTCCGGATCCATCCCCAGCTGTTCTCCTATAAAATCTGCTTCCTTTTGAAAATCCTCTCCGAAAAATTCCTCTAATGATAAAATTTCCGGATTTTTTTCATTGATCACTTCTTTGATATCATTGTTCTTATCCATTATATACTATCTCCTGTTTTTTTCCTATACTGCCTGGGCAATCACATATTTCCTATATCAACCCATACTGTAAAAATGCATTTTTGATACCATCCTCACCTACATCCGTTGTCACAAAATCAGCGATATCTTTAAGCATGGGATTGGCATTTCCCATGGCTATTGCTGTTCCGGCTGTCCTTAGCATTTCCATGTCATTTTCTCCGTCTCCAATTCCGATGGTATCCTTTAAATCCACATCAAAATATTTTGCAATAATACGGATACCGTTCCCTTTATGCATTCCGATTTCCGACAATTCTCCACTGCTGCCGGGCAAATCAATGGCACTGTCCACAACTGTAAATTTATCCTGCAAATCTCTCCGAATATCCTCAATATCATACTCCGTTGTCACAAAGAGCAGTTTATTGACGGGAAGCTTCGCAGGCTCTGCCACTTCAGAAAGAGGTCTTGCCAAATCGAATAGTGCCTTATCATAGGGCTCATTACGGGACTTACAATATGCGATATACTCGTTAATATAGTCGGCTGCAATATCACTTACCAGTAAATCCTCATTGGTTTCCAGCAAAATAGCGATTCCTCTTGATTCAAAATATTCTAATAGCTGCCGGTTCATCTCTTCCGTCATGGGGCGGTGATAAATCATCTTTCCGTCTAATTCCACATAGGCACCCGCTGATCCCACAATCCCATCCATGGGAACACTCAAAATGTCGGCATGCATCTCACATCTGGCACGACCTGAACAGATAAAAACCTTATGCCCATTTTCCCTTGCTTTACAGATTGCTTCCTTTGCACTATCTGGGATCACAGCGTCCCGTCCAACCAATGTTCCATCTATATCAAGAAATATATATTTTGTTTCCATATCTATCCTCCTGCACTTGTAATCCATTTTGCTTTGCTAACGCTTCTTAAATATCCATAAAATGGCTCACTCTTCCTTTGCTGTTGCCATTTGCATCTAACCATATCCATTTCTTATGTAAAAATGGCTGTAAGTTTTGTTGCAGTTCCTCCTGACTCTTAACCTGCCACCTGCCGTCCGAAATCAAAATCATCAGTTTGCTTCTGGCATGAAATAATTTTAACCTGCCTGCCAGCACTTCTATATTTTTATCACCGGTATGGGACATTTTATCATAATCCTCAAATCCCCTGCCTATCCCAAGCAGAGAAAGCGGCACATTCTGCGTTATGATCTGTTCATCCGAAATCCATTTTACAACATTTAACCGGGTATTCCGAAATACATCCCCTTTTCGCTTCAAAACAGCTGCCATGTCAGCACTGATACTCTTTAATTGCTCCAAAGAAAGCTTATAATCCAGTATCACTGCCATCTCTGAAAGATGACTGCCAGCCAGATTGCCGGGTACATGCAGTACATGTTCCACATCATTATAAAACTGTTTCATCTGTATCGGTGTCATTTCAACCACTTCCTTACATGAACTGTGCAAATATAGAAGCACCAAAAACCGTAAGCAATCCTGCTACAGCAATTGACAAGCTGCTCATTGCACCTTCAATCTCACCCATTTCCATTGCCTTTGCAGTACCAATCGCATGGGATGCACTTCCTATGGCAATCCCTCTTGCAACCGGTTCCTCGATTCTAAACACTTTGCAAATGCTCTCCGCTATCATATTACCAAATACTCCGGTTATGATAATAACCGCCACTGTGATCGTCACATAGCCTTCCAGTTCCTCGGAAATTCCCATACCGATCGCTGTCGTAATAGACTTTGGAAGCAGGGTAACATATTCTTTATGATTCAAACCTGTAATAAAGGAAAATGCCAAGACACTGGTAAGGCTGGTTAGTACTCCTGAACAAATCCCAGCAAAAATTGCTTTCCAGTTTCCTTTGAGCATTTCCATCTGTTCATAAAGCGGGATGGCAAGACAGACCGTTGCCGGCGTTAACAGATATCCCAAATACTTTGCTCCCTTATAATATACATCATACTCGACATGACAGGTAAGCAGTACGATCATGGTAATCACCACTGCCACAAGCAGCGGATTAAAAATAGCAAGTCCAAACCTTTTTTTCATCTGCACACCGATTCCATATGCAGCAAGGCTTAGTATAACACCAAAAAATACGGATTCTTCCAATATATCATTCACTGATTTCCACCTCATTTTTCCGTATTTCATTTCCTCGTTTTATAACAAACTGCGTAACCTTTCCCGCCACCACCATAACAATAATCGTGGTAACCAGCGTAATTCCAACCACGGGAATACAGATTGGTTTTAACAGTCCCCAGCTTTCCAAAAGACCTACTGCTGCCGGAATAAACATCAGCGGCATGATCTCAATGAGAAACCGACCAGTTTCTTTTACGGAATCAAGCCGGATCACTCCCAAAAGCAGACCAGTAAATAAAATTGCCAGACCATAAATGCTTGCCGGAACCGGAAGGGGAATCAGAAAATGGCAGATTTCTCCGGCAAAAGAAATCGCTAAAATAATACCAAACTGTTTCATGTATTTCACAAAGATACCTCTTTTCTTATGAAATTATAGGGACTGAACTACTTTATCCCTCTCTTTTATTATATCCTGTATCAGTGTACTACTAATCTTTTTCAAATTCAATGCTTAAATGCATGTTCTGATAACAATTCTGCCTGCATGCAAATACCAATTTGTACCCCTATTTCAAAATACATAGTCTGTATCACTTTTTCATACTTTTCTAACTCGTCTATAATTCCTTTCCTATCAACATCCACACTACTCAAAACCCCGTATCAATGTCAATCCGGCTTCCCTTCTTGGTCTTTTCAATCCTGATCTGCTGGGGAATATTTTCCATTAATTCCTCTCGGTGGCTGATAATCCCTACAAGCTTATTGGTTCCTGACAGATTGATCAGAATATCCATGGCACTCTCGATTGATTTTTTATCCAGGGTTCCAAATCCCTCATCCACAAAAAGTGCATCCATCTGTACCCCTCCGAGATTAGATGACACGGTATCTGAAAGTCCAAGTGCCAGGCTTAAAGATGCTTTAAAGCTTTCACCGCCTGACAGATTTCCGACAGGTCTTCTATGACCGGTGAAATGATCCTGTACCTCAAGATTTAATATCGTTTTACTCTTTTTATCATCCGAATCATCTTTTCTAAAAAGCTCATACTGTCCGTCGCTCATCGGCAAAAGACGCCTGTTCGCCGCAGCAATGATATGATCAAAGCCTGCCGCCTGTATATACTGTTCAAAGGTAATCTTTGCCTTATTGGAAATATTCCCCGTAACAAGATCATAAAGTCTGGTACAGATATCATGTTCCCTGCGGAATTTTTCTAACGTACTCCTTTTCCCCTCTATCTTTTTCTTTATCTCCTCATTCCTTTGAAGCCTAAAGCTGATCTGCGTATTCTCCTCCCTCAGTGTTTCCACAAGACGGTTCTGCTCCTTAACCTCTTCTTCCAGCTTAACCTCATCAACTGCTGTCTTCCCTTTTGCATCTTCTCCTGCCTGCTTTAACTGTTGAATATTGGTTTGTACCGCCTGTTTATATGCATTGATTTTTCTCTCATTCTCTGCAATTGTTTCCTCATCTGTGAGAAAGTCCAAAAATGATTCTTCCGATACAAACTTTTCTGCTTTTAACAGCTTTTTAAAACACTTTCCCGATTCTTCTGCTTTTTCCTTCTGTGATTGAAATGTGTTTTCCAAGACGCCAACAGCGGATTCTGCCTTTGCTTTCTTTGTATCTGCTTCCTGTCTGGCTGTCTGGGCATCTTCTATCGCACGAAGGATTTTCCCTGCTTCTTCCTCTGCCCTTTCCTGTTCTTCCCTCGCAGTCTTTAAATCCGGAAATACAAGCTTTTCATATTCCTTGAGAGCAGCTTTCTTTTCCATCAATGCTGTACGGTTCTTCTCTTTTCTTGCATTATAATCCTCCCTCTGTGTTGTAAGGCGGTCGGTTTCTTCTCCTCTGGCTTTTTCGACATCCGCCATGGCTTTATCATACGTTGTACAGTTCTTTTTTACCCTGTCTTCTTCTCTCTCATTTACCAAAACCTGTTCCTTCACACTGTTTAGTGCAAAAGAAATTACCCGGAATAGCCCTTCTATAGAGTCATCTCCCGAAAACACCTCGGAGCATTGCTTATGTTCCTTACAGGATAAAATCCGGCTCCTCAATTGGCCTTCCCCTGCTTCCACTTCTGTCTTTGCCTTTTCGGCTTCCACAAGAGCGTGCTCTTTTATTTCCTTTGCCCTCTCTTCTTTTTCCAGCAGTTCTTTCAGTTCATCATCCGAAGCAGTCTCGTCAGACAACACGGCCGGTTCCGGATGATGCGTGGAACCACAGACCGGACATTTCTTTCCTTCTTCCAGACTTTTTGCCAGGATTCCCGCCCGGCTATGCTCTAAAACACGTTCACATCTTCTGCGTCTTTCCTGGATTTCCTCATACTCTTCTCGCACACTCTTAAAAATATCCTGTTTTTCCCTAAGCTCTTTTCTCTTCTTTTCATAGTCAGGAATGGCATGATCCCTGATATCCGTTATCTCCGATTCTAATAATCGTAATTCTTTTCCCTCATTCCTGATCTGAACCAACTGAGCCCCGCAGTTTTTAAGTGATTTTATCACCTCGTCCAGGTTCTTAATCTTATCCTTTAATTCCTGCTCCTTCTCTTTTAGTGTTTTCTCCTCATTCTTCAGATGCAGCTCTTCCGCTGCCAGTTCTTCCATTTCCAAGACCAGTGCATCCCGTTTTTCGTATTTTTCTATATCTTCCTTCAGTTTTTCAGATTGTTTCATCATCTGTTCTGCCCTTGGTTTGTCCTGAATGCACTTTTGCAATCCCTCCTGTGCCGAAATAACAGCCGTTTTTGCATCTGCCAGTTCTTTCTTTTTGACGACTATTTCTTTCTCTGTCTTCGCAGCCTCTGACTCCTCTTTTTTCAATATATCAAAAACAGGGTTCAGCTTCCGGACAGCAGTTTTTTGGCATTCAGTAAGAAATTCCAGTTCTATTATTTCTTCCTTTCTGCCATCCAGACGTTCCTTTTCTTCTTCAAAGCTCTTTAAACGGTACAGAAATTCATTATTAGTATGTGCATTATGGAATGCTTTCTTTTTGCCTTCCAGACTTTTACTTTCAGCATTTAACTCTTTCTTATTAGCTTTTAACGCTGATTTATCTTCTAAAATGATATCCGATAGTACAGTCAGCATTTCATCCAGATTCCATGCACTGCTGCTTGCCCCTGCCTTTTCCTGCAAAAACAGTAATTCCTCCTCCAAGTCACTATTCTTTGCTGCTTTTGCACCTTGAAAATACTGAACAATACTGTCTTCTGCCGTCTTCCTCCCCGAAAAACCTGCATTTTTCCTGTCCTTTAATCGATATCCCATATTCTGATAGCCCGATGTCATAAAAATAGTCCGAAGTATCTTTGTCCGGTCATCTGTGGATGCATTTAACAAATCCCAGAACTCCCCCTGGGCAATCATTGCAATCTGCTTAAACTGTTTAAATTCTATCTTGAGAAGTTCTTTTACAGCATTATTGACCTGCGTCGTGCCCTCGACGGGCATCTCATCTTCACAATAAAATTCCGCCTTTTCCTTCTCGGTAACCGTTCCCTCTCCCCGCTGCTTCGGTCTGTCATACGACGGTTTCCTATATACATGATAGCCCTTTCCCTGATGGGTAAAATAAAAATCCACAAAGCTTTCCACCGATGGCTTCGCATATTCACTGCGAAGATTTTTGGTATCCCTATATGTACCACTGGTTTCCCCGTATAAAGCAAAACAAATGGCATCAAAAATCGTGGTCTTACCAGCTCCCGTATCCCCGGAAATCAGAAAAAGACCTTTATTTTCAAACTGTTCAAAATCGATGACAGGCATCCGGTCTGCATAGGGACCAAATGCACTGATTATCAGTTTAACCGGCTTCATTTATCACACCTGCCTCTCTTGCAGCTTCTTTCATAATATCCATTTCCTCATCACTGATATCGCATCCGTACATCATACGGTAAAAATCCGATATCAGTTCGGAATATGTCTTCTCCTTTGTCACCTGTGTAATATCTACCTGTTCCGTCTGTCTGGTATACGCATTGTCATAAATGATTTTCATGGTATTCCTGTAATACTGCTGAAAAATTGCCATTGCATCCCGCACTGGTTCCTCATCCGTCAATGTCACATAGATATAATCCTCTGGTGCTGTGATATGCTTCTTATCTAGCAGCTGCTCCATTTTCCCCTTCAGATGCCGCATATCCCTAAGAGGCTTCAGCTTTATCAGTTCCACTGACACCTCTCCTTTTTTACCAAAGGCAACTACAGGTGCCGATTTAGGATTATTGACTTCGCTGAGGGAGTATTTTAAAAGGGAACCGGAATATCTGACAGTTTCCCTGCCTATTGCCTGAGGTGAATGTATATGACCCAGTGCGACGTAGTCAAAATCATCAAAACAGTCAGCACCTATTTTTTCAATCGTTCCCACATTCAGCACTGCTGCACTTTCAGAGCCCCCGAGCTTTGGGTCTGTACTTTTTCCCGCAACAAACTGATGTGCCACTAAAATATTTCTTTCAGCGGTATCAATCTTCGCATGCGCCAGTACCACTCTGACTGCATCATCATAAGTCTCAATTACCTCATCAGGATAAAAATGCTTTACCTGTGATGCCTTAACAAATGGCAACAGGTAAACATTTATTTTCCCAAATTCATCCTGTAACTCTTTTTTGTAAAGATTTCCGTTATATTTTGCCGCAATATGAATCTTATTTGCTTCGAACAGACTGCTCCCGAAATTCAGCCTGTCATCCGAATCATGATTCCCGCTGATCAGAAACGTCTCTATACCAAGCTTTGAAAGTTCGTCCAAAAAATAATCCAGCAGATTAACGGCTTCTTCACTGGGAACAGCCTTATCATAGATATCCCCGGCAAGAAGAAGGGCATCAATCTTCTGTTTTTTGATAATGCCCAGGATTTGCTCTAACATATATTTTTGGTCTTCTATCATATTAAAATCATTCACTGATTTCCCAATATGCAGATCCCCTAAATGCAATACTTTCATTTTGCTTCCACCCTTTGCACATATATTCTATATTAGTAATGACGTACACGAATGCCATACACATTGTACAGTATATTCCTATTTACGACATATCCTGCTTTGCGATATATTATACTACAAATGTGGCTGGGTGAAAACCGATTTTTAATGCCCGTTATCAGCTTTATGCCTGTTACCCCATATAAAAACAAAACCAGAAATCCAATGGAACTTTTCATGGTTCAGTGATATAATCTGTTTTAATAAACTAAAATTTGTGAAAGTTTGAGGATTACAATGAAAACATTAATATATGAAAATTTGCCTGATGCCGCAAAAATAGTCAGGCAGGCAGTTTTTGTAAATGAGCAGGGATTTCAACATGAGTTTGATCCGATCGATGATACAGCTGTACATATAGTGATATTTAATGAAAATGACGTTCCCATTGCCACCTGCCGCATATTCTGGGATGAAACGATGAATATGTATATTCTTGGCAGGCTTGCTGTTATGAAAAAATATAGAGGCAAAAGTATAGGTTCTGTCATGATAAAAGAAGCTGAAAAATATGTGAAAAAAATGGGTCAAAAAACCATATCACTGCATGCACAATGCCAGGCCGCCGGTTTCTACCAAAAACTGGGATTTATAGAATTCGGCAATATCGAAAACGATGAGGGCTGTCCCCATATATGGATGAAAAAAAATATATAACCAGAATTTGCACACAAAAAGCGTGTAACAAAATACTGTATTCACACAATTTTCGCAACACGTAATCCGCTGAACGACCCACAATCACACACGAACCTGCATCAGCAATCCTGCGGATGGCTTTGTCCTGTGCCGTAATTGCAATTGCCAAAACATCCGCTGCTGGTGCTGCCAAGAAAATACCTGTAACACCAAAAAATATCGGCATGATCAGAGAAAGCACAATTAAAAATACATCCCGGAGCACGGAAAGCGGTGCAGCTGCTTTGGCATGACCAATGGATTGCAGGAAGATTGCACAGACCTTCTGTACACAGGTAAACATAATCAAAGAAAGATAAATACGCAGACACTGGACTGCAAACCGGGTATAAAGTTCTCCGTCTGCACCAAACATACGAATGAACACCTGCGGAATTGCCTCAAACAATACGGTACAGATTATACAGATTATGACTGTCCATGTAACAATTAATTTCAGTAACCCCCTTACACGGCTATATTTCCCTGCTCCATAATTATAACCGACAATTGGCTGTGCACCGGCCGCAATACCAATGGCAATATTCAGTACAATCTGAAAAAGCTTCATGATAACAACAAACGCCGCAAGAGGAATATCCGCACCATAAACTGACATTGCTCCATAACGTACCAACAGAATATTATTAATTACTGTAACGACAACGATTGATAACTGTGTTAAAAGACTGGATGTACCCAATGCCATAATTTTCTTTAACTGCGTAAAATCCAATCTGAAGCTCTCCACAGAAATACGAAAGGTTTTACTTTTAAGCAAATATGCCACGCAAATCAAAAAGCTGGCAAACTGACCAAGATTCGTTGCATAGGCAGCCCCTTTAATTCCCAAATCCAGTACAAAAATAGCAACCGGATCACCAATGATATTAATGACAGCTCCCACCAGCATTGCCCCCATTGCATACTTCGGGCTTCCGTCAGCACGAATAATAGATGCCAGTGTATTTTGAACCAGTGCCAGCGGCATCATGGCATAAATAATAAATCCATAGTCATGAGCCATCGCAAGATTTGCATCCGTCGCTCCAATCATCAATAACAATCCATCGCCACAAATATAACTGATAGCAATAATCACCACGCCTGAAAGAAAGGAACATAAAATAGCATTTCCCACACCTTTATGAATGATTTCTGTTTCATTGCGTCCCAGCGACACACTAAGGGATGCTGCTGCGCCATCACCAAAAAACAAGGACATTCCCCAGCCCACAACCGTAATCGGGAAAATAACACCTGTGGCTGCATTACCCAGATAACCAACACCGTTGCCGACAAAAATCTGATCTACAATGTTGTAAAGACATGAAATGATAAGAGAAAAAATACACGGGATTGCAAACTGCCTAAGCAGCCTGCTCACCTTTTCTGTGCCTAAATAATTACTGTTTTCCATAAATCCTCCTTTAATTTGACGCAAAAAAAAAAGACACCTGTAACTTATATCTGTACCGTAATCAGATTTACACGCAATGCGCTACATGTGTCGTTAATTGCTTATTTTTAATTCTTATATATTATATTTATCTGTCTGAAAAAAATCAAAGGATATTTTTCACAATTTTCTATCGACATCTTTTGTGAATATTGCCATACTCATAAATTTTATTCCATCACACGATTGCCACTTTTTCGTCACTGAAATCCCTAGCCGGAAATCCACTGCCTACAAAACAGGCAGCTGTAAAAATAGAATATCATCTATTTTACAACTGCCTGCCTTTTATAATTTAGTCAGCAAAATTTTCTTAAATTATTTTCTTTACAACTTGTTATTCTTAACCTTGAGCATTTACAAAACTCACCGTTTCAAAATACAGGTCATGGGTATCCAAAACATTTTTCACACCTCAGTCAGGTAGAGTTCCACCGGAACATAATCTCCCCACGCCTGTGGAAGAAAAATGCCTCCACTCATCAATGCCTGCCCGGTATAGACATCTTCTGTATCCTTCAACTGGTATTTCTTAGCGGGGTCAAGTCCACGTAAACGGACCGGATACCTTAACATATTGGGCTCTGTGCGGAATATCATTCCCTGCACCAGCACCTGCTTTTTATCCTCCGATACAAAAGACCATATTCCAAACTTATCCTTCATCGGATTACTCAGCCGATAATATCTTCCATTATGAATCAATGGACCATATTGCTTAAACCGGACAATCTGTTCTGCCACCTCTGTCTTTTCTTCTTCTGACAAATTATTTAAGTCCAGCTCATAACCAAAACTTCCTGCCATGGCTGTTACTGCTCTGGCGGAAAGAGGTGTTATTCTTCCTGTCTGATGATTCGGCACGGCAGATACATGGGAGCCAACCGCTGAAATCGGATAGAAAAAGCTGGTGCCATACTGTATCTTCGTACGTTCATATGCATCGGTATCGTCACTGCACCATATCTGCGGACAATAGTAAAGCATCCCCGCATCAAAGCGCCCGCCGCCACCGCTGCATCCTTCAAACAGCACATCGGGATAAGCTGTCATTAACCGTTCTAACAGTTCATAAAGTCCTAAAACATAACGATGCGGCATTTCACCCTGTCTGCCGGAAGACAAATCCATTGAATACCAGTCACTGATACTCCTGTTCATATCCCATTTAATATATTCCACGTTAGCACTGTCCAGTATACGACTGATAGCCTGAAACAGATAATCCCTTACCTCTTTTCTTGTCATATCAAGTACCAGCTGGAACCGTCCCCGCATTGGACTACGCCCGGGAATCCTGACTGCCCAGTCGGGATGTACTTTATAAAGTTCACTGTCCTCCGATATCATCTCCGGTTCAAACCAGAGACCGAATTTCATCCCCAGACCGTTAATCCTCTCAACCAGTTTTCCCAAACCACCTTTTAACTTCTCTTCATTTACAAACCAGTCACCCAGCCCGGTGGAATCATTATCCCGTTTTCCAAACCACCCATCGTCCAGAACCATCATATCCACACCCAGTTCGGATGCTTTTTGGGCAATATTAAATATCTTTTCTTCATCAAAATCAAAATAAGTCGCTTCCCAGTTATTGATCAGCACTGGTCTTTCTGCCATCTTATATTTCCCACGGCATACATTCTCTCTAATCACCTTATGGAACTGCAAGGAAAGCTTCTCCATTCCTTCACATGAACAGGATAAAACAGCCTCCGGTGTATAAAAACTTTCCTTGCTATCCAGTACCCATTGGAATGTATCCGGATGAATACCCATCACAATGCGGGTCTGGTTTAACTGGTCAAGTTCAATCTGCGTCTGAAATCCACCACTGTACATTAGAACTGCTCCCATACAAAAACCACTGGTTTCCGTACAATTTTCCTCACACAATAAAACGGATGGATTTTGCTGATGACTTGACATCCCTCTGGTACTACCGCTCTCCTGCACTCCATGCAGCAAAGATGCTCTTTCTACCTGCCTCTCCATTGTATGCCTGCCATGAAAATGTACCCATTCCCAGCTGCCATATGGCATATCCATTGAAAGGCTGTGTGCCCTGTTGATCGTAACCGGCTTTCCACCATCATTAACAATGACAGCACTTCTGGTAATTACGTCCAAATTCTCCATAATCCCATATTTTAAGATAACCCGGATATCCGTTGCCGTATCCTTCAGGATAATCTCCAAAGTCTCCGCCTCTTCTTCTGGTGCATAAACAGCAGGAAGTTCTGGTATAGAATACTTCCCTTTACAAATCTTATATTCCTGATACCGCAGATCCAGTGCCGTGCTGCCGTCAGCATGAGTAACAGAAACAGCAGGAATACGGTGATCTCCAACACCTGCGGTTCCATATTCTAACGGCAGGGTATTTAGAGAATAGGTTCTGCAATCCTCTGCTTCATAAATATTTCCAGCAAATCCCACATCAGGATAAGACAGAAGATACTCCATGTCATTTTCAGTCTTTCTTCCATACCAGAGATGGAGCAGCACTCCGTGCTCATCTGCCTTCATCTGATACATCGTATTTTTTGTCTCTAAATAAAAAATCCTGTCCTCTACTCTTACTGCCATCGCCGGGCTCCTTTCTGCCAAAACCTTATTTATCATTCAAAACAGACTCTTCCATAATACATGAACCGGTGCAGGAATGTATGAATATAGAGTTCTATGAAAGATATGTAGAATAATACCCCCTCACTATGTTCGGCGGTGCTCGCTCTATATTCTAACGTATGGTACTTAAAAGTCACTCCACACTTCAAACTGCCTTCTAAATACTGACGTTTTTACAAATCTTTCATAAGAACCCCATATTCATACATTTCTACTATCCGTCAGGATTTAATCCTCTCATGTTAAAAGCGCCTGCCTGATCAACAACAAGGATTTATATAATTTCGTATTCATATGTGGTAAGATTTGCATCCAACACTACTTTATTTCCATCATAGGTTCTTGTAATCTTTAAATGGTCTCCCTCTGTTTCCACCAAAATATCCCCATCAATATGAAATGCTGGATGGGAATTCCGAAGCTCCATCAGCTCCTTTAATTTTTTTACTACCGGACGCGACTGCTCCTTTGCAATCTCTTCCTTTGTATAATAGTGACGGTTAATATCCCTTCCATTCTTTGTCCTCTCCATCAATTCAATATCATTAGAGCCTGCCAGCATTCCCACATAATATACCTGCGGGATACCCGGTGCAAAGAACTGAATGGCACGGGCTAATATATAAGCGGCATCATTATTTCCCAATGCCGAATAATAGGTTGTATTCACCTGATAAATATCCAGATTATTATAAGCCTCTGAACTGTATATTTTCTTAACATTGGCTCCCTGCTTATACATCTGCTCTTTTACTTTATCAACTTCCTCATCAGGAAGCAAGTCTTTTACATCGACAATTCCGATTCCGTCATGAGTATCCAATGTCGTAAATTGCTTTTTCGGACACATCATAAGCCAGTTTTTCAAATACTCACCTGTATGATTGTACAGTGCATGAAGTGTGATCACTGGCAGAGCAAAATCATAAATCCAGAAGCCTTTCCCTGCAATCTTCATCGGAATCGTATAGTGTTCATGAATCTCCGGTAAAATTTCCGCGTGTTCCTTTTTTACGATATCTTCTATCTCATAAAGAAGCTCCCATATATCCGGTTCAATGAAAAAGCAGCTTGTATCCTGTTTCTTTACTGCATATGCAAATGCATCCAGACGAATGACAGATGCTCCCTTTTTACACATGTTAACCAGAGTTTCCCTGATAAATGCCTTCGTCTTTTCTTTCGTCACATCCAAATCAATTTGTTCCTCACAGAATGTACACCATATCTTTTCCTTCGTCCCATCCTTAAATTCTGCTTCAATATAAGGTGCCCGCGGTTTTCTCTTATAAATCTTGTCCACCTGTTCCTCTGTCGGTTCTCCGTTTTCCCAGAATTCATGATATCGGATAAAAAAATCCTTGTATGGGGATTCTTCCTTTTTCTCCAGGAAATCCTGAAAATACTCTGAGCTTGCAGAAATATGGTTCACCATAAAATCAAACATCAGATAATATTCTTTTCCCAGTTGTTCTACATCTTCAAAGCTGCCAAAGCTCTCATCCACTTTATCATAACACATTGGAGCAAATCCCCGGTCAGCAGAAGACGGAAAGAAGGGCAGAATATGCACTCCTCCCACAGCATCCTTATAATGGGTATCCAAAATTTCATGCAGTTCTTTTAAATTCTTTCCCAGGCTGTCAGCATAGGTAATCAGCATAATCTTATTATTTAACTCCATACAGATCTCCCTTCCATTATCTGTAATTCAGGTAATTGCAAAACTCCTTTCTTGAAAAATAGAGTTTCGCAATTACCTGATTTCTTTATTACAAATTTATAGCAATCTATATAATATTTATTCCAGTCATATCTGATATCCATTCATACCAGACAAAATATCATCCTTTTACGGCTCCATTTGCTACACCGTTCAGAATCTGCTTCTGGCAAATGATATAGAAGATTAAAATAGGTATTAATGCAAGCAGATAGGAAGCAAATGCCAGATTATAATTAGTTCCGAACTGAGTCTGGAAATTAAGCTGTGCCAGAGGCAGCGTATTCTCTCCGGTTCCTGACATGATAACAAGCGGTGTCATTACGTCATTCCAGGTTCCTAATGCTGTCAAAATTGCAACCGTAGCATGCATTGGCTTCATCATGGGGAAGATTACTCTCCAGTATGTAGTCCATGCATTGGCTCCGTCAATTTCCGCAGCCTCTTCCATGGCAAGCGGGATATTTTTCAAATATCCGGTATACAGCATTACATTAATCGGCATATAAAATACCAGATACAGCAAAACTACACCGGCACGGTTTGCAATTCCCATCTGTGCCGTCTGCTTTACTACCGGCATCATCAAAATCGCAAACGGAACAAACATACCACTTACAATATAAAGATAGATAAACTTATATGCCTTTTTACCTGCCATACTCCGCCCGATTACATAGCCTGCGATGGAATGAATCACAATCGCCAATACGATCGTTGCCACTGTAATCAATAAGCTGTTTCCTAAAGAATGCCAGAAGTCCGTTACTTCCATTGCCTCCCTGAAGTTATCAAAGCTCCATGTTGCAGGAAATGCAAGTGCTCCGGCAACATCATTGGTCATCTCCGACGGCTGTTTAAAAGCAATAATGATTGCCATGTACAATGGGAAAAATACCGTCAAGCATCCCAGAATCAGGACCAGCGTCAATACCCAGTTTGTCTTGCCTACACGATTTTTCTTTTTCATCATAGCTGCTCCTCCTTCTTATTTAGTACGGTTGTCTGGAATACAGAGAACGCAACAATCACAATAAAGAATATAACTGCATTGGCACTCTGGAATCCAAACTGTCCGCCATCCATACCGTTTTTGTAAATCAGATAAGAAATAGATTCTGTACTCTGTGCAGGACCACCTTTGGTCAAAGACATAATCTGGTCAAATACCATTAAGAAATTCTTGGTACTCAGCACAAGGTTAATTGTTACAAAAGGCATTACCAGCGGAAATGTCAGTTTCCAGAATTTCTGCCAGCCACAGGCACCGTCAATCATGCCGGCCTCATAAACATCCTCAGGTACAGTCTGTAAACCGGATATATAAATGATGGTATTCATGGCAATCGCCTGCCATACACCAACAATTAAAACACCGATCCATGCATATCTCTCATCTGCCAGAATACTGTTCTGTATCCAGCTGATATTCAATGCCGTACCAACCGCAGGTATAATATAAGTAAAAATAAAACTGAAAATATAACCAATTACCAGACCACCAAGGATATTCGGCACAAAATAGATACCTCTTAATGTACTTTTAAATTTTATCCGGCTGTTTAATCCCAATGCCATAATCAGGCTTAATACATTGACTAAAATAGTACCTGCAATCGCATATTTGAAAGTAAACAGATAACTCTTTCCAACCCTGGAATCCGTAAACAAATCCGCATAATTACGAAAGCCTACAAAATCATAACTGCCATACCCCTTATAATTTGTAAAACTGTAGATCATACCTTTAAGCATGGGAAGTGTGTTAAAGGTAAAAAACAGAATAACGACAGGAATGATAATTACTAAATAAGTTTTTTCCCGGTTTGTCATTGCTTTTAACTTCTTCATTGGGCACCCTCCGTTTCTTTTTGGTATTCCTGAACCTTACGAATCAAATCACGGTTATAACGTTTCCAATCCTTATCAAAACGTGTTAAAAAGGTATCGACAGAATCAGCACCCTCATCTAGCAGGAAAGTCTGAATCATGGCATCTACACTCATCTCACTTGGATAATGATGATCCTGATAATCTGCCATTCTTCCTGCCTCAATGTAAGTCCTCATGCCATCTAACATCTCAGGAAGCACAAACTCACTATCCTTACATGCAACACCACTCTGATCATTTAAATATATCTGGATTGTTTCATCCTCATACAGATAACGGAGCACCTCATAAGCCGCCTCCTTGTTTTCACAATTCTTCATCACGCTAAATTGTAAATCAATACCTGAATTTAATACATTATCCTCTTCATTTTCATTTGCCGGGAATACAAAAGAATCAATGTTCATATCCGGATTCACTGATTTAATCTGAGGTACTGCATAACTTCCGATTGCATACATTGCAGATTCTCCTCTGGCAAATGCCGTACAGGCATCATTATAACCATAAGCATATGGATTGGGCTGGGAATACTTTAACAGCTCCTTCATTTTCACCGCAATATCCTTATATGAATCCGTAAAAGTTGTAGTTCCCATATTTACCTGATTACAGGTATCGGAATCTGCAAGACCTACCGCTAATGCATTCCATGGTGCAAGACAGGTCCATGTATCCTTGAATCCAAAATACAACGGCTGGATTCCCGCTGCCTCAATCTCATCACATAAAGCAGTGAATTCACTCCATGTCTCAGGAATTTTCCATCCGTGTTCTTCAAACATATCCTTGTTGTACAGAACACCTGCTGCATTTCCTGCAAACGGAAGTGCATATACTCCATCTTTCGGAACAAATTCCAGTTCCTTATCCATATCCAGATAAGCCTGCTTTACATCCTGAATCCCATCAAAATCAGAAATGTCCATAAACAGATCGGCATCCAGGAAATTCGAATAATTGATATCTCCCCCGATTCCGATAATGTCAGGATAATCCTCCCTGATAAACCGGGTCTTCAAAATTGTCATAGCTTCATTTGGAGAATCAATGGTTAAATGAATGTCATCATGGGTTTCATTAAACCGTTCTGCAATCTCCTCAAAAGCCTTGACAGCTTCCGGCTTGTACTGTACTATCTGAATCTCTGTTACACCACTGTTTGTTTTCTTATTACATCCAGTAAGCCCTAACACAGTACAGCAAGCCAACAATACAGTTACAAATCGCTTCACTCCTTTTCGCATTGCGCATCCTCCTTTACTATTTTTGCCTCATAGGGGCGTAAGCAACATCTATCATGTTCCTCTATATAATTACCAAGCAGAAGCTTCCCGTTCTCCCACTCCTGTAATTCTTTTATATGCTGTTCCCTATCCGTAAAATTACAAATTACCAGAATCTGTTCCGAATCCAGCCGCCTGATGTATGCAAACACATTCGAATTCTCCTCTAAAAATGGTTCATATTTTCCACTCTGGATTACCCTCTCCTGCTTCCGTAACCTGATCAGACTCTGATAATAATGGAAAACCGAGTCCTCCTCAATCATCTGTGCCCTGGCATGAATCATGTTATAATTGGGGTTACAGCGTATCCACGGAGTGCCTGTTGTAAAACCTGCAAAGGGACTGTCATCCCACTGCATCGGCGTTCTTGCATTATCCCTGCTCTTCGCATAAATAGACTGCATAATTTCTGTTTCCCTATATCCCTGCTCCATCCGCTCCTTATATAAATTCAGGGTTTCAATATCCCGATATTCCTCTATATCGTATCTTACATTGGTCATCCCCAATTCTTCCCCCTGATAAATATAGGGAGTTCCTTCCATTCCATGAATGAGGGTTGCAAGCATTTTAGCTGACCGTACTCTATACTTTCCATCATTTCCAAATCTGGAAACCGATCTTGGCAGATCATGATTTTCCAAAAACAGGCTGTTCCAGCCCTTTCCATGTAACCCCTGCTGCCACTTTGTGAACACCTTTTTCCACTCTGTAAACGGCAATTCTTCCAGATCCCATTTTTCTTTTCCCTTTTGCTGATCCAATACCATATGTTCAAACTGAAATACCATGGAAAGTTCTGAACCATCCGGATTACTGAACTTCTTAGCCGTATCTACTGTTGCACTCCATGCTTCACCTACAGTAATTAATTCCGCCTTTTGGAATGTTTCCCGGCTCATCTCCTGTATATAAGTGTGAAGATGCTCTCCTTCTGCCAATACTAAACGGTCCGGTTCTTTTGCAATAAGGTCAATCACATCTAAGCGGAATCCTCCAATTCCCTTATCCATCCACCATTGGATCATTTTATAAATCTCTTTCCTGACTTTAGGATTATCCCAGTTCAGATCAGGCTGTTTCACCGCAAACTGGTGAAGATAATACTGCCTGCATTCCGGCACCCATTCCCAGGCCGAGCCGCCAAACGCCGCTTTCAGATCATTCGGCGGTGCATCTTTCGTTCCGTCTCTCCAGACATAATAGTCATGATAGGGGTTCTCTCTGTCCTTTTTTGCCTCCATAAACCACGGATGTTCATCTGAAGTATGGTTCAACACCAAATCCATCATAATCCGTATATCCCTGTCCGCCGCCTCTTTAATCAGCCTTTCCATATCGGAAAGGCTGCCGAAAATGGGATCTATATCCTGATAATCTGATATGTCATAACCATTATCCGCCTGTGGGGATTTACAAACTGGCGACAGCCAGACTGCTCCTATTCCCAATTCCTTTAAATAATCAAGCTTCTCAATAATCCCCGGAATATCTCCAATACCGTCACCATTGCTATCCTTAAAACTCCTTGGATAGATCTGATATACCACCGTCTGTTTCCACCATTCGGTATTCTGCACAAAATCACCTCCCCATCTAAGATCCTGCTGCCTGCTTATTACTATCATATTCTTATGAATAAATCCTATTTTGTTATGTTAGGTTTTTCAATTAGTTTTGTACGAAACCAGTATTTTACATAATGATTTTTTATTTTCTTTGTGCATTTTGCACAACATATTAAATATATATTGTAAGCATTTACCGTCCAGTCAGAAAAAGAACTGCTGCATTAGGAAAATTTCTTCTTAATGCAGCAGTTCTTTTTAATTAAAATATATATTCCGTTTAGTTATTATATAAATTTTACACTTTCCCTTACGATCAGTTCTGTCGGAAGCACAAGGGAATCTAATCCGATATCCTCTCCTTTGATCTTCATCATCAAAAGTCTGACCGCTTCCTGTCCCTTTGCGGCCGGACTCTGCCGTACAGTTGTCAGCATCGGTCTGCAAACCCTGGCATAAATATTGTCATCAAAACCTGTAATAGAAATATCTTCTGGAACATTTATTCCTACTCCTTCAAAAATATTAATCGCTTCGTTAGCAAGCAAATCTGACACAAATACTGCGGCCGTATACTCTTTTTTTGCCTTTTTCAGTGCAAATTTCCTTAAAATCTCTTGCCGGATGTACTTCTCTGGGGGCAGATAATAATAATCTTCCCTGAAAAAATCCAATCCCGCCTTTTGCAATGCGGCTCTATACCCTGCCAGCCTTTGTTCGTTATTAGTTACAGGCGGATATTCCTGGTCACAGAAAAAAGCAATTCTTCTATGTCCTCCTTTGATCAAATAGGAAGTGATCTCCCGCATCCCTTCTTTATCCTCCAGACTTATATTACAATAGTTCCCATCTCCTGAATCAACAAACATAAGAGGATGGGGACTGGCACCAGTAAGCTCTTCACAAAGCCCGGAGTGATATCCTACCATAATGCCCCCTTCCACATTACCTCCTGTAAGCAGACGTTTCAAATCCATAAAATCCCTATTCGCCGTAAATATGACGCCCCTGCCGTATTTTCGAAGCTCCGCTTCAATTACCCCTAACAGTTCACCCACAAAGGGATCCGCCACAATATTTTCCTTTCCCCATGTATTAAAGCCAAGGATAATCATGGGAATAGCCCCTTCTTTTTTATTATCCATACGATAATAATTGTTATCAACCAATGCCTGCTCAATCTTCCGTCTCGTTTCAGGAGACATCTTCTGTATCTTCCCGTTCAGTACATTAGACACAGTAGTCGGACTAACCCCTATCTGCTCTGCTATCTGTTTAATTGTAACCATACACTTTCCCCCCTGTAATTTACAGTCAAATCTCTTCAGCTCATTGTTTAAAAATGGCACTTTTTATGTATACAGGACAAGTTCCGACATTGCATCATCAAAAGTGCTATTATATTTTTAGTGTATATAAAGGATTTTAACAAATTTTTACTATTAGCACAAGGTGAAAATATCATATATTATAATTTATTATCCCACCGGAGCTATCCCTCTGCAAAAACAATCCATCAGCAACTGTCGGCAAGGAAAATTTGCCATATTACATAACCCTTCCACAGGAATCCCTTTCCACAAGATAACATGGTATTTTTGCTTTCAGAGGTGTGGTGATACTCAAATTGGAAGAAACATATAAAAAATTTGCTCCATGCTGTCCCATGTCATATGCCGGAGCATGAACGGTAGTAAGTGCAGGTGATGTGTAGGCACTCATTTCCGTATCATTAAAACCTATTACCGAAATATCTTCTGGAATTCGAAGTCCGCAATCCTTTATGGCTTTCATCGCACCAAACGCCAGTGCATCACTGGCAGTAAAAACCGCTGTGGGCTTCTCCTTCTCCTTTAAAATCCTTTCCATCATCCCATAACCGGAAGCTGTGGAAAACGTACCTTCATAAATAAGCGGTGTATACCCAGGATTTTTCTTTTTCATATATGAAACAAAAACTTCCTTCCTCTCATCCATTACCGATTCCTTATCTCCCACAAATTCAATGCCTCCCAAAAAGGCAATCCGTTTATGCCCTAAGTCCGTCAGATAATCCAATGCCAGATTGACAGCCTGTTTAAAATCCATGGTCAGCGTTGTAATTCCCCAATCCGATACAAGCATATCCAGAAATACTATGTTCCCACAGATTTTAATAAACTGACTAACCTCCTCATTACTGAATTTGCCAATACATATTAATCCGTCTGCATCCTTTAAAATCTCCATGTAATTTGCATCGGAACGGAATGCCCTTATGATCTGGATGGAATTTTTCAGACAAAAATCCTCTATTCCCTGCCGAATCAAAAGATAATAGTTATCCTGCAATTCCTGTTCCGCAGAAAACCACTGCACGATTCCCATTCGGAAAGATGCTTTATTCCTGCTCTTTGCCTTATGATAATGGAGCTTCTTTGCAGCATCCCACACTTTCTGTTTTGTTGCTAATGAAACACTTAAGCTGGCGTCATTATTCAATATTCTGGAAACAGCTGCTGGTGAAACCCCAGCTTCCTCTGCTATATCTTTTATCGTCGCCATATGTCCTCCCAATAAATATTTACTAAATTTTTTTAATCATATCACATCTGTTTTTCATTTGTCTATAATTTTATAATAATTTATTTTATTTATCATATAATACATTATATTTATTATTCCTTTACAATATATATTCTTATGCAAACAATTACATATTTTCTCACAAAACAGCATTAAACTGCTAGTAAAATTTTTATATGTTTTAGTAAATATATGTTGACTTTTTACTAAACAAATGTTATATTCATTTTACAAAGTAAAAGGAGGCAAATATCATGAAAAATACCCAAGTACTGCAAACTGAATTACAGAATCAGATTTACAGAGATATGCTGACAGATATCTATATTGACAAAGAAAAGATTCCCTATCAGACCAGCCGGTATATCAATGCCTTACAGGAATATGAAAAAGCCTTCGGCAGCAGCGAAGTAGAGATATACAGTGCACCGGGAAGAAGTGAGATCGGGGGCAATCATACAGACCACCAGCACGGTGAAGTATTGGCAGCTTCCATTAACAACGATGCCATTGCTATTGTTAAGAAGTTGGAAGAGCCTGTTGTAAAGATCATATCAGATGGGTATGATCTGATCACAATACCCCTTGATGATCTGGAAAAAAAGAATTCCGAAGAAGGTACTACAGCCTCTTTAATCCGGGGAGTACTTGCCGGAACCAGGGAATATGGATACACTATTGGCGGTTTCCAGGCATACGTTACCAGCGATGTTTTAATCGGTGCAGGTCTTTCCTCTTCTGCTGCATTTGAAACCATAATCGGAACCATACTTTCAGGTCTTTATAATGATATGTCAATATCCGCAATCGAGATTGCTATAATCGGACAATTTGCAGAAAATATATATTTCGGAAAACCCTGTGGGCTTATGGACCAGATGGCCTGTTCTGTTGGAAGCCTTGTTCACATCGACTTTGCGGATCCCGAGAAACCAGTTGTTAACCGGGTAGAATTTGATCTTGACGGACACGGCTACAGCCTTTGCATCACAGATACAAAAGGATCACATGCAGATTTAACTGCTGACTATGCTGCTGTTCCGGAAGAAATGAAAAAAGTTGCTGCCTATTTCGGAAAAGAGGTATTAAGAGATGTAACCAAAAAAGAGCTCTTTGCAAATCTTAATGACATAAGGGAAGCCGTAAATGACCGTGCAGTACTCCGTGCCATTCACTTTAAAGAGGAAAACGAACGGGTTCAAAAAGAAGTAAGTGCATTACAGGCTGACAATTTTACAGATTTTCTGGATACTGTAAAAGTTTCCGGAGATTCTTCATTTAAATATTTACAAAATGTATATACCAATCATGATGTAGAACATCAGAATGTTTCCATAGCTCTCGCAGCCAGCGACAGTATACTGGGTAAAGATGGAGTCAGCCGGGTACACGGCGGCGGTTTTGCCGGCACCATACAGGCATTTGTAAAAAATACGGCTGTACAGGAATACAAAAATGCAATGGATGCCATTTTTGGCGAAGGCTCCTGTAATATATTAAAAATCCGCAAATACGGAGGAATGAAAGTACTATAGAAGGAACTTCCGTCTATAGATTCCATCTACGCAAACACCTGTAAAAACAGGTTCACGATATATAAAACTGCAATAAGAAAACTAATAAAAGACAGGAGGAGATCAATATGAGTATTTTAGTATTAGGTGGTGCAGGGTACATTGGTTCCCACACCGTATATGAACTGATCGAGGCAGGGGAAGATGTTGTCATTGTAGACAATCTGGAAACTGGCTTCCGGGAAGCAGTTCATCCCAAGGCCAAATTTTATGAAGGGGATATCCGGAACCGTGCATTTATTGACTCTGTATTTGATAAAGAGGACATTGACGGCGTCATTCATTTTGCCGCCAACTCCCAGGTTGGGGAAAGTATGACCAAGCCCTTAAAGTATTACAGCAACAATCTCTGTGGAACAGAGGTTTTATTGGAAAGTATGGTATCCCACGGGATTGATAAGATTGTATTTTCTTCCACCGCCGCAACCTATGGAGAACCGGAACGAATTCCCATTTTAGAGACAGACCGCACCCTTCCCACCAACTGCTACGGGGAAACTAAGCTTTCCATGGAAAAAATGTTCAAATGGACCTCCAATGCACATAATCTCCGCTTTGTCTCCCTCAGATACTTTAATGCCTGCGGTGCTCATCCAAATGGTCAGATTGGAGAGGCACATAATCCGGAAACCCATTTAATTCCCTTAATTCTTCAGGTTCCGAACGGACAGCGGGAATTCATATCTATCTTCGGAAATGATTACGATACAAAAGACGGCACCTGCGTCAGAGATTATATTCATGTAAACGACTTAGCACAAGCGCATATCCTTGCCATGGAATATTTACGTAAAGGCGGTGAAAGCAATATCTTTAACCTGGGAAATGGTGTAGGTTTTACCGTAAAAGAGGTAGTAGAAGCTGCAAGAAAAATAACAAAGCATTCCATACCTGCCAAGGAAGAACCAAGACGTGCCGGCGATCCATCCACTTTAATCGCATCCAGCGATAAAGCAAAAGAGATTCTTGGCTGGAAACCACAGTTTGCAGATTTAGAGACTATCCTCTCTACCGCATGGAAATGGCACCAGACTCATCCCAACGGATACGAAAAGACAGAGTAAAGGAGGTTATATATATGATCAACAAGCTTATTCAGGAATTAATAGATTACGGAACAAAAAATGGTTTAGTAGATAGTGCTGACAAAGTCTTTGTAACAAATCAGCTGCTGGATTTATTCCAGCTCCCTGATTATCAGGAGCCTGACGCTGATATCCCTACAGGGCGTGAACTCCATCTGATTTTGGAAGATATGCTGACCTTTGCACATGAAAAAGGCATTTTAGAGGATGACACCATTACCACGAAGGATTTATTTGATACCAGGATCATGGGGCTTTTGACTCCTCTTCCTTCCATAGTCAGAAAAACCTTTTATGACAAATATGCAAAATCCCCCAAGGAGGCAACCGATTATTACTACCATTTCAGCCAGGTCACTAATTATATCCGTAAAGACAGGATTGCAAAGGATGAAAAATGGTCCGCTGACACGGAATTCGGTCCGATTGATATCACCATAAATTTATCCAAGCCTGAAAAGGATCCCCGTGATATCGCCAAGGCTGGACAGGCAAAAAAATCCGGCTACCCAAGCTGTCTGCTATGCAGGGAAAATGAAGGTTATGCCGGGCATTTTTCACATCCTGCAAGACAGAATCACCGGATCATTCCGATTACTTTAAATAATGAAGCCTATAACCTTCAATATTCCCCATATGTATATTATAACGAACATTGTATTATTTTTAATGATAAACATATTCCTATGAAAATTGATAAAGATGCATTCGAAAAGCTCCTTGATTTCGTCAGGCAGTTTCCACACTATACTGCCGGCTCCAATGCCGACCTTCCAATCGTAGGCGGCTCTATTTTAAGCCATGACCATTTTCAGGGAGGCAGTTATGAATTTGCAATGGCCAGTGCCCCTTATGAAACAGAATTCTCTTTAAAAGATTATCCTGAAATTCATGCCGGAACGATCAAGTGGCCAATGTCTGTCATCCGTTTACAGGGTAAGAACGCATATGCCGTGGCTGAGGCTGCTGACCATATTTTAGCTGTCTGGAGAAATTACAGTGACGAAGCTGCTTTCATCTTCCATGAAACCGATGGAACTCCTCATAATACTATTACCCCGATTGCCCGCATGCACGGTGATTTATATGAACTGGACTTGGTGCTGCGGAATAATATTACTACCGATGAATACCCTATGGGCGTTTATCACCCACATGACCAGTACCATCACATTAAAAAAGAGAATATAGGTTTAATTGAAGTAATGGGGCTTGCAGTATTACCGGCCAGACTGAAAAATGAGATTGCACAATTAGAAGATGCTATTTTAAACCACAAAGACATTCGTGAGAATACCGATATTGAAAAACATGCCGACTGGGTAGATGAATGGATTGATGATTACGATATCACAACCGAAAATATCCATGAAATTCTTCAAAAAGAAATCGGGAATGTGTTCATAAAAGTACTGGAATGTGCCGGTGTATACAAGCGTACACCAGAAGGAAAAAAAGCCTTTGAACGATTTATCAACGCTTTATAATTGAAAAAATAATCTTTCTTCCCGCTTGAAATAGCATAAAAAATAAGATAGAATAAGAAGAAAACCCATGGGGAGGTATCATATGAGATTAGTAACACGCTCCGATTTTGACGGACTGGCTTGTGGCACACTGTTACTGGAAGCCGGAATTATTGATTCCTGGACTTTTGCCCATCCAAAGGACTTGCAGGACGGCTTGGTTCCTGTTGATGAGAATGACTGTCTGGCAAATGTTCCATTTGTTGAAGGCTGTGGTCTTTGGTTTGACCATCATTCCAGCGAGCATGAACGTCAGCAATTAGAAGGCAAATACAAAGGAGAAAGCCGCATTACTCCTTCCTGTGCCAGAATCATTTATGATTACTATGGCGGCAAAGAACGTTTCGGACATTTTGATGAAATGATGGAAGCTGTTGACAAAGTAGATTCCGGCAACCTGACCATTGATGAAGTGCAGAATCCTACCGGCTGGATTTTAGTGGGATTTTTGATGGATCCCCGAACCGGACTGGGCAGATGGCGCAACTTTTCCATTCCGAATTACAAATTAATGGAAGAATTAATGCATGCCTGCCGTACCATGAGTACTGATGAGATTCTGAATCTTCCTGATGTGAAGGAACGTATTGATGTATATTTTGAACAGACCGAAAAATTCAAAGAGATGGTAAAAGCACATACCCGTGTAGAAAAAGACGTTATCATTTCCGACCTGCGCGGTGTAGATCCTATTTATTCCGGCAACCGCTTCATGATTTACAGTATGTATCCCGAGCAGAATATCTCCGCATGGATCGTAAACGGCAAAGGCGGCAAAGGCTGTTCCGCAGCAGTCGGCTACAGCATACTAAACCGTACTTCCACTGTTGATGTAGGAAGCCTTATGCTGAAATACGGAGGCGGTGGACACAAAGCGGTAGGAACCTGCCAGTTCAGTGATGAAAACATGGACACAGAACTGCCGAAAATGCTGGACGAATTAATTAACGGAGTTAAATAAAACACCCTGATATATCTATATGCTGCCATACGGCAGTACTGCCAGAGTGATGTACTTACAACACTCTGGCAGTTTTTTCTTTTTGCTTAACCCTGTATACGCTATTCTTCTATACCTTTCTTATCTTTTTTTAACTATTCTTTGAATATGTAATCCGCATATTTCATTCCGTTATCCCTCAACAGCATCTTTAGCCCAATACCTCCTGATAAAGCCGGAATGCATTCTGATAAAAAATTTTATCAATCTCTCTTTCATGAAATCCATTTTTGGCAAGAACATCTGCCAGCTCATCTATCCGCTCAGCCTTCGGACATCCCTGATATGCCGGGATGCCGTCAAAATCACTGCCAAGTCCTAAGCATTCTATCCCGCCGATATCAACAATATGTCTTGCATGTCTTGCGATATCCTCCAAATCCGCATATCCTTCTTTGGATGCCTGCCTGCCATTTCTTATTAATCTTTCCTTTTCTTCTGACTTGTTTTTTTCTGCCTTCTCCTGTACGGCAGGCTTTCTCAAAAAATCCGCACAATAATTAAGACCTGTCACACCACCCCTGTCTGCAAGCCTGCGAATCATATCATCCGTAAGATTACGCACCCAGGGACATATGCTTCTGGCATTGGAATGACTTGCCACAAACGGTCTTTTTGTATATTTTAGTACATCATAAAAACCTGCATCTGACAGATGGGACACATCCACAATTATCCCCAGCCGTTCCATCTCTTCCACAAACAGGATTCCCGTTTCAGTCAGTCCTTCCTCCATATTCGGTGTAAAGAAATCCCTGCTCTCATCAAAATTAGGGTATCCGATTTCATTGGGAAAATTCCATGTCAAAGTCATCATCCTAACACCCTGTTCATACAGATACTTCAGATTTTCCAATTTCCCCTCACAGGCTTCCCCGCCTTCCACGGTAAGCAGTGCCGACATTTTTCCTGCCTTTTCATTCTCTTGCATATCATCAGTGGTCAATACCTTAGCAATCAAATCTTCATTTTCTTTTATTTCCATGTTGAAAACATCCAATAATTCCTTAAACATGTCAAAAGGGCTTTCCCCCTGTTTCTTTTCCACAAACAGTGCAAAATTCTGTAAGAAATAGCCCCCCTGCTGCATTCTTTCCAAATCCAGCATAAGCCGGTTCTTCCTAAGCCCGATATGCTCTCCTCTTTTTCTTCCGGCTAAAATTTCATATATTGTATCACAGTGCAGATCTATTACTTTCATATAAATCCCCGTTTTATTTAAATTATTATCAAGTCAGATATCATTCATTATTTCACGAATTTTCTTCAGCCGCCTTATTTATACAGGCAATCGCATTCAGGCTTCTGGGATAACCGATATATGGAAGACACTGTGAAACAACACGAATCAGAAAATCCTTATCATTCCCCAGATTGATATTCCCCTTTGCATGAGAAGTAAGCTGCGGTTCTGCACCCCCTTGTGCTGCAAGAAAGCAAAACGTAATCATCTCCCTTTGTGCCAGAGTAAGTCCTGTTCTTGTATAGTAATCACCAAAACAATTAGCTGCCAGCCACTTATTAATATGACCTGCTTTCCACGCTTCCCTCATATGCTCACCAAATATGACCGCCTGTGCTTCTATTCCCTTTTCCAACCGGTTTTCCATTGTCGTTGTACACTGTCCCTCTAACGGAAGAACCACACCTCTTTCCTTCAGAATTTCATTGGTGAGTGACAAAAACGGCCACATACGTCCCATACCTACATAATCTACAGATTGATATATCATCTCCTTAACCGATGTCGGCGAAACACCATGATCCAATGCCACAGGCAGCATTTCCCGGTAAGCATCCTCTCCCTGACATCCAACCAAGACTGCTAAAATTGCAAGAAAACGGATATCATCCGGAAGATTGCACCCTTCCTCCATCACTACCTCTTGAAATGCAAAATGTTCAAACCTTTCCATAAATTCAGGATCTGTCTCATAAAAGTTCATTTTATTCTCCTTTCGTTCCACTAAGCGCTTAGCAATTGCCTTTACTAAACATTCGGTGTATTCTGTTGCATAACTCCTACCAGTTTGTGCGGAACATAAGGTTGTTCCAGATATGCGATCTCTTCTGCATCTAAAGTCAGATCCACAGCCTTTACCTCACCCTCAATATGGCTGAGTTTTGTAGCTCCTGCCACAGGGGATGCCGCCTTCGTAAGCAGCCATGCCAGGGAAACTTCCGTCATGGACACTCCTTTTTTCTGTGCAAGCTCATCCACTCTCCTAATAATTTCATTATCCTGCTCTGACGTATTATCATATTTCCCTTTTGCATAAGCCTCTTCGATGTTTCACCGGGACGCTTGGAAAGACGCCCGCTCGCCAGGGCACTATATGGTGTCATGGCAATATTATCTTCACCGCAAAGTCTTGCCATTTCCCGTTCCTCTTCTCTAAAAATCAGATTATAATGCCCCTGTACGGATACAAATCCGGCAAAACCTTCTTTGTCTGCCAGTGCATTCGCTTTTGCCAGCTGATAAGCATAACAGTTAGAAATACCGATATATCGGGCTTTGCCTGCCTTTACAACCTGATTCAGACCTTCCATAATGTCATAAAGCGGCGTCTGATAATCCCACATATGGTAGATATATAAATCTACATAATCCATGCCAAGATTATGCAGGCTTTTATCAATCATCTGCATGATATGCTGCTGTGCGGAAATTCCCGCTTCCCTTTCATCCTGCGTGCGGGGCAGAAATTTCGTCGCAACCACCACTTCATCCCGTTTCGCAAAATCACGGAGTGCCCGGCCCAGATACTGCTCACTGGTTCCTCCCTGATAGGCAATTGCCGTATCAAAAAAATTCACACCCATTTCCAATCCATGCTTTATAATCTCACGGGAATGCTCCTCGTCCAATGTCCATGAATGCTGGCCGTTTCCAGCGTCTCCAAATCCCATACACCCCATACAGATACGAGACACTTCCAAATCCGAATTCCCCAATTTTACATATTTCATAGTATTCTACCTCCACTTAAAGTTCTTCCTACAAATTATATGCAGTTTGAGTAAATATTAATCTTATTCTAAATTCCCATAGGCTTCCTCATCAACCTCTTCCAGCCACTCATTACCGGTTTCCGTACCGGGAACCTCTACGGCAATATGACTGAACCAGCTGTCCGCCTTTGCTCCGTGCCAGTGTTTAACCTCCGGCGGTATGGTAATGACCATACCCGGTTCCAGACTGACTGCTTCCTTTCCTTCTTCCTGGTACCATCCGCTTCCAGCCGTGCAGATCAGAAGCTGCCCTCCCCCGCTCTTCGCATGATGGATATGCCAGTTATTGCGGCAACCCGGTTCAAAAGTGACATTTGCAAGAAATACCGTACTTTCTCCCGGCTGGGTCAATGGATTCAGATACGAATTTCCAATAAAATACTTGGCAAATGCGTCATTTTCCTTACCTAATCCAAATACATTCTGTTTATCAAATTCATTTTTGTCTTCCACTCTCATAAATCCATCCTCCTTTTTATAAATTAATCTTACAAAATCTTTCTGTCCATGTCTAATACCTATTTTGCATTACAAGAAATGCCTTTTTTGTATCTCAGGAATTTCTTTTTCCTTTTTCTATTCCACTTAAATATTCTTTGACATGTGCAATAAAACGTGCTATAAGGAAGGACTGCATCTGGTCCTTTTTCCAGACCAAAACACATCCACTTACAATCTCAGGCTCTACCGGCCGCAGGCATAGGCTATCATAACTGCCGGAAAAATCCATTGTCATTGCTACACCGATTCCACGCTCCACCATAATAGACTGATTAACATAAGAGAGATTACAGGTAGCGGCTACATGAAGCTTTTGTAAATCATTTCCAAACCAGTTCTCCAATTCATTACGAACCGATTGCCGTTTTGCAACGATCAAGGGGATTCCTGCCAAATCACTGGGGGTAATTTTTTCTTTCGCCGCCAAAGGTGCATCCTTCCGCATAAGGACATGCCATTTTTCTTTAATCGGCATCCTGACAAAATGATATCTGCTGATTTCTACAGGTTCCAGCAGCAGACCCATATCCAGTGTCCCATTCTCCAGATGCTCCTTCACATCATCAGCAATAGCAGTATCCATACGAAAGCTGACATCTGGATATTTTGCCTGAAAAGAAGCTATCATTTCCGAAAGCGGCTTCATATTCCGTGTCTCCCCGCAGCCGATTGAAATTTCTCCCGAAATATTCTCCTCTCCATGGATTAATTCCTTTTCCGTTTTTTCTGCCAATCCAACAATTTCCTGTGCCCGTCGGCGTAAAAGCATTCCCTCCTCCGTAAGCAGAATATTATGTCCTCCCCTGTGAAATAGCTTAACACCCAGTTCCTCCTCCAACTGCATCATCTGACGGGAAAGTGTAGGCTGGGTAATATGGCAAATCGCAGCAGCCCGTGTTATATTTTCTTCTCTTGCCACAGTAAGGAAATATTTCAAGACTCGAAGTTCCATACCGGTACACCTCCTGAATATTTTATTTTGGCATATCAAAATGGTGTTTCATTCCATTGCTTAAATACAACAACTTCCGCATCGGAACCATAACCGCTGTATTCCGATACCATTAGAAATTTTTCATCAGCAACAATTCCATAACATCTGTCACTGCCTTTTTTATGTA